>JBAWVC010000311.1:0-1618 GCA_037147455.1 Verrucomicrobiota bacterium | reverse complement strand
GCTTGATGGCCGCCCGGCACTCCTCCGTGTCGCTGCGAAGTTGAACGGGATACGGCGCATTGCCCCGCTTCATGACCACGCCCTCGAAGAAATCGCAGCGAAGGCGGCGGTTGATCGCTTTCAGGCTGGCGTAGAAATCTGGCACGCGGGTTCCCTCGTCTCGCACTGAGGGCGGAAGGAGCATGGCGTTCTCGGGGAACGATTCCCACTCGCCCGTGGACAGGCGCTCGGTTTCGAGCAGCCCGGTGAGGAATTCCCGCCGCTCCTCGTAGGTGGGCGAGCCAGATTCGGGGATCCAGTCCAGGACGACGAGACTTCCCCGCCCGATCTGGTGCCGGCGTTCGAGGGCTTCGCAATCCGCCCACACAAGTCCGGCGGCGGCAAGCGGACGCAGTTGGTTCAGCGCGGGTTCAAACTCCCGCTCGATCGTGAGCCGCTGGCCGTGCCTGTTCCACATGGCTCCGGTCGGCGTATGGACGAGCGCCCGCCATCCGTTATATTTCGGTTCAGCGAACCAGATCCCGGATTTCTTCGGGGCGAGTTCGAGCTTCCCGCCCCGGATCGGCCGCGCCGGAAACGTTGGTGGATGCGCGGGGATGGCTTCGGATTTTGCGTTTATCAAGCTTTGGTGGCTCATTTGGCGGGCGGCTGGTAGATCGGTGAGGCGTCTGCGAAAACGAGGCCCGTTCCAAACCCGAGGGCATGGTGGGCTGCGGCGAGCGTGGCTCCAGTCGTGGCCACGTTGTCCACGAGGAAAACCGGCAGGGCGAACCACCCGCCTACCCGCACAAACTTGTGTTCGGCCGCTGTGAGTCCGGGCAGCCCCCGGCGACGACAGGCGCACGAGGATTCCACTGGCACTGAACGGCGAAGGGCCGGGACGACTCGGGCCTGCGGGCCGTATTCGGCGGCAATGGCTCGGGCGAGAATCAGGTTGGCTTCGATGCTGCCGGTGCTTGCTGGAACTGGAACGAGCGTGAGCGTCGGCAACTCGGACGGCAGAAGCCCGGCCATTTCACGGGCCGCGATTCCGATTTCCTCGCCGCGCTTGAGCGCGTAGGCGATCCGGCGGGTTTCGGCTTCGTCGGGCGTGATCGGCCGCGACCTGGGCGACACGTATCTTCTGGCGGCAAGGATGGGAGTAACAAGGAGCGCGCAGGGAGGCTCGTTTATCAGCCTGATTTCTCCCTTTTGCCTTTCGGCGGGTAGGGAGATAACCCCGGCGCTCATTCTCTTCGCATGAGAACCGAGAGGCAGCGTTCCTCGGAAATGAGGATCACGGCCACACGGTCTTCGGGGATTGTCGTTATCGGTTTAGCGTTCGGCCAGCCGTGGGCGAGGAGCGCGTTCGCGTCTTTGACGGTTAGGGCAAGCGTGAACGCCGGATACGCCCCGGTGTCCTTGATCGCGTCTCGTTTTTCCGCGCAGTTTGGCTGGTAATACGAGGCGATTTCAAACCCCACGGAATCCTCCAAATCGAGGATCACGAACACGGGTGCCTTCGCGCTCGTGCCGAACGAGGCAACGTCCCGGTGATAATTCAGGATGGCGGTTTGGCGCGGCGTCATGGCTTGTAGGGTATCGGCGGGTTGCACTTTCTGGCGATGTCTTTGACGAG
>JBAWVC010000310.1:0-1620 GCA_037147455.1 Verrucomicrobiota bacterium | reverse complement strand
GCTTTCAATTCGAGCTTCGAGACCCGGTGGATCATCCACGCCGCGATGTCGAAATCGTCACCGAGCGCCGAGAGCGCCAGCTTCGACGGGGCGGCGCAGTTTTCGATGTCGGCGGAAAACCTGGCGCGGATTCCGTCCGTGGATTTGCTGTGGTGCTTGCTCTCCTCGTGAAATTTTTTGACGTCCTCCTGGTCGAGCGTCGAGGTGGCCTGGGCGCCGAGGGCGATCGCGTTTTTCAACCATGCTTGGAGCCCGGCGGCGACCGGGGTGTCCTCCTGGGGCAGCGCGGCGAACGTGTCCGCGAATTCCCCGACCGCCTCGCCGATGTGCCGGATCGTGTGCAGCCACGCGCGCAGGCGCTGGAGCCGCAGCGATTGGGTGGCGTCGAGCGAATTTTCCGAGGCCAGACGCACGCAGAAATTTTCAATCGCGGCGGCCAGCGAGATGAACGCCGGCGAGGTGTGGCCCTCGGGATCGGAGGAGTCCCGCCCGCTCGACGCCACGCTCACGCCTGCGAGAAGCCGTCCGAGTTCCTTCGGCAGAAGATCCAGCGCCGACGCCGGATCGGCGAGTGCCTGCTTCGTCAAAAATGCCGGCGCGTCGGGGCGGGGAGTCGGGTCGTTCGGCCACAGCTTTTTCAGGAGCTGCGCGCAGGCCGGCAGGAACGGCGTCAGGACGAGCGCGGGCAGAAGGTTGGAAAGCAGGAAGACCATGGCGAGCTGGACCGACGGCCCACCTCTCACCCCGTGCAGCAGCGCACCGACCAGCGGGATGCCCGCCGCCTCGAGATAAAAGAGGATCATCATCAGAACCCCGCTCACCGCGCAGAACAGATCCTCCATCCGGACCAGCCTCAGGCCGTTGCCCGTCATGCCGAACGAGAGAAAAACCCTGAGGATAATCGCTCCGAGATTCGTGCCGTAGATGACGGGCATCGCCTCCGGAACCGGGATCGCCCCTGCTCCCGCCAGTGTGATCACGAGCATTGCGGCACCGGTGTTCGATTGCAGGATCGCGGCCGCCGCGATGCCGCACACGAAGGCGAGCCCGGACGACCCCAGCGCCGCATCGAGGCCGGCGTGGAACCATTCCTCGTTCTTAAGCGGGGCCGCGCCCGCGCCCATCTCGCCGAGGGCAAAAAGGATCATGCCCACGCCGAGCAGGGCCCCGGCGATCGTGTGCCAGGGCTTCGCTCGCACCGACCCCATGAAAATCCCCGCCCCGCCGACAAGGCACGCCACGAACGGATGGATGTTCACGGCTGCGAGAAATGCGAGCGCCGTGAGCCCGACATTGCACCACACAACCACGATCCTCGCGGCGGATGCCTGGATCAGGCCGCTGCCGACCATGCTCACCAGGATGAACGTGACCGCCGTCGCGCTCTGCATGAGCGCCCCGGCCACCAGCCCGAGCAGGGCCGCCAGCACCGGTGTGTGAGTGGCGGATTTGACCAAATCCCGGAACTTCCCGCCGCTCAGTTGCCGCAGGTTCTGCCCCACCAGCTGGAGCCCGAGAAAAAATAGCCCCAGCCCGAGAATTAGGCTGTTCAACGGGGACATCGACATGCCCGCCATCCTCGCGCGGACCGTCCGCGTTTTGCAAGCGCGATTGGCGCAG
>JBAWVC010000309.1:0-1624 GCA_037147455.1 Verrucomicrobiota bacterium | reverse complement strand
GGTGGTCATGAGGATCGGGCGAAGGCGGGTGGCGGCGGCGCGGGTGACGGCTTCGAATTTTCCGAGCCCGGACCGCTGGAGGACGTTGGCGAACTCGACGATGAGGATGCCGTTTTTCGCGATCAGCCCGACGAGGGTGACGAGGCCGACCTGGCTGTAGATGTTGATCGTCGTGAATCCGAGAAACGTGAAAAGCAGGGCTCCGGAAAGGGCGAGCGGGACCGAGCCGAAGAGGATGATGAACGGATCCCGGAAGCTCTCGAACTGCGCGGCGAGCACGAGGAAGATCAGGATGAAGGAAAGCATCATCGTGACGACGAGCTTGTTCCCTTCCTTCCGCAGTTGCCGGGATTGCCCCGCGTAATCGACCGTGAACCCGGGTGGCAGGATCTTTGCGGCCTCGGTCTCAAGCACCTTGAGAGCGGCATCCAGTGGGACTCCGGGAGGAATGGCTCCCTGGATGGTCACGGAGTTGAGCTGCTGGAAACGGAGGATGCTGCGGGGTTCGGTCGTGGTCTTCGTGGTGGCAAACGTCGAGAGCTTGACGAGCTTGCCGTCGGTCGCGCGCACGTAGAGGTCCTTCAACTGGTCGGTGGTGAGCCGCTCGTTCCTCTTCACCTGCGGGATGACTTTGTAGCTCCGGCCCTGGATGCTGAACCGGTTGACAAAATCTCCGCCGAGCAGCGTGGAGAGATCGGCGCCGATCCGGCGGAGGTCAAGGCCCTGCGAGGCCACCTTGTCCCGGTCGAAGACGATCTCCGCCTGCGGCTGGTCGAATTTCAAATCCGTGTCGGCGAACATAAACATCCCGCTCTTGAACGCGGTGGCCACGAGCTTCTGCGCGAATTCGATGAGCTCCTTCGGCTCCGCGGTGGACGCGATGACGAGCTCCACATCGAAGTTGCTTCCACCCGGCAGCGGCGGCGGTGTGATCGGAATGATGCGGACGCCCGGCATCTGGGCGGTCATTGGGAAGAGGGCGTTCGCGATCTGCGCGGTCGTGCGCTTGCGCTCGCTCCACGGCTTGGTGACCAGGCCTGCAAACCCGAATGAGGGGCTGATGATCTGGAACGTCGCGTCGCACTCCGGCTGCGTCCGGAAGATTTCGTTGAGGGGGCCCGCGAAGAGCGCGGCCTGGTCGAGGGTGGCGTTGGCGGGAGTCTGAACGATACCGAAGACGACCCCCTGGTCTTCCTTCGGCGCGAGCTCCTTCATGCTGAACATCCAGAACGGCAGGATCAGAAAAACCACGGAGGCCGCGACGAACAGGACGATCCAGCGGTTCTGGAGTGTGGTCGCGAGCACCGAGGAATAGTTGCTCCGCAGCCACGCAAACCGGCCGTTGATCCATCCGGCAAACCCTCGCTCGTCGTCGCCGGGGCGCAGCAGCCGCGACGACATCATCGGCGAAAGCGTCAGGGCCACGACGCCGGAAACCAGGACCGCCCCCGCGAGCGTGAAGGCGAACTCGCGGAACAGCGCCCCCGTCAACCCGCCCTGGATGCCGATCGGGGTGTAAACCGCCGCCAGCGTAATCGTCATGGCCACGATCGGGCCGACCAGCTCCCGGGCCCCGATGAGGGCCGCCTTGAGCGCCTTCTGTCCCTCCTGCATGTGGCGCTCG
>JBAWVC010000308.1:0-1634 GCA_037147455.1 Verrucomicrobiota bacterium | reverse complement strand
GCCGCTGCCGCTGCCCAGTCATTCTACAACACGTCGAAGTTCACCCTGCGCGACCTCAAATCCCGTGGCAGCCAGCAGCAGCTTCTGGCCGATTTTGAAGATTACCTGAACGGCTTTTCTGAGAATGTTCAGGACATCCTGGAGAATTTCAAATTCCGCAACCAGCTCTCCACGCTTTCCAAGTCCGACTCCCTCGGCACGCTGATCGGCAAATTCCTCGATCCCGAGGTCAACCTCAGCCCGGATCCCGTCCTCAATACAGACCGCACGGTGAAGCATCCCGGCATGGACAATCATTCCATGGGCACGGTCTTCGAGGAACTCGTCCGCAAATTCAACGAGGAGAACAACGAAGAGGCCGGCGAGCACTGGACGCCCCGGGATGCCGTGCGCCTGATGACGATGCTGATCTTCCTCCCGATTGCCGACGCGATCCGTTCGGGCTCGTATCTTCTATACGACGGTGCCGTGGGCACGGGCGGAATGCTGACCGTCGCGGAGGAAACCCTGCTCAAGCTGGCGACCGAGCGCGGGCAGCAAATCACCACCCATCTCTACGGCCAGGAGATCAACCCCGAGACCTACGCCATCTGCAAGGCCGACATGCTTCTCAAGGGCGAGGGCGAAAATGCCGACCACATCGTCGGCGGCGCGGAATGGTCCACCCTCGTCCGGGATGCCTTCGTCTCCATGCTGTTCGATTTCATGCTGTCGAACCCGCCCTACGGCAAGAGCTGGAAGAAGGATCTCGAAAACATGGGCGGCAAGGACGGCATGCGCGACCCGCGGTTCAAGGTCATGCACAACGGCGAGGAACTTTCCCTCGTCACCCGCTCCAGCGACGGCCAGATGCTATTTCTCGCCAACATGGCGGCGAAGATGAACCACGACACGCCGCTGGGCAGCCGCATCGCCGAGGTTCACAACGGCTCGTCCCTGTTCACCGGCGACGCCGGTCAGGGCGAGAGCAACATCCGCCGTTGGATCATCGAAAACGACTGGCTGGAGGCCATCGTCGCCCTGCCGCTGAACCTTTTCTACAATACCGGCATCGCCACCTACATCTGGGTGCTGACGAACCGCAAGCCTGACCACCGCAAGGGCAAGGTCCAGCTCATCGACGCATCACAGTGGTTCAAGCCGCTCCGCAAAAACCTCGGCAAGAAAAATTGCGAACTTGCCCCCGACGACATCCAGGGGATCTGCGACGCTTACCTCGCGTTCAAGGAAACCCCGCAGTCGAAGATTTTTCCGAATGCCGCCTTCGGCTACTGGAAGGTCACCGTCGAACGCCCGCTCCGGCTCCACAGCCAGCTTTCGGTCAAAGCCATCGAGTCGCTCCGCTTCGCCTCCGGCGATGAAGATCTGCGGTCGGTTCTTTACGACGAGTTCGGCGACAAACTGGTGGAAAACTTCCCCGGCATTTCAGACGAGTTGGAGAAACGCCTCGCTGAATGGGGCAGCGAGGACGAGGAGGAGGAATCCGAGGACGGCCCCGCCAAAAAGGGGCTGCCCGAGAAAAAGAAGAAGAAGCGCCGCCATCCGAAGACATGGGAACGCGCCGCCCGCCTCGTCGAAACCGCCACGGCCCTGCGCGTGGAGCTCGGGGGCGACGTGGTTGCAGACCACAACAT
>JBAWVC010000307.1:0-1657 GCA_037147455.1 Verrucomicrobiota bacterium | reverse complement strand
TGCTACTCCTCGCTGGCGCGATTGAAGACCACCTACCGCCGCGCCGAAAATCTCCTCGGCCGCGCGGAAAACACGGATGTCGTGATCAGCGCCGCCGTCGGGAGACCCGCGCGGGATTTGACCACCGAATGGAACGGGGTGCTCTTCAATTCCTTCCACGACATTCTTCCCGGGTCCTGCATTGAACGCGCGGCGGAGGATCAGACCGCGTGGCTGGGCTCGGTGATCCACGCGTCGCAGCAGGCGGAACTCAGCGCCCTGAACGCGTTGGCGGAAGTGGTGGACACGCGGGTAACGGTCCCGCCGGAGGACCATCCCTCGGCCGTCGCCGCCCTCGTGTGGAATCCGCATCCGTTCCCCTTCCAGGGCCAGGTCGAACTCGAGGCCGCCCTCGATTACCGCCCGATCTGGGAATTCACCAACCGCCCCCAGGAACTGCCGATCCAGGTCAATGGCGCCTCGCGCGAACCGATTCCGTTTCAGGAAATCCGCACCGAGCACTCGAGTCTCGTCGATCTGGCCTGGCGGAAGCGGGTGGTCGTGCCGGTCAATCTTCCAGCCTTCGGGTGGAACGTTTTGGAGTTCGGCTGGCGGCGGGACGCAAAGAACCCGGCGATCAAAAATCCCGTAAAGTCCGGCGCGGACTGGATCGACAACGGCCGCTACCGCGTGCAGGCGCGGGTGGGCGCAAGTGGTCCCGCCATTTCCCACCGCGGCAAATCCCTCTTCGGAAAATCCGGACTTTCCGCCGCGGTCTTCGAGGATCCCTGGGGTTCATGGGGCGGGATGATCGAGGAGCCGGATGCCATTCGCCTGGAGACCGTCCGCGAACGCTGGAAGGTCACCAACGTCGAGGTGCTGGAACGCGGCCCGCAGCGCGCCACGCTCTGGGTGCGCCTCGCCGGAAAACGCTCGCGCCTCGATCTCTCGATTTCCCTCTCCCACGAACGCGAGGCCGTGGACGTCCAGGCCCGGGTCTTCTGGGATGAGCGCTCCGCTCGGCTGAAACTGATTCTTCCCGTGGGCGACCAGGCGGAATTCGAGGTGCCCGGCGGATCCGTCAAACGCGGTCCCGCCGGTCAGGTCCCCGGCATCGGCTGGGTGCGGGTGGGATCGAAAAAGGCCGGATTCGGATTCACCAGCGACGCCTTCTACGACTTCGACACGCAGGCCGGGGAATTTCGTCCGACCGTCGTCCGGGCCACCCGCTACGCCAACGACGTGAACACTCCTGCCGATGCCGAGCTCTGGCGGCCCGCCGTGGACTCCGGAGAACTCAAACTTCGGTTCGTGCTCGCGCCTGGCTCGGCCGACCTGCCGGCGCTTTCGCGCGAGCTCCAGCAGCCGCCGGTTGTGCTGCTCGTCCCGCCGAAAAAAGGCCCCCTCAGGCGCAGTGGATCTCTCGCCGAACTCACGCCCGCCTCGCTGAAACTGGTCGCCGTCAAACGCGCGGAAACCGGCAAAGGCGTCGTCGTCCGGGTTCAGGCGTCGGCCGGCCCACCCGTCACCGCAAAACTGGCGTGGCTCGGAAAAAAAATGACCCTCGGTCGCGTGCGCGGCGGCGAGCTGGCAAGCTGGCTCCTAAGCCCGGCAAAGTCCGGGTGGGAAACCGCGCGCGTCCTTTTGACCGAAGATCCGGCCGTTGAAGACAAGCGGT
>JBAWVC010000306.1:0-1691 GCA_037147455.1 Verrucomicrobiota bacterium | reverse complement strand
TCCTTTTTGGAGATGTTCGCACTATTGCGAACACAGTCAAGTCCCGGCTTCCAGAAGCAAGTCCACGTCGCTCGCGGCACCAGTGGTTCCTGCCGCAGCCGATCCGAAGATGAATGCGAGTTTCGATATTGGGAACTCCGGCCAGTGCCTCGGCCAACTGCTCGCGAAGTCCGGTGGTCTTCAGGGCAATCGCCTCCTCGTTACTGCGGGAATCGCTTGATCCGCGTGCGGATCAAACAGGGAAATCCGCAGGAATCTCGCCGCCTTGAATTCCCGGCAACTTTCCGGCGTGCGCCGGGCGCGGCGGAAAAACATTTCAGGGCGCCGGCGGGCGGGATATGATGGCCGTCCATGTTGACAAAGAATTTCAGCCTCTTTCTGGCGCTCCGCTACCTCAAGCCGAAGCGCACGTTTCTTTCGATCATCACACTGGTTTCGATTCTTGGCGTGACCCTCGGGATCATGGTGCTGATCCTTGTCATCTCGGTGATGACGGGCTTCGAGCAGGAGCTGCGGCGGAAGGTGATCGGGTTCGACGCGCACATCGTCATCAGCAACCAGGGGGTCATGGAGGATTGGTCTAAGACCATGAAGCTTTGCCTCGCCGAGCCAAATGTCACGGCGGTCGCGCCGTTTGTCCAGGGGCCGGTCATCGTCGAGTTCGAGCATCGGCGGCTCGCGCCCAAGATCCGCGGCGTCGAGCCGGAGCTGGAGGAAAAAGTCGTGAGCGTCGGCGAGTTTATTATCGCGGGCCGCTACGACCTCGAGGGCGACAAGGCGGTGCTCGGATCCGAGCTGGCGCGCACGCTCGGCGCCCGGGTGGGTGACATGGTCACCGTCTATTCGCCGGGAAATTTCGAGCAGATCCTCGCCGAGCTCGACCGGATCGAAAAGGAGGGAGGGAAGTCGGCCGATGCGGCCGCGCTGAAGCAGATGATCCTGCCCAAGGAACTCGAAGTCACCGGCATCTTTGAAAGCGGGCGATACCTCTACGACAGCGAGTTTCTCATCGTCCCGCTCCACATCGGCCAGGAGCTCTACAACCTCGGCGGTGCCGTTCACGGGCTCGCGATCAAGACCACCGACCCCTACCTCGCGCCGGAAATCCGGGAGTCGCTCAACGCGAAACTCACCCCGCCCGAGTCCGCCCTCACATGGATCGACCTCAACAAGCAGATCTTCGACGCCATCCGCATGGAGAGGAACGTCATGTTTTTTCTGCTCATGTTCATCGTGCTGGTCGCCGCGTTCGGGATCATGAACACGCTGATCACCGTGACCGTCCAGAAGACCCGCGAGATCGGAGTGATGAAGGCGCTCGGCGCGCAGACGCACCAGATCATCGGGGTCTTCCTCGCGCAGGGCATGGTCGTCGGAGTCTTCGGCACGATCGCCGGGCTCGGGCTCGGCATCGCGATGGTCCAATACCGGAACGAGGTCAGCCAGTGGCTCGCCACCGGGCTCGGCATCGAGATTTTTCCGCGCTCGGTTTACCAGTTCAGCGAGATCCCCGCCCAGGTCATCCCCTCGGATGTCGCGATCATCTGCGTGAGCGCGTTCGTGATCTGCTCGCTCGCAGCCCTCATCCCGGCATGGTTCGCCGCCCGGCTCGATCCGGTGAAGGCCCTGCGCTACGAGTGATACCACCTCTTAGAAATAACTGGCCTTTTTAAGCCGATGTAATAAGTTTG
>JBAWVC010000305.1:0-1692 GCA_037147455.1 Verrucomicrobiota bacterium | reverse complement strand
ATGCGGGCGGAGAATACCAGTGGCGCAGCAACGGGGAGGAGCACCTCTTCAACCCCGAGACAATCCACTCGCTGCAGAAGGCCGTGCGGACGGCCGATTACGGAGTTTACAAAAAATACGCGTCGCTCGTAAACGACCAGAGCCGCAAGCACTTCACCCTGCGCGGGCTCCTGGATTTCAAAAACGGGTCGCCGGTTCCGATCGATGAGGTCGAGAGCGTCGAGTCGATCATGCACCGGTTCAAAACCGGGGCGATGAGCTACGGGTCGATCTCCCAGGAAGCCCACGAAACCCTCGCCATCGCAATGAACCGTGTCGGCGGAAAATCCAACACCGGCGAGGGCGGCGAGGATGCCGAGCGGTTCACCTGGACGAACGAGGCGGGGGATTCAAAAAATTCCGCGATCAAGCAGGTCGCCTCGGGACGCTTCGGCGTCACCGCGCACTACCTGACGAACGCGCGCGAAATCCAAATCAAAATGGCGCAGGGCGCGAAGCCCGGCGAGGGCGGAGAACTCCCCGGGAAAAAAGTTTATCCGTGGGTCGCGAAGACCCGCGGAACGACCCCTGGCGTGGGGCTCATCTCGCCTCCGCCTCACCACGACATCTACTCGATCGAGGATCTCGCGGAGTTGATTCACGACCTGAAAAACGCGAACCGCCGCGCCAGAGTTTCTGTCAAGCTCGTCTCCGAAGTCGGTGTCGGCACGATCGCCGCCGGCGTTGCCAAGGCCCACGCCGATGTCGTGCTCATCAGCGGGTTCGACGGCGGAACCGGAGCCTCCCCGCTCTCCAGCATCAAGCATGCGGGAATGCCCTGGGAGCTCGGTCTCGCGGAGACTCACCAGACGCTTGTCCTCAATAACCTCCGCAGCCGGATCGCCGTCGAGACGGACGGGCAGCTCAAGACCGGCCGCGACGTCGCGATCGCGGCCCTGCTCGGGGCCGAGGAGTTTGGATTTGCCACCGCGCCTCTCGTCACCCTCGGGTGCATCATGATGCGCGTCTGCCATCAGAATACCTGCCCGGTCGGAGTCGCCACCCAGAACCCCGAGCTCCGCAAAAACTTTGCCGGCGATCCTTCGCACACGGTCAATTTCATGCGCTTCGTCGCGGAAGAACTGCGCGAGATCATGGCGATGCTCGGCTTCCGCAAAGTCGAGGAGATGATCGGCCGGACGGATAAGCTCGAAGCCCGCCAGGCGGTCGAGCACTGGAAGGCGAAAGGGCTAGACCTCTCGGCGATCCTCTACCAGCCGCCGGTCGGCCCCGAAGTCGGACGCTTCTGCCAAATCGAGCAGGATCACGGGCTCGACAAATCATTGGACCTCACCGTCCTCCTCGACCTCTGCGCTCCGGCGATCGAGCGGGGAGAAAAAGTCCGCGCCACCGTGCCGGTCAAGAATGTCAACCGCGTCATCGGGACGATCGTCGGCAACGAAATCACCCGCAAGCATGGTGCCGCCGGTTTGCCGGACGAAACCATCCATCTCCATTTCCAGGGCAGTTCCGGTCAAAGCTTCGGAGCGTTTGTCCCAGCCGGGATGACGCTGGAACTCGAAGGCGACACAAACGATTACCTCGGCAAGGGCCTCAGCGGCGGCAGGATCATCCTTTATCCGCCGTCCGGATCAACGTTCAAGGCGGAGGACAACATCATCGCCGGAAACGTCGCCCTCTACGGCGCGACGC
>JBAWVC010000304.1:0-1713 GCA_037147455.1 Verrucomicrobiota bacterium | reverse complement strand
CGCAATCGGTGATGGAGGCTGCGGCCTGCCGTTGCAAGATCCTCAGCATCCCGCTCGGTGTCGCGGCGGACCTTCTCGAGCCGGAGTCGTTCTTCCGGTTGCCAGCGGAGGCGGCCCGGATCATCGGCGAAGACATCAAGGCGGGGAGCCTCGAGCGAACGGTCGGCCCGCAGTTTCTCCGCTGGCAGAGTTCCCATACCACGGACACGCTCGGGAAATCCCTCCGCGAATTGTATGCCGGCCTCGGCGAACGCGCGGAGTTCCGGGCGAAAATCCGGCTGAAGCGCCCGGCCGGCCTGGTGGCGGCGGGGCAGCAATTCCGGCACGGAATCCGGCGGAGGCTCGGCAGGCGAACGCTTCCCTCGCGGATTTTCTGGAACCACCAGGAAGGTTCGGATGAGGCGCTTGACCGCGTGATGCGTTGCGTCCGCGCGCTGTTGGAATCCTGGAAAGTCGAGGTCTCCGGCGATCGTTCTTCTCCGGTCGAGATTGCTGGGTGCGGGCAGTCGCCGGGCACCTCGCCTCGCCTGCAATTTGTTATTCCCGGCATGAAGCCTCCCGCATCCTCCGAAAACACCGTGCTGGTTGCTCCCTCTGTCCAAGATGTTTTGAACCTGCATGGCTTCCGGCAAACTGCGGTCGTGATTCCCTTTCGGAATTCGTTCCCCGATGAAACCGGGGAAGGGCCATTCGTCGTGGAGGGGAGCGATGCATCGCTGAAAGTCTGGGGAGCGCTTGCGGCGGGACGGCCGGTCGTTTACCTGGATGATTCCGCCTATTTTGAGCAGGTGTTCCATGCCGGCGTCGGGTTCGGACGGACGCGCGACAGGGCGTCCGCCATGGCGATGGCCTCGCGGGACTTTTCACGACTCGCGGAATTCATCAGGATCCCCACGGACATAGAATCCGCATCCGCTTTGAAAACATTAATCGTCCAGCAATATGAAAATATCTGACGGCAAGAAGCGATGCGTGGTGATCGGCGGCGCGGGGTTCATCGGGCGGCATGTGACGCGCCGCCTGTGCGAATCCGGTCGCGAGGTGGTCGTGCTGGGCCGTCGCGCGAAGGCGGATCGAGACCTTCACCCGGACTGCCGGTATGTGAGCGGGGACTACGGGGACCGCAAAATTTTGCGCGGGCTTCTGGAACCCGGGTGCGAGGTCATTGATCTCGCGTATTCCACGGTGCCGAAAACGAGCTTCGAGGATCCGGTTTTCGATCTTTTGTCGAACCTTCCCGCGAGCGTGGGGCTTTTTCAGGAAGCCCTTGCCGCAGGCGCGAGCCGCGTCGTCGTCGTATCATCCGGCGGAACCGTCTATGGCCCGGCCGAGCGGTTGCCGATTGACGAGGGCCATCCGACGATGCCGGTCAGCCCCTACGGCATCACGAAGCTGACCACCGACCGCTACGCGATGATGTTCCATCACACGGCCGGGCTGCCGGTCATCGTCGTGCGCCCCGCGAACGCCTACGGGGAGGACCAGCGGGCGGGAACCGGACAGGGGTTCATCGCGACGGCAGTAGCAGCGGCGCTCGGCGGCCGCGAGATCGAGATCTTCGGGCCCGAAGGAAGCGTGCGCGACTACATCCATGTGAGCGATGTCGCCGCCGGAATTGTCTCCGCCCTCGATCGCGGGTCGGAAGGCCAAATCTATAACGTGGGAACCGGGATCGGGACATCGAACGCCGAGATCGTCCGGATCATCGGGGAG
>JBAWVC010000303.1:0-1739 GCA_037147455.1 Verrucomicrobiota bacterium | reverse complement strand
CTGACCAGAACCGCGTTGTCCCAGGTGAGCTTGGTGACAAAATCCGGCGTCTCGAGAAGCCAGGAATTGCCGGCGTAGCGGCCGTCGTCCACGCTCGAACTCTGGAGGAAAACGAGTTCGAGCCCGGCGGTGGATGGCTTGGCTTTAGCTGCGATCGCGGAGGCGGCCGCGACCGAAAAAACAAGCGGGGCCGGAGCGAATCCTGACCCGGGGAGGTATCCCACGCGCAGGACGTTGTTCCAGAGCACGTCGAGTCCGCCCGCCTCGGCGACAGCGTCGGCCGGGGCGAGGGATTCCAATGTGGTGCGGACGAGTTCCGGTCCCTCGGGCGCGGTGCCGCCGAGAAGTTTGGAGAGAAGATCCAGTTCGGAAATCCCGCCCCAAAGCGGAAGGATCATCGGCTGGATTGTCGTGTAGGTGCCGTCGTAGGTCCGGGCGTCGCCCCATGCCTCCAAAAAGTGTGCGGCGGGAACATGCCAGCGTGCGAGTTTCGAGGTTTCATCCTCGATCAGCCCGAGCTTCACCACGTCGGGGACCTTCGATAACAACGAGGCAAAATCCAGCTCCGCCGGGGCGTTGTAGGCCGGATTTCCTCCGAGGATAAAAAGTGTTTTGACGGCGCCGGCGGCGATGGCTTTCGCGAGGCCGGTGATCGTGGCCGCCGGAGGTGCGGGATTGGTGAGCCCCAAAAGCGTCGCTCCCAGATTGCCCAGCCCGGCGTTGATCGCGTGGACCAGAACTTGAACCTCTGCGGGCGTCTGGGGACCGGCGAGAACGAGCGAGCGGCCGGGATTGGCGAGAAGGTCGTTGGCGCATCCGGTGATCCATTCCTCGTCGAAAGCCGCATCAGCCTCGGGGCATGCCCCGAGAACAGCCGCGATCCCCGCATCGCTGGTCCGGCGGACAATCGCCGCGGCAAGCCGGCGGGTGAATTCGCCGAGATCGGAGACCCTGCAGCGGAGCCGGTGGTCCGCCATCCCGCCCGTGACCGTGAAGTGGTTTTCGATCACATAGAGACGGTTCATCGGAGCCCCCATCTGGTCGGGGTTGCGGCGCGCGGCGAACCCGGACGCGTAGCCGATGCCGGTCTCGATCGGATTCAAAAAGTCGCTGTCGAGCGCGAGGATGACATCCGCCCGGTCGAACTTCGGCGCCAGCCGGGTCCCCGCGCCGAACGAGGCCGCCGCGGCCGCCTCCGCCTCGCTGTCGCCGAGCGGTTCGTATTCCGCCCAGAGGACGCCCGGGAAAGCCCGCTCCAGCTCGCCGCGCAGGCGGTCGCGCGTCGGGGAATTTTTCTTTTCGACAAGAAAAGCCACGCCTTTTCCGCCGCCCTCCCGGACCGATTGCAGGAACGCGTCGAACGCTGCGCCATCGGCGGCCTTGCCTTTGTCGGTGAGGCTCTTCGCGCGGTGCGGGTTGTAGAGATCGAGGATTGCGGCCTGGGCGAAAGGATCCGTCCCGCCATTGCTGGACGGATAAAGCGGGTTTCCCTCAAGCTTCGTGGGCCGCCCGTCGGTCGTGGCCGCAATCAGCGGGACCGCCCCGGTGCGCGCCGGCATCGCTGTTGCGTAATACAAAAATTTCCCCGGGATCGTCCACTCGACGCCTTTCGTGAACGGCACGAGGTGGGCAACTGGTCTGCGGCATCCGGTCAACCCCGCACCCGCCAGCGCCGCCGAAGCTCCCATGAGCTTGAGAAAGTCCCGCTTCGAAAGCCCGCTGTCCTCGCCAAGCTCCGC
>JBAWVC010000302.1:0-1759 GCA_037147455.1 Verrucomicrobiota bacterium | reverse complement strand
TCGAAGCGGGATTTGAGGTCCTCCTGGATTTTCGGATCGCCGGTCGCGAGAAACATCTGCACCGCGGCCCAGGCCATCTCGTCGTCGTGGCTGAAGGTATTCCCGTAATGGGTGATCTTTTGATACGACCCCTCCCATCCATACTTGGCGATCGCCTTTTGCAGGAAGTCCCAGCCTTTTTTCGCGGCGGCGAGGTATTTCTCCGCTTCCTTCGGGTAGGCCTTTTTGAACGCCGGCGATGTGGCGGTCTGGGCGAGCGCGGCGACCGCCGCGGCGGTGGCGGCGGTGTTTTTCGGATAGACGATCTGCGGGTCCCCCTGGTCCGGCGTCACATCGTCCTCGTATTTCCGCTCCCGCGGATACACGAGGAAGAAAAATCCTCCGTCGTCGTCCTGCATCTTCACCAGAAAATCCGATTCCCACTTTGCCATCTGGATCATGTCGCTGATCCCGTCGCCGCTCTCGGGAATCCCGAGGTTATCGAGATCTGCCACGCCGGGGAACGAGTCTGCCGCGAAGATCAAATAGTGGATGAAGCCCGCAGAGTTGATCGTGTATTTGCTGTAGTCGCCGGCGTCGTGGTGCCCGCCGCTCACGTCCACCTCCCCGGTTTTGATGATCGGGTAAAGGCTGTCGGCGGCCGACTTCATGATCGGAGCGGTGTGCTTGGGGTCCTTGGCCGCGTCCGCGCTCGTGCCCTCGATGGATTTGTTGTGCGGGGATTCGGGCGTGATGATTTGGGCCGGTGCCGCGTGCGCCGGGCCGTGGGTGAAGCGCGTGAACGGCTGCAGTGTCCCCGGCGCCCCGTCCTCCTGGTGGTAGATCCCCAGCGCATACGTGCGGGCCATCAGCCCGGCCCCCCCGACATCAATCCAGAAGGGCAGCGACGCGCCCATGCCCGGAACCGCGAGCACATAATGCCCGGGCTTTGCGAACTCCGAAAAATCCGCCGCGAGCACGTGCTGGTAGGACGGATGCCCGAACCCCTTGTCGGGCCGCGGAATGAGGTTCCCCTCGAAGGCCTTCTCTCCCGTCGCCAGATCCACCAAAGAAAATTTTTGAGCGGTGATCGGGAGTTCTCCGGCGCTCCCGAGATAATACCCGGCATACCCGAGCTTCGCCCCCGCTGCGGCATAGACGTCCTGATTGACGTGGAGCGCGGGGTTGAACCTCCAAGCCTCGGCGCGCGCCGCCCACGATTCCCCGGAGAGAATTACCCCCTCCCGCTTGCTCGTCACCTTTACCTCGGCGCCTTCCGGAACCGCCGCTGCCAGCTTCAGGAAAAGCCAGTTTCCCACCCGCAGGTCCCGGACTTTCAGCGGCGCGTAAAGAACCCGGCGCTTGAACCCGACCGATTCCACCGCCGCAGGCTTCCCGTTCACCGTGACCTCGAAATCCGCCGGGGCCGGACGCTTTGCCTCCTCCGCAAAATTCCAGATCTCGAGCGGTGTTTCCGCGGCCTCCTTGCACGTCACCCGTGACATCTCCAGCCACTCTGGAGAAATGACCCGCAGCCCGTAGTCGCCGGGCTTCGGCAGCTTCAGCGCCGCCGCCTCGGTGGCCGCCGCGCTCTCGTCCCACGGATTCCCCGCCTGCGCGGCAAGCTGGAAAAATGCCAGGCAACAAAACAACGCAACAAACGGTGAACTTCTCATCGGACGGGAACCGAATGCCAGGGAAAATTGCAGGCGAGGGGAGGGGAGCATTGCGGGAGTTTGATCGAACCAGATTGAGATGTCTAGACTTCTTTATCAGGGGA
>JBAWVC010000301.1:0-1765 GCA_037147455.1 Verrucomicrobiota bacterium | reverse complement strand
GGTGGGGACGGCTTCTCCGCTTCGCTACGGTTGTGCTCCCTGCACCAAACGCTCGACTTTCCCGATTCACGAAGCGCTATCGCGCTGGTTTTGCCGCAGCCGTCCGTCGAGTTTGATCGTCCTCAACAGCTTTCCCCACAGGTCAGGATATCTGGAAGTTGTCAGCCCGTCGCGCAGGAAACTTCACCCCCTACCCGGAACCACTTAGTTTTTTTAGGGTCCCTCTCAAAAACCACTTAAGTTTTCAGATGAATTGCCGAAATCCAATTTAAGCGGGTGTTTTGCGTCCAATAAATGACACCCGATCCAACCTTCAAACCCTTTACCAAATCACATGAAAACCGAACTCCCTGAGCCACCATCCGCCGCTGGAACCCTCGACGACCTCGCCGGGAAATACCTCACATTTTTCCTCGGCGGCGAGACCTACGGCATCCCGGTCCTCAAGGTGCGCGAGATCATCAGCATGCTGCCGATCACCCAGGTGCCCCAGGTGCCAGCCTACATGAAGGGGGTCATCAACCTCCGCGGAAAAGTCATCCCGGTCGTCGACCTCCGCGCGAAATTTTCCCTCGAGTCGGCGGAAGCCACCTCGAGCACGTGCATCGTCGTCGTGCAGATCCGGGGCGCCGAAGGCCAGACCAAGCTCATCGGGCTCATCGTCGACGCCGTCGAGGAAGTTGCCAATATCGCCCAGGCCGACATCGAGCCCACCCCGGATTTCGGCGGCTCGATCAGCGTCCAATACATCCTCGGCATGGCGAAGATCAAGGGCGCGGTCAAGAGCCTCCTCGATATCGACCAGATCATCGCCGCCGACACCATCGAACACATCACCTCAAAACTCGCAGCCTAGATCGTCCCAACTGAACCCTGAACCCTTAAAACTTAATTCCTAAACCTTAAACCTTCCTATTATGAACATTAACTCACTCACCATCGGCAAACGCATCGCCCTCGGCTTCGCCATCATCCTCGCCATCATGCTCATCCTGGGGGCGACGGCCCTGGTAAGCATGCAAAACGTCAAGTCCATCGCCGCCCGGATCCAGACCGAAAGCGTCCCGGCTGTGGATGCCGCCAACGAGGTCGAGCGGGACTCGCTGAAGACGATGTATGAGATGCGCGGGTATGCATTCACCGAGGAAACCTCGTATCTGGACGCGTCAGAAAAAAACCTCGGCGATGTGAAGCAGGACCTGAAGAAGGCCCAGGATCTCGGCGCCTCCACCCCGACCCTCGCCTCGCTCAAAACGGCGGCGGATTCTGCGGAGAAGGCCGCCGCCACCTACGAGGGACTGGTGAAAGAAACCGTCACCGTCACCGCGGCGCTGGAAAAGGAACGCGGGCTGGCCGAGGAGGCCGCCGCAAATTACATGAACGCCTGCAACGCATGGATCAAGCTCCAGGATACCAGGCTCGCGGCTGCCGCCCAGCGCGGCGCCAAGCCGGAGGAAATCCTCGCGATCTCAAAGAAGGCGGCGATCGCCAACGATATCGTGGACATCGGCAACGCGATCATTATCGGAACCTGGAAATCCCAGTTCCGCCGCTCGCCGGAAATCTTCAACGAGGCGAAAGCAAAATTCTCCAAGGTGGACGTGAAGCTCGACGAGCTGCGCGGGATGAGCCCGGATGCCGAGGAGACCCGGCAGATCGAAGCCTGCGCCGCCGCAGGCGCGGCCTACAAAGGAAACATGGACCGCTTCCTCGCCGGCTGGCTCAAGCGTGAGGATATCGCCAAGCAGCGCGGCACTGCGGCCGC
>JBAWVC010000300.1:0-1780 GCA_037147455.1 Verrucomicrobiota bacterium | reverse complement strand
TGGACGGCAAGGGCGGCGAGGTCCTCGTCGAGGAATCGATCCGCGAGGCGGTCGCATTCCGCCAGATGGTCACCCGCCTCTGGCGCGCGCACGACGACAGCGGCGACTGGTTTTTCCAGACGTGGAACCCGACGCATATCCAGAATCCGCGCACCGGCAAGCAGGAGGCCTTCGAGTCCGCGAGCCCGGACCTTCTCGTCAACGAGCCGTCGTGCTGGGTCCTGCATCCGGGCGATGCCTGGCACGGGTTCGACCTCGAGGACGACTACTGCATGCTCGACCCGATCAAGGTCTCTGTCGTCACGCCGGGCGTGAACACCGACGGCTCGATCGCGGAGAAGGGATTCCCGGCAACCCTCCTTACCGCCTACCTCGACGCGCGCGGCATCGTTGTCGAGAAGACCAGCGACTACGCCGTTTTATTCCTGTTCTCGCTCGGGATCACGAACGCCAAGTGGAGCACGCTCGTCCACTCCCTCCTCGCCTTCAAGCGCGACTACGACGCCAACGCGCCGCTCGCCGAATGCATCCCCGCCATCGCCGGATTCTATCCCGGTTCGGGCCTCCGCGACCTCGCCGACAAAATGCAGTCGCACATGCGCTCGAGCGGGCAGCTCCAGGCCCAGGCGAGCGCGTTTTCCGTGCTGCCGGAAATGGCGATGACCCCGGCCGACTGCTACCAGAAGCTCGTCGCCAACGAGGTCGAGCGCATCGCGGTCGATGACGCCGCCGGACGCACAGCCGCCACCGGAATCGTGCCCTATCCCCCGGGCATCCCGATGGTCATGCCTGGCGAAAAGCTCGGAACCAACAAGGAGCCGTTCCTCGCCTACCTCCGCGCCATCCAGGCCTGGGACCGCGTATTCCCCGGCTTCGCTCACGACACCCACGGCATCGAAAGCGAAGAGGGAGTTTACAAACTCCTCGTCCTCAAATGAGGTTCTGAGCCGCGGATTCACTCGCGCAAGGGGCGCCTCTCTTTTTTTAAATCGAGTCCAGCGGGCTCCTGACCGCGATTCCCGGCCGGTTGAGCACATGCGTGTAAATCATCGTCGTGCTCACGTCCGAATGCCCGAGCAATTCTTGCACCGTGCGGATGTCGGAGCCACCCTCGAGCAGATGCGTAGCAAACGAATGCCGCAGCGTGTGCGGCGTCACCGGCTGTTCGATCGCGGCCGCCGCCCGCGCCATCTTCACCGCCCGCTGGAGGTTTGCCTCATTCACATGGTGCCTGCGAATGGCCCCGCTCACGGGATCCTGCGAAATGCGGTCCGAGGGAAAAATCCAGAACCATCCCCATTCCTTTCCGGCATTCGGATACTTCCGCTCCAGGGCATCCGGCAACTGCACCCCGGCCAACCCGGATGTCCGGTCGCTGTCGAATAGCGCGCGGCCGCGCTCCAGCTGCGCCCGCAATTCCGGCACCGCCTGCACGGGAAGAGTGGTGATCCGATCCTTGTCCCCCTTGCCGCCCCGCACCGTGATCGTGAGCCGTTCCAGGTCCACATCCTTCACCCGCAGCCGCAGGCATTCCATCAGCCGCAATCCCCCTCCATAGAGCAGCTTCGTCATCAGCCGGTAATCCTCCGCAATCGCCGCAATGAGCCGCTTCACTTCGTCCCTCTTCAGCACGACCGGAAGCCGCCGCCGCTCCTCCGCCCGCGTCACTCCGTCCACATGCTGGAACGGGCGCCCGAGCACCTGCCCGAAGAAAAACAGCAAGGAGTTGAACGCCTGGTTCTGCGTCGCCGCCGCCACCCGCCGGTCCACCGCAAGGAAC
>JBAWVC010000299.1:0-1803 GCA_037147455.1 Verrucomicrobiota bacterium | reverse complement strand
GGTAATCGAACGCGATCTTGTTGGTGATATTCGGTTCGATGACCTCCTTGACGAAACGGACATGCTCCGGGTCGCGCTTGTAGCAGGCGAGCTTGTCCAAGGAATCCAACTCGACCAGCAGGAACAACGCCCAATCCTCTCCTGGATCGATCCGTTGCCCGCACCGCATCCCCCGGACGACCGGGATCTTCAGAAGCCGGATCCGGGTCTCGCGGAGCATCCACTCGATCTTCTCCGCATCAATCTCCGGCTTGAGATTGAAAAGAACCACATGAGAGATCATCAGGATCTACTTCGACCAGTCGAGAGCGCCCTTCTTGATCGCGTAAATGTAGCCGACCATCAGGATGATCACAAAACTCAACATGCTCCAAAGGATGACAGTCCCGAACTGGGCGATGAAATCCTTGAACACGACCGCCCACGGATACATGAAGACGATTTCGATATCGAAGAGGATGAAGAGCATCGCCACTAGATAAAATTTGACGCTGAACCGGGGCTGCGGACCGGGGACCGGCGTGATCCCGCACTCGTAGGCGGTGTCCTTCGTGGGGTTGTTCGTGCCGGCGCGCCCGAGGATCAGGTTGGCAAGAAGCGCCACCGTCGCAAAACCCACCGCCACGATCACATGCAGCAGAACCGGAACGTAATCTTGAATCATCGGCGGCATGTCTAGCACCGCAGGTCATCCAGCGCGAGAAGGAATTTTAGACGCCTTACAAATCCGGCTCAAAAGTTGCAACTTCGCGGATCTTCCCAGGGGGCATGGGCGTCCCGCCCGTGTGAGGCACATCACTCCGATGCGATTTCCAGTCTCTAAACGGGCGGGACGCCCGTTCCCCCTGTGTTCTGCAACTTTCGGGCACCCCTACAAATCCGCCGTGTAATTCGTGATCGAAACTTCCTCGACAGCGACGAGCTTGTCCAATCCGGCGGCGGCATCGAAGACCTCCGCGAAGTCCACCGCCACGGTCGCCTGCGAGGAGCCGCCATCACTTCCCAGATTGAGGAAGAAGCCGGCCGTGAGCAGGGCAAGCGCCCCGGCTCCGAGCCAGCGGAGAAGAAACGGCGGGACGAGCGGACGGGCGGGGTTCCGGCGGATTTCCCGCACGACGTTGCGCGAAAAAAACGGCGATACGGAAACCGGCTTGGCTTTCCCGAGCAAATCCCAGAGCGCATCTTTATCCCAATCGTCTTTCATGGCAACAGATGGAACACGGGCTGGCCGGAAAAGTTGCGCAGAGCCTACAATTCTTGGGCTTCGAGGAAGCCCTCGAGCTGGCGGATGCGGGTCGGATGGCGCATTTTCCGGAGGGCCTTGGCCTCGATCTGGCGGATGCGTTCGCGGGTGACCTTGAATTGGCGGCCGACCTCTTCGAGCGTGCGGCTGTAGCCGTCCACGAGGCCGAACCGCTGCTCGAGGACCTGCCGCTCGCGCTCGGTGAGCGTCTCGAGCACGTCCTTGATTTTGTCCTTGAGGAGGACGATCGCCGCCATGTCGGCCGGGTTTTCGGCGCCCTTGTCCTCGATAAAATCTCCGAAGCTCGTGTCGTCGCTGTCGCCGACCGGCGCCTGCAGGGAAATCGGCTGCTGCGCCATTTTCAGGACGGCGCGGACGCGCTCGACCGGCAGCTGGATCTCGTCCGAGATCTCCTCCGGCGACGGCTCGCGCCCGTATTCCTGGACGAGCTGCTTCTGCACGCGGATCAGCTTGTTGATCGTCTCGATCATGTGCACCGGGATCCGGATCGTGCGGGCCTGGTCGGCGATCGAGCGGGTGATCGCCTGGCGGATCCACCA
>JBAWVC010000298.1:0-1817 GCA_037147455.1 Verrucomicrobiota bacterium | reverse complement strand
AGGCCTGACCCCCTTTTTTTGAAAAAGCCATCAGAGGACCTCTTACTAGAGCTGATGGCGGAATCAGCGCTACTTCAGCGCCTTGTTCCACTCGGCGATCCGGGCCTTCTGGGCCTCGAACAGCGCGTCGGGGGAATCGAGGATCTCGATCTTGAGAATCTTGTCGCCCTGGGCGATCGCGTTCACGACGTCCTGCCCCTTGGTGACCTCGCCGAAGACCGTGTGCTTTCCGTTGAGGTGCGGGGTCGGCAGGTGGGTGATAAAAAACTGGCTGCCGTTCGTGCCGGGGCCGGCGTTGGCCATCGAAAAGATTCCCGCCTTGTCGTGCTTGAGCCCGGTATTGACCTCGTCCTCGAACTTGTAGCCCGGCCCGCCCATGCCGGTGCCGGTCGGGTCGCCGCCCTGGATCATGAACTTCGGGATCACGCGGTGAAACGTGATGCCGTCGTAGTATCCGCGCTTCGCGAGGTTGAGGTAGTTGGCAACGGTGACGGGAGCTTTCGAGGCGAACAGCGTGCCTTCGATGTCTCCCTTGCTGGTTTTTACAATGATGCGGATGTCGTCCATGGCGAGTGCGTTCGTCGCGGAGATCGCGGCAAATGTCAAACCCAGAAGAAAAAGCGTGGTTTTCATAAACAGAAATTGTGCCACCATTCCGGCCATGGCGCAACCACCAGTAAAAATCGGCATCCTGCAGAACGCCTGCACGGCGGACGCCGCCACGAACACTGCCGCCGCCGAGCGGGGGCTTCGCGAGGCCGCGTCCCGCGGAGCGAACATCGTCTGCTTCCAGGAACTCTTCCGCTCGCTCTACTTCTGCCAGATCGAAGACCATAAGTATTTTGAACTCGCGGAGGAGATTCCCGGTCCGGGCACCGCCTCCCTTCAATCGCTCGCCAAAGAGCTTGGCGTGGTGATCATCGCGTCGCTTTTCGAGCGCCGCGCGCCAGGGCTCTACCACAATACCGCCGCCATCATTGATGCCGACGGAACGATCCTTGGAAAATACCGCAAGATGCACATCCCGGACGATCCGCTCTTCTACGAGAAATTCTATTTCACCCCCGGCGACCTCGGGTTCCGCGCGTGGCAGACGAAGTTCGGCAAGCTGGGCGTCTGCATCTGCTGGGACCAATGGTATCCGGAGGCCGCCCGCCTGACCGCGCTCCAGGGCGCGCAGATCCTTTTCTACCCGACCGCGATCGGCTGGCATCCGAAGGAAAAAGCGAAATACGGCGTCCGCCAGCATTCGTCGTGGGAAACCGTCCAGCGCGGGCATGCGATCGCGAACGGGTGCTACGTCGTCGTCCCGAACCGGATCGGCCACGAGGCGCCGGACGGCGGCGACGGCATCGAGTTCTGGGGGCAGAGCTTCGTGTGCGACCCGTCGGGGCAGATCCTCGCGAAAGCTTCCGCGGACCAAGAGGAAGTCCTCGTCGTCGAGGCCGACCTCGATTCCGTGGACACCCAGCGCACCCACTGGCCCTTCCTGCGCGACCGGAGGATCGATGCCTACGGTGATATGGCCAGGCGTTTCATCGACTGATGGAGGCAAAGCGGAAAGACAGCCAAGGAGTCGGGGCGCCCCCGGCCCGACCAGAAAACCATTCGCGATTCCGCCTACGCTTCCAGACCACGGGGACGAGGGCGTCCCCTCTCCATTGGTCGCGCTCCCGTCTCATGCACCCACTCCCCGGAACGGGCGCATGCCAGAAAGTTGTAGAGCACACGGGAACGGGCGTCCCGCCCGTTTAGAGACTGGAAATCGGAGTGATATGCCTCACACGGGCGGAAAACCAGCGCGATAGCGCATCGTA
>JBAWVC010000297.1:0-1826 GCA_037147455.1 Verrucomicrobiota bacterium | reverse complement strand
CCCTAATCCTCGCCTAAGGTCGGGCGAATGCACGCAACCTGTTAAAAGAGAGACGAAAAGGCTTGCTAACGTGATATAGATTTTCTATACTGCATTTCCATGGCAACCCTTCTTCCGTTGATGCACAAGACGCCCTTCGTTCTGGATACGCGACCGCTTCGTGAAGCGACGAGTCCGCACGCGGGGTTGCTGGCGACTTCGCGGGCCTTCCGCTCGCTGGGGTTGCCGGACTGGATCGAGACCCATCTGAGCCTGCGCAAGCGCCGTCGGGGGTTCACGGAAGCGCAGATGTGCGAGGCGCTGGTGCTGCTGCAGACGGTGGGCGGGGACTGCCCTGAGGACGTGCGACTGCTGGACGGCGACGCCTGTCTGGAGCGGGGCTTGGGGTACCGGCCGCCCAAGGCGACGGCGGTGCGC
This sequence comes from Verrucomicrobiota bacterium, assembly GCA_037147455.1. GTDB lineage: Bacteria > Verrucomicrobiota > Verrucomicrobiia > Chthoniobacterales > Terrimicrobiaceae > QYQL01. The sequence goes on along the minus strand of JBAWVC010000297.1, from coordinate 1,409 downwards.
GAGTTTCTGGAGCTTTTCCACGACCGTGATCTTGAGGAACTGCGTCCGGATCGCGCGGTCCAGAAGAGCTTCATCTTTCCGAGCAGCGAGCCGCTGGCGGCCCTGCAACTGGTGCAGGTCGGCTGCGTGCGGCGGACTGCGGAGCGGTACGCCGCAGGCGGGCGGGGGCTGCGCGTGGCGACGGTCGACCTGGACGCGACGATCATCGAGAGCCACAAGTCCGCAGCGCTCGCGCACTACGAGGGCGGCCGGGGCTATCAGCCAATGGTGGCCGTGTGGGCGGAGGCGGACCTGGTGCTGGCCGACGAGTTCCGCGACGGCAACGTGCCGGCGCGCCAGGCGCCACTGCCGTGCGCGCGTGCGGCCTTCGAGGCGTTGCCGGGGGATGTCCGGGAGCGCTTCTTCCGGGGCGACTCAGCCTGTCACGAGGCGGGGCTCATCGGCTGGCTGAGCGACCCGGCGCGCGCGAAGGATCCCGGCGGAGTGATCGGATTCGCGGTGAGCGCGGCCATGAGCGTGCCACTGGCGGCGGCGCTGCGGCGGATACCCGAGGCGCAGTGGACGACCTTCGACACGGATAAGGATGGCACGTTGCGTCAGTGGGCGGAGGTGGCCTTTGTCCCTTCGGATCGTTACGAACACAAGGAGAGTCGGCCTCTGCGCTATGTGGGGCTTCGCCTGTTGAAGGCACAACCCGATCTCTTCGCGGACGGCACGGATCGGCATTTCCACGCGATCATCACAAACCGCGACCTGCGGGGCGACCTGTTGATCGAATGGCATCGGGAGAAGGCCGGCACCATCGAGCACGTGCATGACGAGATCAAGAACGCCCTGGGTGGCGGCCACATGCCCAGCCAGCGCTTCGGGGTGAACGCGGCGTGGTTCAGATTCGCCCTCCTGTCCTACAACATCGCCAGCGCGATCAAGGGACTCTGCTTCGAGCCGGAGGAACGCACCGCACGTTTCAAGCGGTATCGCCTGCTGCTGGTGCATGTCGCCGGGCGGATGAACCGCAACAACTGCGTGATGGGGCTGCGTCTGTGCGCCCCGCCCGAGACGGTCGCCCGCATCGCCAAGATCTGGGAGCTTTTCCCGCTTCCGACACAGGCGACCTGTGCCACGCCTCTGGGAAGGGACGGATAACGCCCCGCGCCTCGACCGATGAAACCGGCACTCTATAGGACGTCGCCGGGCGAGAGGGTGTGCCCGTTTGCGACTCCTGACCGTCCAAAAGCACCCTCACCATCGAAAAACCGCCTGTTTTCGGCCTTATCTGGCTACTGGCCCATGGATGCTGAGCGCGTGTAGGCGCAGGTTATCGGCGGCGGCGTTCCTTAGGCGAGGATTTGGGCCCACAGCGACGCCTTGACCGGCGGGAGCGACCTGCGCTACTCTCATGGCGGTTT
>JBAWVC010000296.1:0-1913 GCA_037147455.1 Verrucomicrobiota bacterium | reverse complement strand
GCCGACCAGACCCGGATCTCGCCGCCGGATTTCTTTTTCGCCTCCACAAGCCCGGGCAAGATCAGTTGACCGAGCACGGCAAACGTGAGCGGGTTGCGGAAAAAATCGCTGTGGTCGATCCGCAGAGAATAGAAAAGCATTTCCGCCTCAGCCCGATCTCCGGCCACTCGTTCGCCATAGGCCGCCACGGTCCCGCCCCCGGTCGCCGCCATCCGCTTGGCGATCCTCTTCCGCAAAAACGCCTCCTCATACCGGCTGATGTCGAAGCCGTGCGATCCCTCCATCGCCTGGATGATATCATCCAAAGGTCCGATGATTGTTGATGGGTCCTCCATTTGCACCTGCCGACATTCTATCCGAGCCTGTGTCCCAGATAAAGAAAATCCCCTCGGGCCGGATAGCCATCCGGTGCAAGCGCTTCCATGGGGCCTTTCCCTGCCGGACCAAGGGGCGTTTAATCCACCGGGAAATCCACCGGCTTTGCCGGAGGACCAGCGAGCCTCCGAATGTCGTCGTGCCGCTCGATACAACGACTTTGTCGAAATCGGTGCCCGGCATAGTCGCCCCATTGATCTCCATGGTGCCTGAGCTGCTTCTTCCCCGCGCTCCAGGAGCCCTACGTCCTCGCGGCCACTTGTGTCGGCCACCCCGGCGCAGCGCGTGATATTTTTGCCTCGCGGACGCGCGGGGAAGTCTCCAGTTTTTCATGCGAAATCTTGCAAGGCAGCGAGGGGATTGATAAAAATCGTCACGATTCGCGACCTGATAACACGCTGAAGCCGGCGCCAACCCCGATACTCCTCACCCTTTTTCCTCCTCATGATCGAACGAACAAATCCGCGGCTTAGAAAGCGCGTCCTCATCGTGGACGACAAGCTGGCCAACCCGCACACCGCCGGCGGCCGGGCGGTCCGCGAGCTCGCCGAGGAATTCACCGGGCGCGCGATCGACGTGGTCGAGGCGGCGACGATTGACGACGGCGAGGCCGTAATCCTCTCGGATGCCTCGATACTGTGCGTGTTTGTGGATTGGACCATCGGGGCCAACGACGAATCCACGCACGCGGCGGCGGAGGATCTGCTGAAGACGATCCGCTCGCGCCGCGAGAACGTCCCGGTCTTCCTGATGGGCGACCGCTCGCGGAACCACACGCCCGGAGTCGAGGTTATGTCTCTGGCCAACGAGTTCGTATGGATGCTCGAGGACACGGCCCCATTCGTGGCCGGGCGGGCGCTTGCGGCGATGCACCGCTACCTCGAAAACCTTCTCCCGCCATTCACCAAGGCGCTTCTCGCCTACACCGCGACGCGCGAGCACTCGTGGGCCGCGCCGGGCCACCAGGGCGGGGTCGCGTTCACGAAGACGCCCGAGGGCCGCGTGTTCTTCGACTACTTCGGAGAGAACCTGTTTCGCACGGACACCGGCATCGAGCGCACGCCGCTGGGCTCGCTGCTCGATCACGAGGGCGCGATCGGCGAGGCCGAAAAATATGCCGCCCGCGTCTTCGGCTCGCACCTCAGCTACTCGGTGCTCAACGGCACGTCGGGCTCGAACCGCTCGATCATGTCGGCGGTCATCAACGACAACCAGCTCGCGCTCTGCGACCGCAACTGCCACAAATCGATCGAGCAGGGGCTCGTGATCAGCGGCGGCATCCCGGTCTTCCTCCTCCCGACCCGCAACCGCTACGGCATCATCGGCCCGATCCCCCCGCAGGAATTCTCGCCGGAAAAAATCCGCGAAAAAATCGCGGGCCACCCGCTCCGGCCGCTCGCGGTTTCCGAAACTCCGGTTTACGCGGTGGTGACGAACTGCACCTACGACGGCATGTGCTACCACGCGGCGGACGTGCAGGATCTGCTCGCGCAGAGCGTGGACACGATCCACTTCGACGAGGCCTGGTATGCCTACGC
>JBAWVC010000295.1:0-1915 GCA_037147455.1 Verrucomicrobiota bacterium | reverse complement strand
GCGGGCTCACCCGCCGCCGGCCTGTTCCGGTCCGGGCGGCCTCTGCGCATCGCCCGTTCCGCCTGCGGGCTCCGTTCGTTCGCGCTTCAGGCCTGCCGCACGGCTACAGGATCAGGGGCGCGAGGAGGCGCGATGCCCTGGGGCCCGAAGAGGAAGTCCTCAAGGCCAAGGGCCGGATTCTCGGCCACGGCATCGAGCACGCGAACGAAGGCATCGACCGCATGCTCGGTGCGCTTGGCGAGCGTCCCCAGGAGCGTCATCAGGATTTCGCGGGTGTGCAACCCCTTTTCGGACTGCGAACCGAAGCTGATCTTGCGCGCGATGACCAGGGGCCGCAGCGCCCGTTCCGCCAGATTGTTTTCAGCGGGAATGGTCCGGTCTTTCGCCCAGTGGTAAAGCCGATGTGCATTCTCCCGAAAGATGTTCTGGATGCGCTGGATGCCCGGATGCCGAGCCTTGGCGGCCATGCACAGCTCGATGCGGGTCTGGATCGTGGCGGCCTGGACGAGGAAGGCCGCCTCATCCATCGGGTCGTTACGCAACCCCATCGCCTCGGCCAGAAGCGGAACCAGCTCGGACTCGAACTGTTCGCACTCGGCATGACCCGGATCGTCCTTCGTGAGTTTCTGGATCTCGCGCTTGAGATGCTCAAGACAGTACTGGATGAGCCCCTTGAATCGGTTGTAAGCGGCATACCGGTCGACGACGAGTGTCCCGAGATGCGGGACTTCCCCGAACACCTCGGCGGCCACGTCGCCCGAGCGAGTGTGGCGGCACCGAAAAAGACTGATGTCCGGCGTGAAAAACCCGTGCGTGTAGCCGTTGCGGCCATCGCAACGCCAGCCGGTCTCGTCGGCATGCTTGACGGGGGCGAGCCGCCAGTCCCGGATCAACCTGTCCATGGCGGGCTCCATCAGGTCGGCCAGCGCATGCATCCGGCCGATGAGCATCCCCTTGGAAAGGTCGAACTGGCGGGCGATGTGGCCTAGGGTCAGGCCGTCCTTGTAGTGCCAGAGGGCCGTCTGGGCCAGCAGGCGGTTCGAACAGGTCGAGCGAGGCAGCACGCCATGCAACCGAGGGCGGAAAGTCCGGCGGCACTTCGAACAATGTCCCGCCGGGATCCGCACCAGCCGCTTGACCGCTCGGACGGGCTCGCAATCGATGATCGTGCGGTCCCGTTCGCCCCGGAAGTCGAGCGGCGTGCCGCAGTCCGGGCAGACCTCCGGAGCGTCGAGGCGCTCCAGGCTGGCCGCCTCGGCCTCGCTCACGCCCTGACGGCCGTGTCCCTCGTGCCCGGGCGTGGCACCGCCCTTTTTAGCTCGCTGCTCCGCAGGAGTCGAGGCTTTGATAAGTCGTTTCGCCGACGGGGTGGACAGCCCAAAGGGTTCCTCTTTTGCGGTTCGCTCCTGACGACACAGCTTGGCCTTCAACCGCAGGACTTCCTCCTCGAGCCTGTCGATCCGCTGCTGTTTGGCCAGGCATTCGCGACAGTAGCCCGGGTCTGACTGGAGGGGACGGCCTCCCTTCATTCCGCGATCCTCTTCCCCTTACGACGGCGCTCGCGCTTCACCACGAGCGTGCCGTGGTCTTCCACGACCCACTCGACTATCTCCCCGGCCTCGAATCCCATGGCCTGCGCCAGGACCATCGGAAAGTTAATGTAGTACTGGTCGCCCGCGCCGCTCTTGCGCCGGATGCACTGAATCTTGGTCTTGTAACCCATGACCGTCTCCTCGGGATTGTGGAAAAATGTACTATCTAGTTAATAGACTAGATCATACGGCGGAATCCGTCAAGCTGTTTCGACGCTTTTTTTTGTTTTTTTCTTGGTCCCTTGGACACGCGCCGCAGGCGTGGAGGCCGGGATGCCCAGAGGCCGCCCGAGACGGGACTGGCCGGCGGCGGGTGAGCCCGA
>JBAWVC010000294.1:0-1917 GCA_037147455.1 Verrucomicrobiota bacterium | reverse complement strand
CACCGCGCAAGGAACTGTTTGCGGCGTTTCTCCGGAAACTTCTCGATCGCGTAGCGCAGCATCGTCCGGGGCATCGAGCGGCGATGGGCATCGAGAAACCGCTCCAGCTCCCGGACATCCCGCTTGCCGGCTTCGCGCAACATCCATCCGCACGCTTTGTGGATCAGGTCCTCCGGATCGCCGAGGAGCTTTTTCGAGAGGGAAAATGTCTCTTCGAGATCGCCGGCGCGGATGAAGGCGAACGTCGAGACGATCGCGATCCGCCGCTCCCACAGGACCGGCGAGGAAGCCAGCTTCGCGAGGGGAGCGCGGGAGCGTCCGAGCAGCCAGGAGCCGACAATTTGGGGAGCCGAAAGATCCACCAGATCCCAGTTGTTGATCCATCGCGTCCCGGAAAGATAAAACCCGTAAATCGCCTTTTTCTCCGCCTCGTCTCCCCGTTCAAATCTCCGCACGAGGATCAGGAGCGCGAGAAGCCGCTCCTCGTGCCACTTCGACTGCAGGAGCCCGCAAATATCCGACCTGCCGTCGTCCATCTTCGCAACGGCGCGAATTTCGGGCACCCGGGTTCCGAGAAAGCAGTCCCCCTCACCATACTCCCCGGGCCCGGTTTTGAAAAACCAGGCCGCCGTCTCCGCGTGCCCCTCACGGACCCGGGCGCGCAGCTCGCTTTTGAGGGTTGTCAAAAAGCGTGCTGGCATTTTTGAAGTGGGTTTAATCGTGCTCAGATCGGGGGCCTGTATCCCAAGCTGGCTCCGCCTTGTCCAGTGGAATCCCATGCACCCTCACCCGCCGTGCGGAGGTCTTTCCATTTCAGCGTGCCCGGATAGGATTCCTTTAAACCGAGGTTCACTTATGAAACAAATTCCCGCCGCAATTTTCGTCTTGGCCGTGATGGCGCTCGGTTTGTCCGGCGTCGTCTATCTCTCCAACTCCCAGAACGTCCGGGCATCGGCAGGCTACGCCAGCTATGTTTATTCGAAACCGATTTTCGGCCGGAGCGTTTTCAAATCCGTGCTGATCGGCCCGGCCTCGACCGGCCTGCGCTGGAGGCTCAGCGGCCAGAATGTCTCGATCACCCCCTACACTTACAGCGAGAAATTCGACGGGAACACGGCGATCCTGGCCAAGGACAAACTGCCGCTCGCCAGCCAGGCCCACATCGTCTGGAGGCTCCGGCCCGACGATGTGTCGGTGAAGAAGTTCATGGAGGAGTTCGGTGGATGGGAGACGTCCGCGAACCCTGATGAGATCGCCAAGCAGGCCTACTCGCAGTTTATCCAGGAGCCGTTCCGGACCGTCACCCGGTCGGTCGTGGCCAAATACGAAGGGCTCTCGGTGAATGAATCGCTGCCCGAGATTTCCCTGGCTGTCAGCGACATCATGAAGGACATGCTCAACAAAACCCCGTTCGAGATTATCTCCGTGGTGATGGGCAACGCCTCCCCGCCCCAGCAGGTCATCGACGCGATCGCCACCAAAGTCGCCCTGAATCAAACGCTCGAACAGAAGGCGATCGAGGAGCAGATCGCCACGAAGATGGTCGAGATCGAACGCAAGAACGGCGAGGCCGCCGGCGCAAAGTCCGCCGCCGAGGCGGTCGAACGCGCGAAGGCGATCACCTCGATCAGCTCCGTCCTCACGCCGGCGTATATCCAGTATCTGGGCATGGAAAACATCCGCGGCGCCGAGCGCGTTTACGTCCCGCTGGGCGGCGCTTCTCCCCAGCTCGTCCTCCCGGTGAAATAAGGGGGAGCCACAAAGTTCCTTCTTTGAGGCACTCGCCGGTCAGAATATTTTCTATCGGAGTGGCCAATTTGCGCGGCGCAGTAACAATCCGCAGAACAACAATGCGTCAATACGCGGGACTGGCCTCGGCAGACATTTAAATTATAGGCCTGACCCCATCGGGCTTTA
>JBAWVC010000293.1:0-1939 GCA_037147455.1 Verrucomicrobiota bacterium | reverse complement strand
ATCAGGCCTGGTTTCGACCCACTCCAACCCGCGAATATTTCCGCTCATCGGGAAAATTTGCCGTTCATCGGGCATTCTCGCCTTCCGATCAAAATATCATTCCTCCCGGCCGCGAAATCATGCACTCTCCTGCCTGTCATCCAAACCACTATGAAAACTACATTGTTCCTCCTGGCGGTTCTCGCCGCCACACTCACCGGCCACGCCGCCGTCAAATCCACAGAGGAGAAGTCCGCCGCCGCACTCCCGCCCGTCTGGGCGAAGGCCGGCCCCCGCGAACGCCTCAAAGCCGTCCGCGCAGCCGAACTCGATGGCAACCGCCTTCTTGCCGAGCGGATCTACGGGATCGCAGTCGATGGCGACACGACGGTTTACGATCTGGCCTTGGAAAACGACGATGTTCGCGGAGCCGTTTCCGCCTGCCTGCTTGGCGTCGTCACGACCGGGGAGCCGGAATTCTTCGAGGACGGCCGCGTCGAGCTTGTCCGCGCGGTCCGCATCCAGGACGTGATCGAACGTCTCAACACGGTCATCAAAAACACCAAACTCGACTCCGGCCGGATCAAGGTCGAATCCAGCTCGAAGCGCACGGTCGAGACAAAGGAAAAGAACATCGACGTCATGGGCAACGCCGCCCTCCCGGGATCGGAAGGCCAGCAGAAAGTCCTCGCCAAGCGGGCCGCCGAACTCGACGCCTACCGCCGCCTTGCCGAGCGCGTGATGGGCATGAAAATCAACGGCGAGTCCACCATGCGGGATTTCGCGATCAAAAACGACCGCATCACAGCCGCCGTTGCCGCCGCCGTCAAAGGCGCGACCCCGACCGCCATCAAATACAAACCCGACGGCACATGCGAAGTCACCCTCGAACTCAAAATCGAGGACATCATCCGCACCACGAAACGCCATATCCACAATGGCAGCGAAAAAATCATCATCAGCGATTCCTCAAAAATCCGAACCTTCTCCGAAACCGGCACCGGCACCCGCCGCGAATCGGAGAACCAGTCAGCCGAATCCGCCTCACCCCGCGCCGGTGACGAACCGTTCTTCGACACCAAAATCATCGTCGAACAGGTCGTCAGCTCGCGCCCCGTCGTCCGGTAACCACCAGCCCAATAAAAAAATATGAAATCCACCCTGCCAACGCTCGTATCGGCAGCCCTGCTCGCAGGCTGCGCCCAGAACACCGTCGTGATCGCCCCTCCCGTAGCGGCAACCTCCCGCCAACAGGCTGCCTCGCAATCCACGGCAACCCATCGCGCGAAACCAACCCCGACGCCCGCTCCGGTCGCCAAAGCCACGCCAACGCCCAAACCCACAGCGACCCCGACCGCAAAATCGACCTCCGCGCCGACCGCAACGCCCAAAGCCAAGCCAACACCGGTCGTCATCAAAGAAGAATCCAAATCCGAAACCCGCGTGATCAGCTCGCGCCCGGTCGTGGGAACCGATTCCGATATGAACCACTGAGATTGAAACCTGAAACACTGAAATCTGAAACCTGAAACACTGAAAGGCTGAAAATGAAAACCAAATACCCATTCGCGTCCATTCGTTCGATTTGCGGGCACTTACTCTGTGCTCTATGCGTTCTCTGTGGTTCAAAGGCCTTCGCGGCAGATCCCTCTGGCGTCACCGCCTCGCTCAAGAACTCGTCCACCGTCATCCGCTCCGATGCCAGGACCGGCAGCTACCAAGGCTCCATATCGGTCAGCAATGCCATCTCCGTGGGCTGCGACGGCACCACCATCGCCGTCCTCTCCGCCAACGGCAACGTATCCCGCTACGATGCCAGCACAGGCTCCTACCAAGGCTCCATCTCAGCCGGAGCCAAGTCCACCAGCGTCCAGATCTCCGGCGGGGTCATCATCGTCCAGAAAGACCGCACCCTCACCCGCTACGACGCCAAAACCGGCAGCTACCTCGGCTCCTCTTC
>JBAWVC010000292.1:0-1942 GCA_037147455.1 Verrucomicrobiota bacterium | reverse complement strand
TGGTGCAGGCGGAGGAGCACGAGCGCGGTTCCGACCGGCTCGGAGATTTCGGTGCCGGATTTTCCGGTGTCAACCGTGATCGGCTTGCGGGCGGTCCATTCTTTGTTCCACCATGCATGCCCCGGCGTGAGACCGGCCATGATGGCGAGAAAAACGACGAGGGCGGATTTATTCAGGGTATTCATGTTAAAGTTCGGCCCAGAGGCGGAAGGTGAAGAGCGGCTGGTGGGCCTCGGAGGGGGCCTGGGTGATTTGTGGAACCCCGATGATAAATTCGCCGTTCAGGTGATCGAAAATTTTGATCGTGCCCCCGATCCCGTAGCTCCACAGCCTGAACTCCGACGTCTGCTGTGGCAGCGGGTCGTTGAGCATCGCGACCCCTCCGTCGAGAAAAACGAAGACCCGGCATTCATGCCCGTCGCCCAGCCAGCGCAGGAGCGACGGGCTGCGGAACTCCAGGCTTCCGCAGACCGCACTGTCCCCGGCGGTGACCGATTCCAGATACCCCCGCACCGTGCTCAGGCCGCCGAGGCTGAACTGCTCGGTGTCGAGCAGCGGGTTCGGCGAGGCCTGTCCCTGGACCCCGGCGAAGAGCTGGAAATCGTAAGGCAGCTTCTGCGTGTGGGCGAGGCTGCCGCGGAAATAGAAGAAGTTGGAGTCCGAGTTGTAGCGCCGGTTGTCGAATTCGAGCTGCTCCTCGGCGCTCGTCCCGCGAAAGCTGAACGTGACGCCGGCGTTCAGCTCCGTCTCGTAATGCTTCCCGACCGAGGTGGCCGTGTAGCTGATGCTGAACGGCCAGTATTTGACCGGGGAGGAGATGATCGAGTCCCCCATCTTCAAATCCTGCGTGAAGTTTTTGTAGTCCATCCCCACGCTGAGCGAGTGGAAAAAGCCTTTGCGGGACGGCAGGTTGACGAGGAAGCGCGCGCCGTAGATCTCGCCGTTGCCCAGCGAGTTCGTCCCGCCCAATGTCGCCACCTCGCTGTTCTGACGGGTCGCCTGCAGCATCAGGCCCAGCCAGTCGATCGAGGGCATGCGGGCGATGTAGTAAGCCGAATACACGAGCGCGTCGCTCGGCCGCTGCGGGGCGATCTGAAAGCCCAGCCCGATCGTGTGCCCGAGCTGCCAGAGGTTGTCGTATCGGGCCGAGAGATTGAGCCGCAGCGGCGTGGTGTTCGCGCTATACCGGTTGTTCAGCTCGACGCTCCCGTGCAGGGGCAGCTTGTCTTTCACGGTCAGCTCGATGTCCACCGTCCCGGGAACCACCCCCGGCTTCAGCGTCGGCGTCACCTGGCGGTCGGCGATCTGGTTCAGGCCGATGATGTCGCGCTGGACATCGTTGAAATTGGGCACCGTCCCCTCCTCGAGCGAGGGAGCCATCTTCTTGATCTGCTCGACGCTGTAAAACCGCGACCCCTTCACCCGCAGGCGGCCGACCGTCGCCTCGGTGACCTGCAGGATCACGATCCCGCGCGTCGGGCGCTGGGGAGGGACATTCACGGAAACCGTCTGGAAACCCAGGTCGTGGTAGGCCTTCTCCAGCGCGCCCCTCGCCTGCTCGACATCCTGGTCTGAGCGCCCCGGCCCGAGGTAGGCGTAAACCGCTTTTTCGACTTCCCCCCTCGGCAGCACCCTCGAACCGATCACCCGGTATTCCCTGATAAAAAGCGCCTGCGGCGTCGTGGCGTTGATCTGCTCCGCCACAGCCCGCGTCGGTGGCGGCTCGTCGGAAACCTCTTGCGCGTTGGAAAAAATCGGAGCGTGCAGGGCAAAGACAAAGCCCGAGACCACAAGCCGTCTCGTCCGGATCCCAACATGGGACAGGAAGGAATTTTTCTTTATCGGATGCATCGCTAGCAAAGTAGGTAGATGCACCCCCTCACCGCCATCAACCGCCCGAGTGTTACAATTTCGTCACATTCCCCGTTTCGCCCCGCGGGCG
>JBAWVC010000291.1:0-1943 GCA_037147455.1 Verrucomicrobiota bacterium | reverse complement strand
GGGGCGAGCTCGGCGGGTTCATCGTCCGGGTGATTGATACGGGCGTGGAATTCCGGCTTGGCTACAACCATGTGCTCGGCGGCATCGACCGGGCGAGCCTGTGGCTGCGGAAGGAGACGCTTGTCGGCAAGCTCGTGAAGTTCAAGCACCAGCCCAGCGGCGCGAAAGATGCCCCCCGGTTCCCCAAGTTCATCGGGTTCCGCGAGGCTTGGGATATGTGAGGCGCGCGGTTTTCGCGGCTTTCGGCCTCCCCCTATACCACCCCGGAGGGCACCCGCCCGCCACGAGGCATAAACACAAGTTTCGGCCATTTTGAGGCTGATGAGCAAACGCATTCCTACGCCTGATAAATGCTGTCCGGGCTGACCGTGCGGGTTTTTCAACTTTCATGCCAACTCGTTGATAACAAGCAAAATGGGCGACAAATATGGCGTTCATTTCCGATGGACATAACGCGGCTGTCTGCGCGAGGCAAGGGACGTAATCAGCAACCACTACCATGAAACCTCAAGACATCAAAGCCACGGAAATCCGCTTCGGGATTGAACTGGAAACCGCCATTCCCGCCGCGAGCGGGATCACCGTTGGATCTTACCATGGGGGCCGCCCAGTGACCGGCGGACTTCGCCTCAATGAATCCACGATCCTCGCCGCACCATCCTTCAACCGGGCCAAATGGAGCGCCGAACGCGACGGCTCGATCAGGTGTCAGCCGGGGGAGATGGCCTGCGAGTTTGTTTCGCCCATCCTCCACGGGGAAGCCGGGGTGGCGGGCATGTGCGACTTCGTTGGCTGGCTGAACGGGATCGGGGCGCGGGTCAACGATTCCTGTGGATGCCATGTGACCGTGAGCGTGGACAGCGTGATCGGAGCCTCGGATGCTCAGGCCCGAGCGGACTTCGCCCGCAAACTCGCCCACATCGCCCAGTGGCACGCACGCGCGATCTACGGCCAGACGGGCACGGGTCGCCACCTGAACTCTTACAGCCACACGTTCGCGGAGGACGTGGCAAAGCTCGTCAAGCAGATGCAGCACGACGCGGACGTGAGACGCAAGGAACAAGCGGCGGTGGCGTGCGGGCGTGGGATGGTGAATTTTAGAAAATTATTTAGTCACGGCCTCGTGGAGTTCCGCGCCTTCGCCGGCACGGTCAATTTGGCGAAAGTCCAACATCACGTGGGCACTGCCCTCGGGCTCTGCCGCCGCGCTCACGAGGTCCAATGCCTCGGCGGGTTCACAAAGAACAAGCTCCAGCAGTCCCGCACCCGCAACGCGGCCGAGTCGGTGCAGTTCCTCTGGGATTACCTCGGATGGACGGGAAGCAATCGCCCGGTTGCCCTCGGGCTCTTCGGCCGCCTGCACGCGGATTTCGCCAATCACAGCCGCGAGGCCCTGCGCCTCTGCCGCCAATTCGACGGACGATATGCCGACGCGAATCTCTAACTTTTTGTGCTCATGGCTACGCAACGTGCGTAGTCGGCGGCACAAAGCAACCAACAAAACAGAAAGGAAAATATGTGTGTCATAATCGTGTGCCCGCCGAAAGTGAGGCCGGGCCTGAATACCCTGATGGCCTGCGCTGCCGCCAACCCGCATGGAGCGGGAGTGGCATGGCGGGCGAAGGGAGAAGTGCGGTGGACCAAGAACCTTGGTCCCATCGAAGTGCATCAACTGCTGCGCAAGCTCAAGGGGGAGGTCGTGATCCACTTCCGTTGGGCGAGCGTGGGAGGGGTGAGTCCGGAGCTCTGCCATCCGTTCCCGGTGAACCGGTCGGCGCAAACCGCCCTCGCGGGGAAAGCCACGCGTGTCCTGTTCCACAATGGGACGTGGGGAGGGTTCAAGGACGCGCTCGCCTACATCGAGCGGACGGAGAAGCGGAAAGTCGGCGGGCCGATCAGCGACAGCCGGGTGATGGCCCTGCTGGTAAACCACCTGCACGATC
>JBAWVC010000290.1:0-1945 GCA_037147455.1 Verrucomicrobiota bacterium | reverse complement strand
GCGTAAATGATTTTGTCCCAGATAAAATCCTGCCGCTCCCTGGCGGGGAGGTGCTTGAAGTTGTCATGCACGACCTCGAATTCCGGCATGGAGGCGACATCGAAGCTCGCCCCCATTTTGTAGAGTGTCTTGACGATCTCCGGGTGCGGGTTGGCTTTGACCGCGTAATATGCCTGGACGCGCGGAAGATGCTTTTTGAACTGGAGGTAGGTCTCGCGCAGAACCTTGTGGTCAACGATGAACAGCGGGGTGCCGTGTTCCTTTGCCAGACGGAGGAGTTGGGGTTTTTCCATGGAGTCAGTCTTCCGCGGTGATGAGGAAGTTCTTGAACTGCCAGGGGTCGGACGCGTCGAGATCGGGCTTGCTGTATTTTCCGAAGTAGTGCTTGCGCTCCTTGAGCGGCGTCCAGTCCGACGGGGTGGAGATAAAATTGCCGAGGTAGGGCTTGGCGATGCCGAGGATGTAATCGTGCGGGATCTCGTCCGGGACGACGACGCCGCGGTCGGGATGCTCGATCATCCATGTGGCGGCGGCCACGACGGAGATGGCCACCTGCATCGTGGTCGCGTTCTGGTGCGGCACGAGGCGGCGGGATTCCTCGATGCTGAGGTCGCTGCCGGTCCACCAGGAATTGTAAGAATGCCCCATGAGGAGCGCGCCGAGAATGTCCGCGCCGCTCGTGATCTCGTCGTTCATGATCCGCAGCGAGGGCTGGAGCTCGTAATCGTATCCGCGCAGTTCGTTCAGCGAGATGATGGCGTTGTCGCACGGGCAGTAGGCGTAGTGCATCGTCGGGCGATAGACCGCCTTGCCATCTTCCCAGACGGTCAGGTGGTCGGAGATGGTGAAGGCCTCGCCGTGGCGGACGACCATGCCTTGGATGTCGTAGTTCGGAACCCACGAACGCACCCAGGTGTTCATGCCCATGCGGGCGAGGCAGATCTGGTTTTGCGGGCCATCCGCGTGCGTGTAGGCGTGCGCCGGAAGCGTCTTCTCGTGCGTGCCCCAGCCCATTTCGGCGGTCGTCGTGCCCTCCTCGCGGAACCCTTCGATGCTCCAGGTGTTGACGAACTCGTCCACCTGCTTCGGCTTGTTGGAAATCTGCGTGTCGCGCTCGCTGCAATGGATGACTTTGACGCCGAGCTTTTGGGCGAGCATGTTGAACGCGCGCTTGGCGGCGAACTCCCGGATTTCCTCCGCGTCCGCGCCGGAGGCCTTTTTGTCTTCGAGGGTCCTCGCGGCGATGTCGAGCAGTCCCTGCTTTGTAAAATGCGAGATCAGGCCGGGGTTGGCGCCGTGTTCGAGGACGGCCGTCGGCCCGGGTTCGCCCCAGCTGGCTTTGAGGCGGCGGAGATTCATGTGGCGCCAGTAGAGCGTCTTTTCCGTGGGATGCTGGTCCTCGCCGGCCGCGTAGGGATCCCAGACTTCGACGGAGGTGTTGATGTAGAGGACCCCGTGTTTATGGCACCAGTCGAGGATCTCGCAGGCGTCGATGTTCCATGCGAGGTCGATGATCACGTCCCCTTTGCCGACGTGCTTGCCGAGGATCGAACCCATGTTCTCGCGGGTCACGCGGTCTTTCACCCAGTTGACGCCGCGAGCAATCCAGTCTTTCAGGAGGCCTTCCTGGTTCTCGAAATCCATGACCGTGATGTTCGAGAGAGGAACCTTGATGTGCTTTTCCAGGATGGGAAGCGTGCATTGCGCGACGGCCCCGAAGCCGACGAAGAGGATTTTATTTTTGAACTCGACCATAGGATTTTTTTTGTTGAACGGCGGTCACTCTCCCAGAGGCGGCATTCAGGGCAAGTTTTTTTCGCGGATTTCGGCTTCCCCAACCAGCCGCCCGAAAAACGACGGTTCTCTCTTTGAGACTTGCCACAACAGGCCCCGATCTAAGGCTGGCGGCGAGGATGACTTCCACAGGGGGCTTGGAAATCATCGG
>JBAWVC010000289.1:0-1961 GCA_037147455.1 Verrucomicrobiota bacterium | reverse complement strand
CGGCACACTCGCGCTTTCAGGAAACAACACCTACGAGGGCTCCACCACCATCACCGAGGGCGTGCTGAGCGTTTTCAACCTCGCCGTCGGAGGCAAAGCATCCGGGATCGGCAAATCCAGCTCGGCCGCGAGCAACCTCGTGTTCGACGGGGGCACCCTCCAATACACCAACGGCGAATACTTCGAAAACTACATTGACCGGAGCTTCACGATCAGCCCCGGAAAAATCGCGGCCTTCGACATCGCGACGGTCTGGCCCAACGCCCACCTTGTGATGACCGGAAGCGTCCCTTCGACCACCGGAGGGCTCTCGAAATCCGGGGTGGGCGTTCTCGTCCTCGGCGGGCCAAACTTTTACACGGGACCGACGATCGTGACCGAAGGGATTCTCATGGCCGGGTCTTCCGTTCTCCCGTTTGGCATCGCTTCGGAAACCGTTCTCTCAGCGAACGGCACGCTGAGTTTGCTCAACAATACCAACACCTCGAGTGATCCGGTCAGCTACAATGTCACCATCGGCTCGCTGACCGGGGAGGCCGGGAGCAGCGTCGTGCTCGGGACGGGCACGCTCACGACTGGAAGCTCCAACAACGCCACGTTCGGAGGCGTGATCAGCGGAGCCGGAGGGATCACCAAGGTCGGCGCGGGCATCGAGACGCTGACCGGCAACAACACCTACACCGGCTCCACACAGATCCGGGGCGGCGGGCTCACGCTCTCGGGGGGCAGCATCGCCGCCTCGTCCAGCATCTCGATTTCCAACAACGCGACGCTCGCAATCGTGAACTACGGCGGCACCACGGACGCCATCAACGCCACGGCATCCGTCACCATGTCGGGCGGAACCCTGAGCTTTCAGACTCTCGCCTTCGAGCGGGTGGACTACTCGGAAACCATCGGCAATTTGACGGTCACGGGCGGCTACAACACGATCCAGAACGGGCAGGCCATGCTAGGATCCACCTCGACACTCACGATCAATTCACTCGCGAGAACCGGCAACGCGATCGTGAATTTCAGCGGCGAAAACCTCGGGCTGGGCGTGCGGAACCGGATCCTTTTCACCACCGCTCCGACGCTCGGCGAGTGGGCGCTCTACAACGGCGTCGGCTACGCGGCCTACGACGCGACCAACGGAATCGTCGAGGCCGCCTACGACAATGTCACCCGGCTCAGCTCTGGCCCGAAAGTCATCTACTCCGCCCCGCAGGGCAACACCCGGGTCATTGACGGCACCGGAACGCCGGGCGTGATCGCCCTCAACGACGCGACCACCACGATCTTCACCCTCACGCAGGCCGCGACCGGCGGCGTCTCCACCATCGACACCGCAGGAAAAACTTTCGCGCTCTCCAGCATGCTTGTCGGGACAGGAGCCAGCGGGCTGACGATCGGCACCGCGCCGAACAGCGGGAACCTCACCTCGCCGTCCGCCGCGTTAACCCTCGTCAACTACTCGACCAACAACCTGCTCGTGAACTCGACGGTGGTGGGTTCGATCGATGTGAAAATGTCGGGCACGGGCACGGCGGTTCTCGCCGGCAACAACACCTACACCGGCGTGACGACGCTCGAGCAGGGGATCCTGAGCGTGGCGACGATCGGCAACGGCGGCGTGGCAGGAAACCTCGGTGCGGCTGGAAATGCCACGGCCAATATCGTGTTCACCGGCGGCACGCTCCTTTACACCGGTGCCGACACCACGACCGACCGCGGGTTTACCGTGATGTCTAACGGCTCCCGGTTCGAGACGTCGGCCAACTTCCAATTTTCCGGCGCGGGCATCGCCCTCGCCTCCGGTTCGATCACCATCGGCGGTGCCGGGAACACCACGATCACCAGCATCATATCCGGCGCGGGCGCGCTGGCAAAAGACGGCGCTTCCACGCTGACTCTCCAAGGCTCCAACACGTTCACCGGCGGCGTGACGCTCAGCGGCGGCTTTGTGAGCGTGACGAGCA
>JBAWVC010000288.1:0-1992 GCA_037147455.1 Verrucomicrobiota bacterium | reverse complement strand
CCGAGCGCGAGCCCGGTGGCCGTTCCAAAAACACCGACAACCATGCCCTGCGCGAGAAAGATCCCGATGATCTGGTGGGTCCTCGCGCCCAGCGCCATCATCACGCCGATCTCGCGGGTTTTCTGGACGGTCACCGTGATCAGCGTGTTCATGATCCCGAACGCGGCGACCAGCACGATAAACATGAGGAGGAAGAACATGACGTTCCGCTCCATGCGGATGGCGTCGAAGATCTGCTTGTTGATGTCGATCCATGTGAGCGCGAACTCGGGCGAAGGCAGCCTCGCGTTGAGCCCCTCCCGGACCATGGGCGCGAGGTAGGGGTCTGACGTCTTCAAAGCCAGCCCGTGCACGGCATCGCCGAGATTGTAGAGCTCCTGTCCGATGTGCAGAGGAACCAGCAGATATTCGCTGTCGTATTGATACCGCCCGCTTTCAAAAATCCCGCTCACTTCGAGCTCCCGGGGCAGGATCATTTGCTTCAATGCGCTCGCATCCTCCGGCTTCCCTCCCTCCTTTTCCATGCGGCCCAGCTCGTCGAGAATCTGCCCGAGGTTGCCGGGCGAATAGATCGTGACCTTGTCCCCCACCCCGGCCCCGAGCGTCCTGGCCAGCTCGGATCCGAGAACCGTCTTGTCGCCTTCGAGGTCGTAGCTGCCGGCCTTGATGAACTCCGACACGTCCACCACGTTCTTCTCGAGATCGGGTTCGATGCCCCGGATTTTCGGTGCCAGCCGCCGGTTTTGGAACTCGATGATCACCGGCCCCTGGACAAACGGCGCCACCGCTATCACATGCGGTTCCTGCTTGCAGATCTCCATGGACTTCGCCCAGTCCTCCATCACCGCCTCGTTGCTCACCACGAGGTGGGCATCGAAGCCGATCACCTTCCGCCGGAGCTCCTGCTCGAACCCGGTCATCACCGAGATCACGAGGATCAGGACCATGATCCCGAGCGTCACCCCCAGAATTGAAATGAGCGTGATGATCGAGAGGAACGTGCGCTTGGGCTTCAGGTAGCGCAGGGCCAGGAACAGACTGAAATGGTTCTTCAACATGGACGCCCTCCCGTATAGCAGCCCCCCGGCGCGGGGCATCTCCAAAAGTTGAAAAAGAAGCGGCTTCCTTCAATCCTCCTGCGTGGAGCGGCCGGATTTCTTCAGCGCGCCGGTGACAAATGCGACCTCGTCCTTGTGGAGGGCGTCCCAGTCGGACGGGCTCCCGGCGAGGCGCGTCGTCCAGTTCGCATCCCCCACGGCACCGGGGATATTGAATCGGTCCGTGAGGCCGAAGACGTCGGTGATCTGGTGCGCCACCATCCAGGAGTTGCAGGAAAAAATCCCGCCGATCAGCGCCTGGTGGATCTCCGGGGTGAACGGCTGCGGGAGCTCGATGTCCGGCCGGCCGCAGAACTCCAGCAGTTCCTTCATCGCGCGCAGCGCGGCCTCTTGCTTCGCGGGCTCGGAGCATTCCGCAAACAAATCGTCCCAGAGCTGGTGAATCGAAGGATGGTCGTGCGTGGCAAAGGTGGCGAGGCTCAGCGGCTGGTAGTCGCTGGCGGGGATCATCTTTCCGTCGGGGGTCCGCTCCCACTGCGGGATTTTGAATCCCGGAATTTCCAGCGCGGCCAGCGTGGGCCGGACGTAGGGGGCCACCTCGCCGAGGTCTTCCGCGATGAGGCGGTGCGGGCCGGTCTCCTCGAGAAAAATCCGGAAGAGCATGTCTCCCTGGTTGCGGTTGCGCTCGCGGTTTTCCGCCGTGCTGTCGTCGCGCTCGACAAATCCCGGCAGCGGTCCGCCCGTGACCGCAGCGACCTCCGCGAGCGTGAGATCCGCGAAACGGCTGTTCTCGTCCGGCCGCCACGGAAAGCTGTAGATCCGGAAAAAACCCAGCGCGTGGTCCACGCGGAGGAAATGGAAAACCTCGCAGGCGGCCCCGAGCCGCCGCCGCCACCACGCGAAATTGTCGTGCGACATCGCCTCCCAATCATAC
>JBAWVC010000287.1:0-1992 GCA_037147455.1 Verrucomicrobiota bacterium | reverse complement strand
CGTCCCGCCTGTGCGGGCACTGGTTATTGATGCGAGGCCCAGTCTCCAAAAACGGGGCGAGGCGCCCGCCGCATCCCGGATAGGCGGGCGCTTGACTCGCGATGTCCGCTTTGCCAACCTCCGTCCATGGAAATACCCGCATCCAGCTTTAACCTCCGGGCCAACGCCCGAGAGAACCAAAGGCAATTTCCTATCCGCCGGGTTTTTTCCGCTTTGCTTTTTTCTCTTGTGTCCGTTGTTTCCGGTGCCGCACTTGCGGCGGAATCGGAAACCCCATGCCAGCCGGTCGCATCTGGTCAGGCCGCCGGGACAGCGGGGCAGGTGACCGACTGGCCGGGAGCCCTGGAGCAAAAGGCCCATTGGCCCCGCAAGGTGCATTTGCTCGCCGAGCAAAACTTCGACATTGTTCTCGACGGCACAAAGAAGGGAGCGGTCAAACTTCCGAAAGGGGTGCCGGTTGATGTCCTCGGAGTGGAGGGCGAACAACTGCAGGTCGGGAGCGGTGCGGCCACCGGCCGCGTCCATTATGCGGCCACAGACCTCCTCTCCTTGATTGTTGTGCCCGCCCGCCAAAAGCCGGAGGCGGCCGCAGCGCAGCAGGATCAGGTCACCGCAACGATTGCAAGCGCGGCGGGAGCGGCCACCGATGCCTGGAAGGCCGTGAAGACATTGGGGGCGGCCGTGAAATCGGAGATCGGCAACGCGACGGGAAAGCCCGCGCAAAGATCAACGGCTCCGGAAAAGCCGACCGCGGAGAGCAAGGGTTCCGGCTCCGCGCAGGCGGGCCCCGCGGCACCCATGGGCAAGGGCAAGTATGCCGCCGCAAAAAAGTTTGGAGAAAACGACAACCTCGGCCCGATCTCCGCAGTGGTCGTCGGCAAGAATGACGAGCTGGTTGTCGCCTCGGTCGGCAAGGTGACGATTTATGATCCGGAATCCGGGGAATGCCGTCTCACCTTCGAGACCGGCTTTCCCAGGATCGCGACCATCGCGGTGGATGGCGATGCGATCTACGCCTTCAACGAGCTGACAAAAGTCGAGGAGAGGGTCATCAGCGGACGGACTCGCAATATCGCCATCCCCCTCGGTGTTGCCTGCAAGGTCTTCTCGTGGGACGGAAAGGAAAAGCGATCCATGGAGATCAAGGAGCTGAAGTCCATCAAGACTGCGAACATCTACAAGGGTGACCTCTATGCAGCCGATCTCGCGACGCAGAAGATCGGCGTGTTCGATTCGAACTCCGGGCGGCTCAAGTCCGAGATCAAGCCGCCGGTGAGGCTTTGCTGCGGCATTTTTCATTTTACCATCGACCCCGCGAGCAGCGACCTCCTGGTGTCCAATCTCGGTGCCTTCAAACTCCAGCGATACGGGCACAACGGAAAACTGAAATCCGAATTTGGCGAACGGGGTCCGGCCGACAAGGATTTTCAAGGCTGCTGCAATCCCGTCAGTTCGGCCGTGCTGCCGGACGGAAACCTGGTCGTCACGGAAAAAGATCCGTCCCGCGTGAAAATTTACACAAAGGACGGCCAGCTTCTGGAGGACTTCGAAAACCTCAAGGAGCTTGTCGCCGGCTGCAACCGCGTACTTGTCGCATCCGACTCCCGTGGGCGAATCTACCTCGGCGTGAACACGGGGAGGCAGTTCGTCGCGCAATACGTCCGAAAATAAAGAGGGTTCCCATTGAGAGCCCTCCTGCACATAACCCCCGGGCGGGCTCTTTTCGCTGCGGCCCTCATCGGAGGGCTGGCTCTTCTGGGGCACCGGTACGCATCGCCGGAAACGGGGCCTGTTTTGCGGCCGCTCAAAATATCCGTCGGCGTGAACGACGTGTATTGCCGCCAGACCGCGTGCTCGTGCGTGCAGGACATCGCGGGCCGGGAATATGCGGAATTTGCCGCGCTGTTGAGGGACCGCCATGGCATCGAACTCGACCTCCGCTATTTCATAGAGCCATACGACCTGCAAAAAGCCTTTGCCGCGGGAGAGCTC
>JBAWVC010000286.1:0-1997 GCA_037147455.1 Verrucomicrobiota bacterium | reverse complement strand
GAACCGCTCCGCCGCAGAAATCATGCAGCGCTTCGATGCCCATGCCTGCACGGATATCACCGGGTTCGGGCTGCTCGGGCACCTTGCCGAAATGGCGCGGACGAGCCGCGTGGATGTGGAGATTGCCTGGAGCGAGATCCCGCTGCTGCCCGGTTCGCTGGACCTGGCAAGAGCGGGCGTGATCCCCGGGGCCACGGACCGGAACCGCGAATCCCTGTCCGCCCGGCTCGACATCGAAGATGGCCTCGATGCGATGGCGCTGGAACTTTGCCACGATCCCCAGACATCGGGCGGGCTACTGATTTCCCTCCCTGCGGAGCGCGCCGCTGAAATGCTCGCCGCCCTGCTTGTCGCCGGCTCCGAGGACGCCACAATCATCGGCCGCGTGACCGGAGCCGGCGAGGGCGCAATCAGAATGCGAAGCGGCCTCTCTTCAAAAAAAACGCCCTTTCAAACGCGGCACGATTCCAACCAACAATCCATCATGAGCACTCCACACGACACCAACTGCTGCGCGGATGATCATCCGACTCAAGTCGGTCCGGCGGACGGCGCTTCTTCATTCCCCGCGGACACGGAGCGCAAATTTTTCGCCTTTCTGAAAGCCGCCAACAGTCCGCAGGCGCTGGATGCGCCGACCAAGCAGGCTATCGCGCTCGCGCTTTCGGTGCTCTCGAAGTGCGAGCCCTGCGTGATCGCCCACATCGGAAAATCGAAAAAAATGGGATTCACGGCGGAGGAGATCGACGATGCCGCCTGGAGCGCGATCGCCTTCGGAGGTTCGCCGGTGATGATGTTTTACAACGCGGTCAAGGAGAAGATGGCCGGGAAGGCCGCGCTGTAAGGAAAAGGTTCGCCCTCCGGTTGCTGTTGGTGCTAGAAAACCCTTGGAGGTGACAGGCGTCTGGTGGCGTTCCTGGTCTTCAAAACCAGTGTGGGGTTCGCGAGAATCCCGGGTGGGTTCGATCCCCATTCGCCTCCGCCAAATTTTCGCGCCGCTCTACACAACAACACAAGCTTCATGCCCCGCCGAGCGATCTTTGCCACCACAGCCGCCATTTTCGGGCTCGTGCTCCTGGTTTCCGGCTATGCGCGCCCGGGCCTGCAGGTGGTCGGAAAAAAAGAGGTGGAAGTCCAGTTGCCGCCGGACCCCGGAATGCCGGATGGCCCGGTTCCCGCCTGGATGGACAAGCCGCCGACAACGCAGAAGGTGATGGAGGATTTCGCGGCGACCCTCGGCGAGCAATCGGTGATCACGCTGGTGACGATGGGAGCGATTTCCCGGACCGCCGGCGGCGAGTTGCTCGTGACGGAGACGAAGGCGGGCAGCCCCCGCTGCCCGACCTGAATAAAATAATTTTCCGTCATGGTGTCCATGGCTCATCAAAACTACAAACCGCCCTCGAAGCTCTCGCGTCACCGCCTCGCCATCCAAGCGGGTTTCGCGGTGCTTTGGATGATCCCCTTGCGGATGTTCAACGTTTGCTCGCCGGTTTTTCATTGTTATGCCTGCCCGCTGGCGGCTTTCGCTTGCCCGGTGGGGGTTCTTGCGCAATTCAGCGCATTGCACGCCTTCCCGTTTATCGCACTGGGAACGCTTGGTCTGACGGGGGCGCTTTTTGGCGGGTTTGTCTGCGGGTGGGCGTGCCCGTTCGGCCTGCTGCAAGACCTGGCCGCGAAGGTTCCGACACCGAAATTCGAACTGCCCGCATGGGCCGGATCTTTCCGCTATGTTGTTCTGGCCGGGCTTGTCTTTGCCGTGCCCTGGTATTTCGGCGAGACGCATCCGCTGTTGTTCTGCAGGGTTTGCCCGGCGGGGGCGTTGGAGGTGGCCGTCCCGGCAGCGGTTCAGGCGCAACTGGCCGGGCAGTCGATCATCTGGCCGAATGCCCTCAAGCTCGGCGTGACGCTCGCGGTGGTGGCGGCGATGTTTTTCATCCGGCGCCCGTGGTGCGGTGCCCTTTGCCCACTCGGGGCGCTCTTCGGCCTGTTCAGCC
>JBAWVC010000285.1:0-2017 GCA_037147455.1 Verrucomicrobiota bacterium | reverse complement strand
TCGACGTTGCTCCGGCTGTTGAAGGACGAGATCCGGAAATAGCCTTCGCCGGCGGGACCGAACCCGCTGCCTGGAGTGACCACGACGTTCGCCTTGTTGAGGACTGTATCAAAAATCTCCCAGCTGGTCATGCCCTTCGGACCGCGGGTCCAGATGTATGGCGCGTTGGCACCCCCGAAAGTGAGCAGGCCGCAATCCTTCGCTGCAGCCACGAGGATCTCCGCGTTGCCCATGTAGTGGCGGATCAGGGAGGCGACCTCCGCGCGACCATCCGGCGAATACAGGGCTTCGGCAGCGCGCTGGGTGACGTAGCCGACGCCGTTGAACTTCGTGCTGAAGCGGCGGTTCCAGAGCGGATGGAGCGGACGGCGGTCGCCGGTGGATGTCGCGCATTCGAGCTCTTTCGGGACCACGGTGAACGCGCACCGGACACCGGTGAACCCGCCGTTCTTCGAGAAGCTGCGGAATTCGACCGCGCACTTCCGGGCACCCGGGATCTCGTAGATCGAGTGCGGGATTTCCGGATCACGGATGTAGGCCTCGTAGGCGGCGTCGAACAGGATGACGGCATCGTTCTTTAGCGCGTAGTCCACCCATTCCGTGAGCTGGGCACGGGTGGCGGTGGCTCCGGTCGGATTGTTTGGATAGCACAAATAGATCAGGTCCACTTTTTCCTGCGGGACCGACGCGACGAACCCGTTCTCCGCCGTGCAGGCCAGGTAAACCAGCCCGCCGTAAAGCCCGGAGGCATCGCCTTCGCCGGTGTGCCCGGCCATGACGTTCGTGTCCACATAGACAGGATAGACGGGGTCCATAACCGCGATCCGGTTGTCGTGGCCGAAAATATCCAGGATGTTCCCGCAATCGCATTTCGAGCCGTCGGAGACAAAAATCTCGTCGTTCGCGATGTCAATCCCGCGCGCTCTGTAGTCATTTTCCGCGATGGCCTGGCGGAGGAATTCATACCCCTGCTCGGGCCCGTATCCTTTGAAGGATTCGCGGACCCCCATTTCATCGACCGCGGCGTGCATCGCCCTGCGGACCGAGGCCGGGAGTGGTTCGGTGACATCGCCGATTCCGCACCGGATGAGCCGCGCGGCACCGGCAGGGTTCGAGTCGGTGAAGGCTTTGACCCGGCGGTTGATCTCCGGAAAGAGGTAGCCGGCTTTGAGCTTGAGATAGTTGGAATTCAGGCGTGCCATAGAAAAACGAAAACGCCCGGTACCGTGGCACCGGGCGTTTCGGGTGGGAAGTCTTAAGCGATGGCCGCGTCGTAATTTTTCTGCGCGGCCGTCCAGGAGATCGCGTTCCACACGGCCTTGAGGTAATCCGCCCGGCGGTTTTGGTAGTGGAGGTAGTAGGCGTGTTCCCAGACGTCCACCCCGATGACCGGCGTGCCAGTGCATTCGGCGACGCCTTTCATGAGCGGGTTGTCCTGGTTCGGCGTCGAGCAGATACAAAGAGACTTGTCGGGCTTCACCGAGAGCCAGACCCATCCGCTGCCAAAACGTGAGAGGCCGGCGGCCTCGAATTTGGACTGGAATTCGGCGGAGCTGCCGAACGACTTGGCAATGGCATCGCCCAGCGATCCGGACGGTGCGCCGCCCGCATTCGGGCCGAGGATGTTCCAGAAAAAGCTGTGGTTCCAGTGCCCGCCGCCGTTGTTGCGAACCGCCCCGCGGATCGCCTCCGGCACGGACGCGAGGTCGGTGACCAGAGCATCGAGAGATTTCGAAGCGAGGTCCGGCGCGCTCTCGAGAGCCTTGTTGAGGTTGGTGACGTAGGCGGCATGATGTTTGTCGTGATGGATCTCCATCGTGCGGGCATCAATGCTGGGTTCAAGTGCCGTCGCGGCGTAGGGCAATGCGGGAAGTTCGAATGGCATATTGTGTATTGTGAGGCTCTCAAGGTAATTCGCTTTGGCGCGGTTTCAAGCGGCTTGTTGGACTTTCTGTTGCATGCCAGGGCGAATTCACGAGAGACTGGAAAAGGAAGGGAGTGAGGCTGAGAGGGAACG
>JBAWVC010000284.1:0-2039 GCA_037147455.1 Verrucomicrobiota bacterium | reverse complement strand
CGGCGCCCCCTTCATCAAGGTCGATCCCGCAAAAATCGCCGGCATCGTGGAGACCTGCCTGCCCGACGAGGTCGCGCCCTTCGACCCCACGGACGACGTCACCCAGAAGATTGGTGAGAACGTGGCGGAGTTCCTTGCCGGCGAGATCCGGCTCGGTCGGATTCCGAAGGAATTTCTGCCCCTGCAATCCGGTGTCGGCAACATCGCGAACGCCGTGCTCGCCGCGCTCGGGAACAACCCGGACATCCCGCCGTTCGAGATGTTTTCCGAGGTCATCCAGGATTCCGTCATCGCCCTGATCAAAAAAGGGAAGTGCAAATTCGTGACCGGCACCTCGCTGACCGTGAGCCCCGGCCTTCTCAAGGAGGTTTACGAGAACCTCGAGTTCTACAAAAAGCACATCTGCCTGCGCCCGCAGGAGATCACGAACAACCCGGAGATGGTCCGCCGCCTCGGGATCATCACGATCAACACCGCGATCGAGGTCGATCTTTCGGGGAACGTCAACTCGACCCACGTGATGGGCTCGAGCATGATGAACGGCATCGGCGGATCCGGCGACTTCACCCGCAACGGCTACATTTCGATCTTCACATGCCCGTCGCTTGCCAAGGGCGGAAAAATCAGCCCGATCGTCCCGCTGGTCAGCCACATGGATCACAGCGAGCACTCGGTGCAGGTGATCGTCACCGAGCAGGGGGTCGCCGACTTGCGCTGTAAGACCCCGCACGAGCGCGCCCGGCTCATCGTGAGTCAGTGCGCGCACCCGGACTTCCGCAAGGAACTCCACGGGTATTTCGACAGCGTGACCAAAGGCCAGACACCGGCCACTCTCAGCGCCGCTTTCGCCATGCACCAGAGATTCCTCGAAACCGGAGATATGCGCGGGGTGGATTGGAAGGCCGCCGGGCTTCCCTGATATCATCTCTCGAATAGAACCGGCCGCGCGGTTGGATCCGCGCGGGCCGGGATTCCGCCGGCGCTACAGCGACGAGGCGGTGCGGGTCTTGCTCTCCCAGCGGGTGAGGAGATGGAGGACGAGATTCGTCCCGAACTTGTAGGTCTGCGCCAGGGACTGCGGGGTGACGTTCCGCACGTAAACCTCGCGGTTGTCATAGATTTTCGGGTTGACCGCGACAAGTTGATTTTTTTCATCTTTTCGCAAATCCACCTGTCCCTGCGTGGGGCCCGACCTGTTGTCGAGCCCGACCTGCCACATGTCCCCGTAGTCGTTCGCCGTGTAGATGATCGCGATTTCCCCGTAGATCTTGAGCGCGTAGATGGGTTCCTTGTAAAAGTTCAGCCCGGGCGGGACGTCTTTGACCTCCTGGAAATATGCCTGGGTGTAGATCGGGTGGTTGGCCGGGAGGGATTCCCATTCCTTGTCCACATCCGGGATCACCCGCTTCATCTCGCGGCGGAACGCGATGTCGAAGCGCGAGTTGCGCCCGGGCACCGAGCTGTCCCCCCAGATTGCGCCGCCGAGACGCACGTATTTTCTGAGGTTCTCGACCTCCTTCTCGCTGAGCTTGAAGTCGCGGGTGCCGGTCAGAAAGACGAACGGGGGTGGGCCACCTTTGTTTTTGTCGCCAACAAAAAGCTGATCACTGTCGAGTTTGACCGCCTGGACGTTTTGGTAGTTTGTCTTGACCTTGTTTTTCGACCACCAAAACATGAAATCCAGCAGGTTCGGAAGGCTTCCCTTCACGATTTTGTTGTTGACCACCTCGATCGTGGACTTCCAGTTTCCGCCGTCGTATTGGCCGATGTAGGCCGTGAATTCAAATTCGCGGTTGCGGGTTCCCGTGCCGCTTCCCTGTCCTTTGCCCCAGCCTCCGGTGAAGGCTTTGATCGCGGAGGCCTGGGGGCCGGAGAGCCCGTCGGAGCCGACTCCGGCGGGCTTGGGGGCGGCCATCTGGACTGCGGGGGCCGCCGTCGGGGCGATGGGCGTTACGACCATCGGGGCCATCGTGAAATCCAGAGACGAGGGGGCAACGGTGGTGATGGTATTGATCGTGGTCGTTGTGGGAGTGACCGTG
>JBAWVC010000283.1:0-2062 GCA_037147455.1 Verrucomicrobiota bacterium | reverse complement strand
CGCAAGGCCGTCTCGCGTGACCGTGTCCGTTTTCTTCTGGCCGATGAAGTCGGTGTCGGCAAAACCTTGTCGCTCGCCGCCAGCGCCATGATCTCCGCGCTGCTCGACGACGGCCCGGTTCTCATCCTCTGCCCCTCGACGCTCACGTTCCAGTGGCAGGTCGAGTTGAAGGACCGCCTCGGCATCCCCAGCGCCGTCTGGTCATCCGGGCAGAAGGTCTGGACCGACCCCCACGGTCACACTATCAAAACGCGGGGACCCGAAGACATCGTTCGCTGCCCGTTCCGCATCGCCATTGTCTCTACCGGCCTCTTGTTTCACCACTCTACGGAGAGCGCAGTCCTCCTCGACCGCCGGTACGGCACCGTCGTGCTGGACGAAGCCCACAAAGCCCGACGTCGCGGCGGCCTCGGCGCAAACAAAGACGAGTCGAACAACCTCCTGGACTTCATGCTTCATATCGGCTCGCGCACGAAAAACCTTCTTCTCGGCACCGCCACGCCGATCCAGACCCAGGTCCGCGAGCTCTGGGATCTAATGCGCATCCTGAACGCTGGCGCGGAATTCGTCTTGGGCCGGGAAGCCATGAGTTTGTGGGTGAATATGCAGCGGGCCCTGCCGGTGGTCAAAGGCGACGAAATCCCGCTCGACGAGCGCGACGCCTGGGAGTGGTTGCGCAACCCGCTTCCGCCCGGCGACGAAGAACCGCTGGTCGCCAACTTGCGCCTCCAGCTTGGCATTCCCGACCGTGCCTTCTTCAGCGACAAAGGCTTCGGCTCCCTGGAATTTTTCGCTCAGCAATCCGTTGTCCAGACGCTGTCGCCCGGCTTTTACCAGCAGCACAATCCCGTCGTCCGCCATACCGTCCTGCGTCGCCGCCAGACCCTGGAAGAGGCTGGATTGCTCGAACGTGTCGCCGTCGAAGTGCATCCCGTTCCCGATGCCCCCTCGACCGCCTACCCTGGAGTCCATTTTGACGGTCTCGGCTTGCTCACGAACCACCCGTTCGATCTCGCCTACAGAGCTGCCGAGGATTTCACCACCGCCTTGCAACAGCGCACCAAAGCCGCTGGCTTCATGAAGTCGCTCCTGCTCCAGCGCATCTGTTCCAGTTTCGCTTCCGGTCGCAGCACGGCGGCCAAAATGCTGCGACGCGAATTGCTTGAAGACGAAGACGACGCCGCATTGCTACTGGAGCCGCTCAGCTCCCTCACGCCCACGGAGGCCGGGCACCTCCGCACCATCGGTGAGGAATTGTCCCGTCCGGAAGCGCACGACCCAAAACTCGCCGCCGTGCGCTACTTCCTGACCGAACATCGAACCGAGGACAAAACGTGGCTCGAACACGGCTGCATCGTCTTCAGCCAGTATTACGACACCGCGCACTGGATCGCGTCCGAGTTGGCAAAGTCCCTGCCCGGCGAGTCGGTCGCCGTCTATGCGGGCACCGGCAAGAGCGGCATGTTCCGCGGCGAGGAGTTCGCCTCCATCGAACGCGAGGAGATCAAGAAAGCCGTCAAGCAACGCACTGTACGGCTCGTGGTCGCCACCGACGCCGCTTGCGAGGGCTTGAACCTCCAAACCCTCGGCACCCTCATCAACGTGGATCTGCCGTGGAACCCCTCGCGCCTTGAGCAACGCCTTGGCCGCATCAAACGCATTGGCCAGGCCCGCCGCTCCGTGGACATGCTGAACCTCGTTTACCACCACACCCGCGACGAGGACGTTTATCGGGCTCTCTCACGCCGCATGAAGGACAAGTTCGACATTTTCGGCGGTCTCCCCGACACGATCGAAGATGACTGGATTGATTCTGTGGAGCGGATCGAAGAGATGATGGATCAATATGTCCACCTCCGCCAAAAGGCCCGCGACGTGTTCGAGCTCCGCTACAAAGAAACTATTGACCCGGACAAGAACCGCTGGGAACTCTGCTCCCGCGTCCTCGCCCGCAAAGACGTAGTGGAAAAACTCTCCGAGTCCTGGTAGCCTTCAGCCGCATGATCCCATCACCTGCATCAAGCCAGACACCACCCAGACCGCTCATGAACCATGGCTGAGC
>JBAWVC010000282.1:0-2081 GCA_037147455.1 Verrucomicrobiota bacterium | reverse complement strand
TTCCTGATTTTATTCGCGTTGATTGGCGTGATTCGCGGGCAACTGCCGGATTTAGGATGAAAGGAGGACATGGGATTGTCGCTGCTGAGACGTTTGGGGGGGCTGGCGGCGGTGCTTTTTTGCGTCGTTTCGATCACGTTTTTTTTGATCCGCCTTTCGCCCGGCGGGCCGTTTGACGGCGAGCGGAAGATTCCGGAGGCGATCGAGCGCGAGCTCTTGGCGAAATACCGCCTCGACGGGAGTCTTTGGGAGCAATACTCCGGGTATGTCGGGGATTTGGTGCGCGGCGATCTGAGGCTTTCGACGAAATACCGGAACCGCTCGGTCAACGAGATCCTTGCGCAGACGCTGCCGGTGACGCTGTGTTTGGGCGGGGTGGCGTTTGTTCTGGCGGCGGCCGGCGGAATCTGGCTGGGGGCGTTTGCGGCGATGCACCGGCACACTTGGCGGGATGCGGGGGCGATGTTCTTCGCGCTGGCCGCGATCTCCCTGCCCTCGTATATCATCGGCCCGGTTCTCATTTTGATTTTCGGGCTCGGCTTGGGGTGGCTGCCGGTCGGCGGGTGGGGAAGTTGGGAGCACCTGATTCTGCCCGCCGTGACGCTGGCGGCGCCCGCGATGGCGGCGATCGCGAGGCTGATGCGCGGCAGCATGGCCGAGACGTTGCAGCAGGATTTTGTCCGCACGGCCCGTGCGAAAGGGCTCCGCGAGACGGCGGTTGTGTATCGCCACGCGCTGCGGGTCGCGGTGCTTCCGGTGGTGTCGTATCTCGGCCCGCTGGCCGCGCACCTTCTCACTGGCTCGATCGTCGTCGAGACGATCTTTCACATTCCGGGCGCCGGGGGATTTTTTGTCCATTCGATCCTGAACCGCGACGGGTTTTTGCTCGGGGGGATGGTGATCGTGTATTGCGTGCTGCTCGTGCTCTTCAATCTGGCTGTGGATCTGGGCTACGGGCTGTTGGATCGGAGGATCCGTGGCTGATCCGCGCGCGGTCCGCAGGCTGGCGCGGAACCCGGCGGCGTGGATTTCGGCTGGCATTCTGCTTGTGGTGGCCGTGGCGTGCGTGGTGTGGCCGGCATTCCTTCCGGCCTCGCTGGGCGAGCCGAGCCCGAACCAATATGCGCCGCCGAGTTGGGAGCATCCGTTCGGAACCGACCTCAACGGGCGCGACCAGCTCTACCGGGTGCTCACCGGCGGGCGGATCTCGCTTCTCGTCGGGCTTTGCGGGGCGTCGGTGAGCCTGGTGATCGGGGCGGCGTGGGGGCTCGTGGCCGGGTATGCGGGCGGGCGGCTGGATGCCTGGATGATGCGCTTCGTGGACGTCCTCTACTCGGTGCCGCGGCTGATTTTCATCCTGATCGCGATCAACGCGTTCAACGCGCAGCTCCAGAGCTTCGCGACCGGGATGGGCTGGGGCTGGCTGGTCCAATCGTCGCGGATTGCGATCCTGATTTTGACACTCGGGGTGATCGAGTGGCTGACGATGGCGCGGATCGTGCGCGGGCAGGTGCTCGCGCTGAAATCCCGGCAGTTCATCGCGGCGGCGAAAGTGCTCGGGCAGTCGCATGCCGGGATTTTGCTCCGGCATCTTCTCCCCAACCTGAGCGGGGTGATCCTGATTTATCTGACGCTGGCGATTCCGGCCGTGATCATTGACGAGTCGTTTCTGAGTTTTTTGGGATTGGGGATCCAGGCGCCGCAGGCGAGCTGGGGGTCGTTGCTTGCCGATGGCGCGGGGGCGATCAACCCGCTGCGGAGTTTTTGGTGGCTGCTGGTTTTTCCGGCGGCGTGCATGTCGGTCTCGCTGCTCGCGCTGAACTTCCTCGGCGACGCGCTGCGCGATGCGTTTGATCCGCGCGGATGAACGATTCCCCTACCTTGAGAGGAGACTTTCCGGGCGCTTGTCTTCCGGTTTGGGCTTGGCGGTGGGGCCGGGGAGGCTGACCGGGCGGTCATTAAGCGCGGGGAGCGTCTGCTCCGGCGGCAGGGCGCCCGGGTCGTAGGCCTGGCCTCCGACGACGAGGACGCTTCCATCGCTGCCCCGGCGGAGACCCGGGCGCGAGGCAAATTCGTTGAAC
>JBAWVC010000281.1:0-2095 GCA_037147455.1 Verrucomicrobiota bacterium | reverse complement strand
CCCGCCGCGTAAATGGCGTAGAGCGGGGAGCCGTCGAAACGGAGGCCCTGCTCGTAGATCCGGAGCGGGGTCCGGTCCTGGTGGAAAAGCGCTGCAAACCGCGCGCTCTGGCGCTTGGCAAAATGCAGGTAGCGCATTTTTGTGACCATGACTGACCAGCTGAAAATCGAGGCGAGGAAGAGGGTGAGAAGCACGAGCTTCCCCTCAAACGTGCTCTCCACAAATGCGTAGACAAGTCCAGTGGCGATCATGCCCGTTCCATCGGCTCCCGTCCGGTTCCGGTATTCATGCGATGCAGCCTACCCGACACCGGATGGCCGAAAAATGCAAAACTTTTTGCCACAGCGGGTAATCGGGTCTAATGAGAGTCCGCATGCATCGCACGATCCTCTGCCTTCTTCTGTCCGCCGCCCTCCCGCTTCACGCCCAGCAGGGGCCGCCACGCGATAATCCCTACGACGTGATCGGAAAAATCTTCCAGCCATTCTGGAGCGTCCTTCTCGCCGACACCAAAAGCCCCAACCACGCCGCCTCGCTGACGATCGGGATGAGCGAGGTTTCTGGCCGTCTTCCGGAGAACATTAAGGGAGCCACGCTCAAGGGCTCGGTCCAATTTCCCGACAAGGTGAAGCTCGAAGCCCCGGTGCTCGGCGAACAGTTCACCATCTGCAGGAACGGGAACGAAGTCTGGGCCACCCCGGGCAGCAAGGTCGAATTCCTCATCGCGCAGTTCAAGGTGAAGCCGAAAAAAAACCAGCAGAAGCTCACGACCCCGATCTTCCTTCCCGTCTCCGCGCAGCAGGCGGTCTTTCTCCCGGCCCTCTTCTCCATGAAGCGCGCGGACGTCGCCGAGATGGAGTCCCTCAACGGCGAGGACTGCCGGGTTCTCACCGCAGGCCTGATGCCCGAGCTGGCCAAGGCGACAAAAGCCGAGGATTTCCAGGGGAGGATCTGGGTCGCGGCCGGCTACCTGCCACGTCGCATCGAGGTGAAGCGGGCGGATTTCACGGCGGTCGTGGACATCCGCGACCTCGCGTTCGCGCCCTCGCTGCCCGCTTCCACCTGGCAGCCGCCGGCGGGGGTGACGGACATCTACCGCACCACGCCCGAAATGCTCGAGGCCCTGCTCTACATCGTCATGAATTCCCTGAAAGCCTCCGAGGCTGACGCCCCGTGGCTCCACGCAAAATAATTCGCCACCTCGATGAAGACCGTTCTTGAGACGATTCTGGAAGACGTGCGCGAGGCGGTCGCTGCGGACAAGCTCAATCGCCCGCCAGCCGATGTCCGCCGGATGGCTGCCGATGCGCCGCCGGCGCGGGATTTTCATGGAGCGCTGGCCGCATCGTTCGGTCTGATCGCGGAGATCAAGGAACGCTCGCCGAGCGTCGGCCCGATGCGCGCGGAAAATATCCGGGAGGCGGCGTTAGCGTATGCGGAGTCGCCGGTCGTGCGCGCGGTTTCCGTCCTCACCAACCGGCGGCATTTCGGGATGAGCATCGAACGGCTCGAATCGATTCGGAAGGAAGTCCCCCACCCGGTGCTGCGGAAGGATTTTATTGTCGAGGAATACCAGATCCGCGAGGCGCGGGCGTTCGGCGCGGACGCGATTTTGCTCATGGCCAATGTCCTCGACGCCGCGCGGATGTCCGGGTTTTTCGATCTGTCGTGCGAGCTGGGGATGGAGGTCCTCTTCGAGATCCACACACCCGAAGAAATCCGGATGCTACCTGCGGGGGCGCGCATCGTCGGGATCAACAGCCGGAAATTCCAATCCTCCTCGGGGTTCGTCGGAACCGGCGGATCCTCCTCGAAAGATTTTAGCCTCGACCCCGGGGTCTTCGGCCTCGTGGACGAACTGCCCGACGCGGCCCTGAAGGTTGCCGAGAGCGGGATCAGTCCCTCGACGCTCGATGGCGTCAGGGAAAAATTCCAGGCCGCGCTCGTCGGGACCTCTCTCCTCCGGGATCCCCGCGGAGTGAGGGCATGCCTGCGCGAGTTTGAGGAAGCGGCGGGACGGTAAAGAAATTCCTCAACACCTCGCGCCCGGCGAACACGGGTGCGTGAGGGTGCTGTCGGGGTCGTAGTTGAGATA
>JBAWVC010000280.1:0-2105 GCA_037147455.1 Verrucomicrobiota bacterium | reverse complement strand
CTCAGCGGGTTCCGCTCGCCCCTGGCCGCGTTTCTGTGGATCGAGGTGCACACGGCGTGGGAAAACACCGAGTGGGGGAGGATGGCCGGCCTTTTTGACACCGTGACGACGCTTCAGCCGCGCTCGATCCTGTATTGGGACATGGCGGCCTGGCACATGGCCTATAACGCCAGCGTGGCGGCCATGCAGGATGAGAAGCAGCCCAGCGAGGCGCTCAGGATCCGCGCCCAGCGCCAGTATTTCGACCTCGGACGCGATTTGCTCGAACGGGGGATCCGGAACAACCCCGACAAATACCAGCTCTACCTGCAGCTCGGGGTTCTTCTGCGAGACAAATTCGAGGACCACTGCGCGGCCGCGGCGGCATTTATGCGGGCGTCGGAATTCCCGGATGCCCCGCCCTACTGCCGGCGGTTCGCGGGTTACGAGATGGCGAAATGCCCGGGCCGCGAGCGGGAATCCTACGATCTGCTGAAGAAGCTTTTCCTCGAAGGGGACAGGCAGCGGCTGCCGACTCTCGTCAATGTTCTCCGCGAAATGGAAAAGAAACTGGATATACCCGCCCCCGAAAGGGTAGAAAGTCCCTGAGCCCCTAAAACGCGACCGGAACCCTTTTTCATGCGATTTGCCATATTCGGCGACGTCCACGCCAACCTTCATGCCCTTCAGACGGTTCTCGCCGATGCGGAGAACGAGAAATGCACTCACTTTGTGTGCATGGGGGATGTCGTGGGCTACAATGCCTTTCCCAAGGAATGCCTGGATATCGTCCGCGACCTCGACTGCCCGGTCGTCAAGGGAAACCACGATGAGCAGGCCTCGATGTTCGGGTTTCAGGAAGGATTCAACGCGCTCGCCGAGGAGGCGATGAACTGGACGCGGGACCAGCTGTCGGAGAAAGACAAGGACTGGCTCCGCACGCTGAGGCTCCAGCGCCAGGTCCGGGATTTCACGATCGTCCACGCCACCTTGGATACGCCGCACAAGTGGGGGTATGTCTTCAACCAGCTCGATGCCGCGGCCAGCTTCAGCTACCAGCACACGTCGGTGTGCTTCATCGGCCACACCCACTCGCCGAAGGCCTACATCCGCGACGGCAGCGTCCGCACGATCGCCCTCGAGTCGCTCGACCTCATGCCGGGAAAAAAATATTTGATCAACGCGGGCAGCGTCGGCCAGCCGCGCGACGGGGACTGGCGGGCGGCGTATTGCATCTACGACACGGTCGCAAACCGGGTCATCCTGCGCCGGCTCCAATACGATATCGCCGCAGCCCAGAAGGCGATTCTGGAAGCCGGTCTGCCGGCGAAACTCGCCGACCGGCTCGCCGTCGGACGGTAACCTTACGCAAAAATGTCCTGACCGTTTTCGCGGTCCTGCCAGCGGCGGATCCGGAAGACATGGGCCGGGCGGGTGTGCGGGTTCAGCGCGACGAAGTTGCGGCTGCCGCGCCAGGTGAAGCGCTCGCCGGTGAGGAGGTCCTCGGCGACATAGGCCTCGCTCTCGGCAATCCCGAAATCCACCAGCGGAACATGGACGAAGGCGGTCTGCGGCTGCCAGGGATCGACGGTCACAACCACGAAGATCAGGTTGTCCAGCGAGGCGGTCGCCTTGCTGAAGCAGAGGATCGCGTCGTTCTCAGCAGTCTGGATGCGGAGGTTGGAATATTCCTGCAGCGCGCGGTTTTGCCGCCGGATCGCGTTCAGCCTTGTCAGGAATTCCTTGATGTTGCCGGGAGCGTTCCAGTCGCGGCCTTTGAACTGGTATTTTTCCGAGTCGGTGTATTCCTCGCGTCCGGGAACCGGGGAATTTTCGCACAGTTCGAACCCGCTGTAGATCCCGTAAACCGGGCAGGCCATCGCGGCCAGCACCGCGCGGATCAGGAAGGCCGGGCGCCCGCCCTTTTGGAGGAACTCCGGCAGGATGTCGGGCGTGTTCGTGAAAAAGTTCGCGCGGAAAAATTCCTTGAGGTCCGACTGCGTCAGCTCGGTGAAATACTCTGCGAGCTCGGCCTTGGAATTCCTCCAGGTGAAATACGTGTAGCTCTGGTTGAATCCCGCCTTCGCGAGCTCCTGCATCATTTTCGGGACCGTGAAGGCCTCGCT
>JBAWVC010000279.1:0-2107 GCA_037147455.1 Verrucomicrobiota bacterium | reverse complement strand
GCTCCTCGGAACCGGCAAACCCGATTATGTCGCGCTGCTTGCCCAATGCCAGCCCGCCCCGCAGGAGGCGCCTTCAGAAATTTTTCGGGATCAGAAAAACCGCGAGCCTGCGTAAACGCGAAGCATGCATGCTCTTGCGTTTGTCAGGGATCTCGGCGTGTCGGGTTGTGTTTTGTGAAGGTTGCCGGCGAGGGTGCCGGAAACCCCACACGCGGGGGCGCGGATGCTCCCCGGAAAAGCGCTCAGGAAACCTGGAGCCGCCGGGCAACCAGGCCCGCCAGGTATTCGCGGAGGGCCGGATCGGGAAGTTTTTCGAGCAGGGAATTAAAGAATCCGTTGACGATGAGCCGGCTGGCGGCCTCGCGGGGGATGCCGCGCGCCTGGAGGTAGAAAAGCTCGTCCTCGCTCACCGGGCCGTTCGTGGCCCCGTGCGAGCAGCGGACATCATCGCTCAGGATTTCGAGTCCGGGCATCGAGTTCGGGTCCGCCTCGTCGCTGAGGATGAGGTTGCGAACCTTCTGGTAGGCATCCGTCCCGTTCGCGCCGGGCTGAACTTTGATGAGGCCGGCGAAGATCGTCCGGGCTTTGTCGTCAAGGGAGTTGAGGTAAAGGAGGTCGCTCGTGGCGTTCGGGGCCACGTGATCCTGCAGCGTTCTCTGATCGATCTCGCGGGTTCCATCCACCGGATTGATCGAATACATCTCGCTGCGGGCGCCCTCGCCGACGAGGCGGCTGAGGCTTTCTCCGCGCACAAAGCCCCCGCTGAAATTTGCGGTCAGCGACGTGCAGAGCGCGCGGGCGTCCACGATCGTCGAGTTCAGGTGGAAGGCGAGCGATTCGCGCGACCAGTCCTGCACGGCGACATACGTCAACACGGCCCCCTGCGCGAGGTGCAGGTCATTGACCCCGCAGGCAAACGCCGGAAGCCCGTCGGCGCTCTGGAAGCGGTCCACGACGGTGACCTTGCTGTTCTCGCCGCAGACGATGAGCGTGTGTGGGAAAATGGAGGATTGCGCCCCCTCGACCCAATGGAAAATTTCCACCGGAAGCGAGACCTCGATGCCCGGCGGAACATAAAGAAACGCGCCGCTCGTAACACTTCCTTTGTGCAGGGCCGCATATTTATGCGATCCCAGCTCGACGGGCTGGGCCATGAAATATTTTCTGAACAGCGCCTCGTGTTCCCGGGCCGCGACTTCCAGCGGGGCGAAAATAACCCCCTCGGGAAGCCTTGAGGAGTCCTCGTGGAGGAGCGTATTGTTCGCAAAGACCATCTTGGCCGAGAAGTGCTCCAGACCGGCCGAGGCCACGATGAGACGTCCCTCGTTCGAAACCGCCGGCGCAGGGACGAAGGGCGCGAGATCCAGCGCCGCAAGATTCGCAAACCTCCAGGCCTCATCCTTGCGGGTCGGCGGAGGAGTCGATTCGTAATCCTGGATCGCGGCCCGCTGGTCGAACCATTCCGGCCAGACGGGGGCCTCCAATTCATTTTCCATAAGTGTCATAATCACAGATGATCGGGGTCGCGGTCAACCGACCGAATCTTCCATTTCCAGATCGATCAGGCGCTTCAACTCGACCGAATATTCCATCGGAAACTGCTGCACGAGATCGTTGACGAACCCGTTGACCGCGAGGCTCATCGCCGCCGCCTTCGGAATTCCTCGCTGCTGCATGTAAAAGATCTGCTCGGCGTTGATTTTGCTGACCGACGCCTCGTGCTGGCCGGAGTTCTCTTTGCCGCGGATCGTGATCGCCGGGTAGGTATCGGTGCGGCTCTCGGTGTTGATGAGAAGCGCGTCGCACTCGGTGTTGTTTTTGCAGCCCTTGAGGCGCTTTCCGATTTGGACGAGGCCGCGATAGGTGGAACGGCCTTTGCCAAGGCTGATGCTCTTCGAGACGATGTTGCTCGTGGTGTCATCCGCCGCATGGACCATCTTCGCGCCGGTGTCCTGGTGCTGCCCGTCGCCGGCCAGCGCGATTGAGATCACCTCCCCGCGCGCCCTGCGGCCTTTCATGATCACGCCCGGATATTTCATTGTGAGGCGGGATCCGATGTTGCAGTCGATCCACTTGATCTCCGCGTCCTCGTGGGCAAGCCCGCGCT
>JBAWVC010000278.1:0-2116 GCA_037147455.1 Verrucomicrobiota bacterium | reverse complement strand
TGAACGGCCAGTGGTGCGATGCGGACAACGGGGAAACCTGTGAGGTCACGAATCCGGCCACCGGCGAGGCGATCGGAACCGTACCGAAAATGGGGGCGGCGGAAACCCGGCGGGCGATCGCTGCGGCCGACAGCGCCTGGGGTAGTTGGCGCGCCAAAACCGGCAAGGAACGCAGCGCGGTTCTGCGCCGATGGAACGATCTGCTCCTGGCCAACGCGGGGGATTTGGCCAAGATCATGACCGTCGAGCAAGGCAAGCCGCTGGCGGAAGCCATGGGGGAAATTGCTTATGCCGCATCCTTCATCGAATGGTTTGCCGAAGAGGCCAAGCGCGTCAACGGCGACGTGCTGCAGTCGCCATGGCCGGATCGCCGCCTCGTTGTCATCAAGCAGCCCATCGGCGTCTGCGCGGCGATTACGCCGTGGAATTTCCCGTCGGCGATGATCGCCCGCAAGGCCGGACCTGCGCTGGCTGCCGGCTGCCCGATGGTTTTGAAGCCGGCGCTGGCCACTCCCTACTCGGCGCTGGCCTTGGCGGTGCTGGCCGAGCGCGCCGGGGTGCCGCCCGGCATCTTCAGCGTTTTGACCGGAGCGTCGCGCGCCATCGGCGGCGAGATGACATCCAACCCGACCGTGCGCAAGCTCACCTTCACCGGCTCGACCGAGGTGGGACGCGTGCTGATGCAGCAGTGCGCGCAGACGATCAAGAAGCTCTCGCTCGAGCTGGGCGGCAACGCGCCGTTCCTTGTGTTCGACGATGCCGACCTGGATGCCGCGGTCGAGGGGGCGATCATTTCCAAATACCGCAACGCGGGCCAGACATGCGTGTGCTCCAACCGATTCTACGTGCAGGACGGCGTTTACGACGCGTTCGCGAAGAAGCTGGTGGCTGCGGTGGAAAAGCTCAAGGTCGGCAACGGCGTCGATCCCGGAGTGACGCAAGGACCGCTGATCGACGACGCGGCAATCCAGAAGGTGGAGCAGCATGTCGCCGATGCCATCGCGAAAGGCGGACGCCTGCTCGCCGGCGGCAAGCGCCACGCGCTCGGACATGGTTTCTTCGAGCCGACCGTGATCGCCGACGCCAGCCCCGACATGCTGGTCGCGCGCGAGGAAACCTTCGGCCCGCTGGCCCCGCTGTTCCGCTTCAAGACCGACGCCGAAGCGATCGGGCTGGCCAACGACACCGAGTTCGGACTCGCCAGCTATTTCTACTCGCGCGACATCGGCCGCATCTGGCGCATCGCGGAAGGTCTGGAGAGCGGGATGGTCGGCATCAATACCGGCCTGATCTCCAATGAGGTCGCGCCATTTGGCGGCGTCAAGCAATCCGGACTTGGACGGGAAGGTTCCAAATACGGGATGGATGACTATCTGGTCATCAAGTATCTCTGCATGGGAGGTTTGGATGCTTGAGGTTTCGGCCCTGAGGCTCAGGGCGCAAGCGCCTCGGCCTGGATGCTGCCGATAAACGCCCTGAAGCACTGGGCGTTGGCCGAGCCGGAGGCCAGCCTGAAGCCCAGAACGGCATCGGCGATTTTGCTCTGAGGCACCGGAACGGAAAACGGCTCGCCTTTTTGCGTGGTCAGCGGCATGCCGTTGAGGAGGAAGTGGAATTCCAACGTGTCGCCGGCCGGTTCCCACTCGACCCGGAAGGTGTAGTTTTCTTCGGTGACGAGGACTTTGAGATCTTCCGTCTTCAAATACTGCTGGGGACGACC
Source organism: Verrucomicrobiota bacterium (assembly GCA_037147455.1). Taxonomy (GTDB): domain Bacteria; phylum Verrucomicrobiota; class Verrucomicrobiia; order Chthoniobacterales; family Terrimicrobiaceae; genus QYQL01. The sequence continues at coordinate 396 of JBAWVC010000278.1, read as the reverse complement.
GAAGACAATGGGCTGTCCGGGGGTGAGGTTAAACCCGAAGATCCCGTCGGCATTCGTTTTAGTCCATTCGCCCTTCGGATCCCAGGCGTTCGTGAACAACTCCGGATTAAAATTGAAGCTGCCTTCGACGATGCGAAACGTGAATTCATACCAGCCACGCGCAGGGGTCTTGTCGGGAAATGGCCGGGTGAAGATTCGCAGCGCGGCGTTTTCCGGACCCGGCTCCAGATAGAGCGCGCGGGAAGTGCCCTCAAACGGATTGGCCGGGGTGGAGCCGGCATCAACAACCCCGCCCGCATTCAACCCGACGAAACAGATCGGAACGCCGGCCGGACCAAAATTCCGGACCTTCGGCAGCACGCCCGGCTCAAGAAAACTCCAGTTGTCCACAACATC
>JBAWVC010000277.1:0-2127 GCA_037147455.1 Verrucomicrobiota bacterium | reverse complement strand
GGACGCCGTTCCGACATGGACGTGCTGCTCGAAGACTTCCTGGTCTCCGGCACCCACGCCGAACTCCGCTGCAACGAAGAGGGCGCATGGAAAATTGTGGATCTCGGCAGCTCCAACGGCACCCTGCTCAACGGCACCCGCGTCACCTCCTCCCTCCTTTCGCCGGGCGATATCGTCCAGATCGGCGGCAGCAGCTTCCTTTTCGACGGGGATTCCGCCTCGGAAACCGCGAGGGCCGCGGCCGCCACATCCGCCGCCAGCGCGGACGAACTCGCCCTCGTCGCGAAAATGCGCGACCACGCCGACCGCATCCGAAACGAAGTCAGCAAGGTCATCGTCGGCCAGCGCGACGTGCTCGACCAGATCCTCATGTGCATCCTCGCGAACGGCCACGCCCTGCTCATCGGCCTCCCCGGCATGGGCAAGACGCTCACCGTGCGCACCATCGCCCAGGTTCTCAACCTGAAGTTCAAGCGCGTCCAGTTCACCCCCGACCTGATGCCGGGCGACATCATCGGCACCGACGTCCTCGAGACCAATTCCGCCACCGGCGAAAAGGAGTTCCGCTTCATCCGCGGCCCGATCTTTTGCAACCTGCTCCTCGCCGACGAAATCAACCGCACCCCGCCGAAGACCCAGGCCGCGCTCCTCGAAGCGATGCAGGAAAAAATGGTCACCGCCGGCAACACCTCCTACACCCTCGAGGAACCCTTCTTCGTCCTCGCCACCCAAAACCCCATCGAGCAGGAGGGCACCTACCCGCTTCCCGAGGCCCAGCTCGACCGCTTCATGTTCAACATCTGGGTGGACTACCCGCTGCCGCATGAGGAGGAGGAAATCCTTCGTGCCACCACGGGCGGCAAGCGCCCCGAGCCCCAGGCGGTCCTCACGCAAGCCGACGTCCTCCAGCTTCAATCCGTCGTCCGCAAGGTTCCCGTCTCCGACCACATCATCAAATACGTCACCCGCCTCGTCGGCGCCACCCGCCCCCAAAACCCGGACTCCCCGCAGGTCACGAAGACCTACATCAGCACCGGCGCGGGCCCGCGGGCCGGCCAGTATCTCATCCTGGCCGCCAAAGCCATGGCCATCCTCGAAGGCCGCATCCACGTGAGCTGCGCCGACATCCGCCGCGCCGCACCGCCCGTCCTGCGCCACCGCATCCTCACAAATTTCGCCGCCGATTCCGAAGGCCTCACCCCGCTCTCCATCGTCAAAAAACTTCTCGAGGAAATCCCGGAACCCGGACCTGAAGCCTACACCGCAGCGCGGTGACACGCCTTTTGACATCCGCATCGGCCGATGCCATCTGGCTGGCCCTGCATTTTTCGACGTGATGTGCTCCTACGGAAAAGCCTATTTTGACAAGTGGTATCGCGACCCGCGTCACCGCGTGAGCACGGCTTGCACGGTGGCGAGAAAGGCCCGGCTTGTTGTTGCTGTGGCCGAATACTACCTCGACCGGCCTGTGCGCACCGCGCTGGATGTGGGATGCGGTGAGGGCCAATGGGGTTCGGCGCTCCAAAAGCTCCGGCCCGGCATCCGCTACTCCGGCATCGATCCGAGTCCGTATGCCGTCAACCGGTTTGGGAAGCGGCGCAACATCCGCATGGGCTCGTTCGGCGCATTGCCCCGACTGGCCGCCTCCTACGATCTCATCATCTGCAGCGACAGCCTCTACTACGTGCCGGATGACGAACTCATCATCGGCCTGGAAATTCTTGCCCAACATTTGGCCGGCGTTGCGTTTCTGGAAGCGTATCCGGCGGAAACCCAGCTCGACGGCGACACCGCCGGGATATTCCCCCGGAGCGCCGCTTTCTTCCGGAAGGTCTTCCGCCATGCGGAACTCGTCTCCTGCGGCTCCCACTGCTACGTCGGCCCAGCCCTGCATGAACGGGTGACGGAATTGGAACGAGGGGCTTAGCCCGTGCGGGCACCGATTTCCGTCTCGAATGAGGTTATCAATTTTCGGCTCACAGGTCTTCCATCCGACGCAGTTTGTCCGGGGGGGACCTCTGTTGTCGAACAATCGTTGCCTGCCATGGAATTCCTCTCCGTCCGCCACAGTCTCAGACATCCTGACGTGTGGGGAAAGCTGGTGAGCCGATCATTGGTAGCCATCGC
>JBAWVC010000276.1:0-2161 GCA_037147455.1 Verrucomicrobiota bacterium | reverse complement strand
GGAGCAGCATGTATCCGCCGCCGCCGGCCCCGAGGAGCTTGGCGCCGGCCGTCCAATCGCGCACCTGGCCGATGATGGCGGCGACCTCGGGCGGATTGGTTCCCTTGTCGAGAGCCTGGTTCAAATCCCAGCTCCGTTTGACCACGCCGCAAAGCGACGGCCAGGATTCGCGCTGGATCGACTGGTAGGCGGCGGCCGCGTGGTCGCGGATGGCAAATAGCTTATCCGTGTGCGAGTGGCTGTTCAGCAGCATGCCGCGAACGATTTCCTGGAGGATGGTTTTCGCCACGCGCGTGATTCCGGTGTAGTAGAGGAGTGCCATCCGGTTCGCCGTTTGAGGGCCGAGGAGCTGTTCGGGAAGCCAGCGGACGAGGAGTTTTTGTTCCAGCCCGGGAGAGCTCTCGATGAATTTGATCCCGTGGTAGATGCCGCCCGCCTGGTCCTGCCAACCGCCGCCGGAGGTGAGCATCTGCTCGAGGGCCAGGGTCCGGCGGCAGAGATCTTCGTGGTCCCAGGACAGGCCGCCCGTTGCGCCGAGTGCGGCGAGCAGGGTGGCGGCGAGCACGCTGCTGGTGCCGAGGCCCGAGCCTTTGGGCGTCGCGGCGAGCAGAGAGACCTCGATTCCTCCCCCGAAATCATCCAGCAGGGCGGAGAGGGATTCCGGGGGATTTTTATGAAACCGGGGATGGAAACCCGCGATGCAGAAGGCGGCTTTTGCCAGGGAAAATTCTTCGCTGATGTCGGAATATTTTTCCAGATCCCCAAACGAGCGGACAATCGTCTGCGCCCCGAGATCGATGGAGCGGATGACGATATGGCGGTCCCGGCACGTGCGCACAAACACCTGCACCGGCGCCTGACCGTTGAGGTCCACCGCCAGGTTGACGACAGCGCCGCCGTGCTTCAAGCAGAACGGCGGCGTGTCGCTCCACCCTCCGGCAAGGTCCAGCCGCACGGGGGATCGCGCCCAGAGAATCTGGTCCTCGATCAGCGAGTTGCGGGGCCCGACTTTTTCGCAGAGCCCGACGATCCGGTCGGCGAGAATCGAAAACGCCATTCTCTCGGAAGCCGCTCCGTCCCTGCCGCGCGAGCGCGCGACGGCGGCGGCGAACGCCTGTTCGTGCATGGCGTTGAGGGCGCTGGCGGCCGCGGGATCGGGAACCGGGTCGAGGCGCGGTCCCGAGGCGTAGAGCGAGGCGGCGTTTTCCAGATCTATCCGGAAAAAGGGATTGCTGGCGCGATGTTCCCAGAAACTTCCGGCGGCACGCGAGGCGAGTTCTTTCCTCTGCTGAAAAAGGCGGCCGAGATGGATCTTTTCGCCGAGTTCCCGCGCGCTGAACCGCGGGGCCGCGAGCCATTTTTTCCGCCCATCGTCCGCGCCGCCACCGTCGAGGAGCCAGGTGATCCACCGGGAATCCGGGTCGTCAACAACGGCGAAAAGCCGCGCTTCCTGGATGTCCGTCCCGGCGTCGAGCCCGGCATCCGCGAGCGAGATGCCGCGTTTCTCGAACCAGTCCGTGGCCGGCGCACCCATCCAAACCGCAGACCCGAGCGGGCCGGAGAACGGGTCGTCGAACCCGTAATTGCGGACCGCAAACCCGCTCGCGCCGACCGGGACGCAATCCACGCATTGGCCGGGCGAAAGCGAAAATGTCCAGTCTCCGGGAGGCAGTCCCGTGATAGCGTTCTCGTGGCTTGGCGCGAATCCTTCCGGGAGCGCGCTGTTCTCGATCCAGAGCATGCGGTGTTCCGGAGATCGCCGGGAAAACGCAAAATCGGAATTCAGCACATACATGTCCGGGTGGGGTTTCCGCCAGAAATCGCTCTGGTCTGCGCGGCCCGGCATGCGGTTCTGCAGCGCGGAGAGTGACTCGATCATCTGACGGGTTGTCCCGAAGTGGTAGAACTCGGCTCCCGCGAGGGGAACGACCGCCACGCGCAGGCTGCTGATTTCCGGATCCGGCTGCGAGGGATCGGTGCCGAGCGAGGGCCCGAGCCCCGCGTAAAGTTCGTAGGCGGAGGCATGGCCGCCCTGAAACGAAGCGCCTGTCCACCCGCAGCGGGCCATCAGCACGCCGACGGCCCGGCGGCTCAGCAGCCAGAGCCCGGTGTCCACAAAATAGGCGTGCCCGCCCGCGAGCTCGCGGACTTTTCCAGGGGC
>JBAWVC010000275.1:0-2223 GCA_037147455.1 Verrucomicrobiota bacterium | reverse complement strand
ATGCCCCGCATCTTCACCTTGCCCGCCGGTGGGTGCAGGCGGTGGCGTGTTCGGCGGATTGCCAGCGCACGGTGGCTCTGGCTCGGGTGGCCTGTTGCACCAGAGCCGAGCAGATCTGCTGCGTGTGCGAGATCGCCTTCAACTGCCCGGTTCACGGCGAGCGCCACTTCGGAACCCATGACTGACCTATGAAAAAGTTCACCGTAATCGTTGCCGCTGATGTGCCCAGCTACGGAAAGGTCCAAGTGGAGGCCGCATCGGAGGAAGAAGCCAACCGGATCGTGAACGAATCGTTCGAGCGCGAGGGATTCGCCTCGCCCTTCTGGGATGCGGCGGACGACTTCGACTCGGACTGGAGCAACTGCGACAACCTGAGAACAATATGAAATCACCCTGCGAAGGAGCCGCCCAAGTCGGCTACACGAAAGACTTCCGCGCCATCTGGCGGCGGGGGAAAGAACGCCCGTTCATCGTCGTGCATGACGCCCGGTTGAACCCGCATATCATTCCGGTGCGGGTCAAGGACATCGCCAGAAAGTGCAACCCGCCGATACCCTTCAAGCCATGACGCCTCGCCAAGCCGCCATCCTCGACTACCACCGGGACGTTGCCTCGTTCGGCACGAGCCCGAAGGCACCCGTGTTCGTGATCCTCGATTTGGAGGATTCGGTCGGGTTTGAAATCGCCTCGTATTACCAGCCCAACTGCGCGGAGAAACGGGACGCGATCAAAGCGGGCGGCGCGTATCCGGCGTTCACGCTCGCCCTCACAATCAAAGACGCGAACGCGCTCCTCGCCCACGGCTGGCCGAACGCGAAAAAGATCGGGACGATTCCCGATGACAGAGTAGCCGTGATCCTTATTTCCGAGGAACGCTGCCTCTCGGTCCTCATGCGAAGAGAATGACCGCCGGGGTTATCTCCCAACCCGCCACTCGGCAAAAGGGAGAAATCAGGCTGATAAACGCGGTTCCTTGCGCGGTCCTCGTTCCTCCCATCCTTGCCGCCAGAAGATACGTGTCGCCCAGGTCGCGCCCGATCACGCCCGACGAAGCCGAAACCCGCCGGATCGCCTACGCTCTCAAACGGGGCGAGGAAACAGAGATGGTCGCCCGCGAGATGGCCGGGCTCCTGCGGCTCGATTTGCCGACGCTCACGCTTGTTCCCGTTCCGGCAAGCACTGGCAGCATCGAAGCCAACCTGATCCTCGCCCGTGCCATCGCCGCCGAATACGGTCCGCAAGTCCGAGTGGTTCGTGCTCTCCGCCGGGAAGTGCCGATTGAATCCTCCTGCGCTCGTCGTCGCCGGGGCCTGCCCGGACTCACAGCAGCCGACCATGAGTTCGTGAGGGTCGGCGGATGGTTCGCGCTCCCCGTGTTCCTCGTGGACAACGTCGCGACCACCGGGGCCACGCTCGCCGCCGCCCACCATGCCATCGGGTTTGGAACGGGCCTCGTTTTCGCAGACGCCTCACCCATCTACCAGCCGCCCGCCAAATGAGCCACCAAAGCCTTATAAACGCAAAATCTGAAGCCATCCCCGAGCATCCACCAACGTTTCCGGCGCGGCCGATCCGGGGCGGAAAGCTCGAACTCGCCCCGAAGAAATCCGGGATCTGGTTCGCGGAACCGAAATACAACGGATGGCGGGCACTCGTCCATACGCCGACCGGGGCCATGTGGAACCGCCACGGCCAGCGGCTCACGATCGAGAGGGAGTTTGAAGCCGCTCTGGACCGACTGCGTCCACTGGCTGGAAGTGGCCTCGTGTGGGCCGATTGCGAAGCCCTCGAACGCCGGCACCAGATCGGCCGGGGCAGTCTTGTCGTCCTGGACTGGATCCCTGAATCTGGCTCTCCGACATACGAGGAGCGGCGGGAGTTCCTCACAGGGCTTGTTGAAACCGAGAGCCTCTCCACCGGCGAGTGGCAATCATTCCCCGAGAACGCGTTGTTCCTGCCGCCATCAGTCCGAGACGAAGGAAACTGTGTGCCGGATTTCTACGCTGGCCTGAAAGCGATCAACCGCCGCCTGCAGTGCGATTTCTTTGAGGGGGTGGTGATGAAGCGCGGAAATGCGCCGTATCCCGTGCAGTTGCGAAGCGATACGGAGGAGTGCCGGGCCATGATCAAGCACCGCTTCGTAAATTAGAGCCTACTTCTGGCTGAGCTCCTGGGTCCGCAGAAGCACCCGCTGGCGCATGATTTTTCCAGCTTTGAACTTCA
>JBAWVC010000274.1:0-2261 GCA_037147455.1 Verrucomicrobiota bacterium | reverse complement strand
AACGTGCAGGACGATGGGCTCCCGGCTCTCGCCACCAAGCGAGAGCAGGGATTCGATCGCGGGCTGGACGGACGCCGCGTCCACGGATCCGAGGAGCCGCACGATCCGGTCCGGACGTCCGAGCGGGACGATTTCCTTAGGTCTCATCGTCCTCCTCCCGGTCGAGTTCGGCGACGCGCTCCTCGACTTTGTCTGCGACGGCCAATACGAGCGCCATGAGCACTTTCCTCCCGAAGCCGAAGCGGATTCCGCAGGCCGCGGTTTTAAGCGCCGCGCGCGCCAGGAAAAGCCGCCGGCACTGGGCGGTGTCCCGGCACTTGGACCGCAGGTGCGAGCGCCAGTATTCGGCGGAGGCCGCGATCGCGGACGTGAAGCCATCGTCCTCTTCGGTGAGCAGGCGGAACTGCCGGCTCTCCTCTTCGTCGAGGGCGCAAAACTCGGGATAAAAATTCAAAGGCATTGGAGATCCCCCCTTTCTGTGGAAGCGAGCTCGTAGGTGCCCGGGCTGACCCGCCGAATGAAATGGTCGTGGCGGCTGCTGAGCACGTCGCTCACCTTTCCCTTCAAATTCCCGTCGGCACTGGCCCCGCGCTCGAGCGCCACCGTTTTGATAATCTCCGAGCGTCGCACCGGACGGCCGGCGCGCCGGAGCGCGTCATGCACGCAGGCCCGCAGCGAGCCGGGCGCGGGAGCGCGCATCGGCTTGCGGTGCGTGAGGGATGCCGCCATGGCGACTTCGGGTCGCGGAGCGGCGAGCGCCGTGGGTGCAGCGGGAGGCGGGCTCGCGGGCTGCTCGGGAACCGCATCCGGGATGGCAGGGATCGGAGGGCCTTCCAGTCGGCTGCGCAGATGGACGAGATCGCGGACGACCTGCTGGTAATTCTGGAGCTGCGGCCATGGCAGCAGCATGAGGTTGGCGAGGTGTTGGGGCGTGGTCATAGGTATTTTCTGACGAGGGCTTCGAGGGTTGGTTTGAGGTTGTAGGGCAAGAGGGAGGGAAGGCGCGCGGCGCCCAGGCGGATCTCGTGGGTTTCGGTTTTTCCTTCCTCTGGATGCAGGAAAAACAGCGTTTGCGCCGGAGGGGCGGGAAGAAAGTTTAGGCCAAAAGAGTCCGGTCCGACGAAGCTTCCGTTGACAATGAATGCGCCGGTCCCGTAGGGCACGGACGCGCTGAAATGCTTGTCGCCGATGATGAAATAATCCGGTGCCTGGCGGCCCGCCTGCACGTGGCGCATCGTCGAGTTGGTGACCTCGCGGTTCATCCCGCCGACGCAGAAATTTCCGCCCCTCACCTCGTCGCCGTGCATGAGCTGGAGGCGGAAGGCCCCGACATCGATCGTGCGGCGGGAGGAAATTCGCTCGTCGCACCGCACGTTCGCGAGCCCCGCGTGGTGGCAGAGGGCGGCGAGCGCCCCGTAGAATATTGTATCCAGGTTGCTCCAGCGCCTGTCGCTCGGCATTTTCCGCATCCCGGGCCAGCGCCCGTGGTTGCCCGCGACGCCGTGGATTTCGATCTCGGGCACGACCCGGGAAAGCCCGCAGACAAAGGGGAAGAAGATGTTGATGGCGAAATCGCTTTGGAGCGCGATCGGCACCGTGAGATCGTCCTCGAGCGAGTGCCCGAGATGCCCGTGCAGGATGTCGCCCCCGAAGAGGAGGAGGAGCTTGGACACCGGGCGATCGCGCAGGATCCGCGCCGCCTCTTGTTCCAGGTGGTGCACGCGGGCCAGGGTGACTGCCGGGTTGTAACGCCCGATCCCCTCGATCTCCCGGGGATCAACGACCTGGCCGACATGGGAGTCGCTCACGACGAGCACCGCCACGCGGGCCTGCCGGTCCGCGGGCAGCGGGGGCGGCGGCGAAAACGAAAACGCCTTCGGAAGGTCGCAGAGGCTGCGCCTGAACTCGTCCAAAATCCGCTCCTCCAAAATCGCACGCTTGGCCTCATCGACTTTTTCCCTGTCCTGCTTACGCTGCTCGCCGAGTTCGATCTCCCGCTCGGCCCGGAGTTCGAAGGGGGTTTTGTCGCATGGGGTTTCGGCAGGAGGCAGGGACTGCGGAGGAGGCGTCGGGCGCTTGGGCGCTCCCGCTTCTTCGGGGTCCCGGCGCCTGCTCGAGTAGCCCAGGCTCAAAACTTTGAACCTCACGCTGCTCTCGGTGCGGGAAAGCATTTCGGCGATTTCCCGGGAGGGATAGCCTGCTTCGTAAAGAGACAGGAATCGGCCCACCTCCTCTTCCGTCCAGCGCCGGGATTTCAATCG
>JBAWVC010000273.1:0-2282 GCA_037147455.1 Verrucomicrobiota bacterium | reverse complement strand
CACATTGAAAAAATGGCGGCACGAAAAACGGATGATCCTTTTCAAATTGGCAAGGTAGGGACGAGCGGCCCGCTCGTCCGGATCGAGGACGCGCGGGGCCGCGCGTCCCTACCAACGATTGGCTCGTCTCGTTTTCTTCCACATCAACCCCGGCGTCGCCTCGTGTTCTTGATCGCAAGGATTCTGTCACCGCAGTTCCTGAGTTATTCCGTGTTGTGTTCATCATATTTATTGGAGTTGGATTGGCATCGTGTCGAGGTGTGCGCGGAGCTCGTCGAAGCTGCACCAGCTATCGCGTGACGGCATGGGAAAGAGCCCGGTGCTCCGAAGCCGCGCACCCCGCTTCTCGTGAAAAATTCCGCGCGCGGTGAGAAACTGCCCCCACCAGGAAAAATACCACCGCACGTCATCTTGAACGGGAGAAAGCCGCTCCCGCCAACAGTCCGGAAAATAGGCGAGGAACCTGGGGTGGCTGTTGAGCCAGGTGCCGGTCCGCAACTCGGTCGCGCCGAATTCCCGCGCGGCCCCGTCCATCACCCTCCGCAGGCAATCCGCGAGATGAGACGGGGGCTCGAAGATCGATAGCGGAGCATTCGCGTTGGCGATGTGGAACCCGACCCGCTGCGGAGATTCCGGCGGCGGGTCATCATACGTCAGGCTCCCGCATTTGTAATCCAGGACATACGGCCGCTCGGAAAAATCCCTCTCGCAGCGCGCGTCCACTCTCGGCTGAAAAATCCGGAACCCCTCGTCCTCGAAGCACCGCGCGTCGCGTTTTTTCTCATCCCACAATGCCTGCAGCGCCTCCTCCATCCGCAGCCAGGCCGGCTCATCAAAATGAAGGACCTTGGGGTTCATCCCCTCGGGATTCGCGTCGGTCTTCCGGTAGATATCCACGCGTTCGCGCAGGACAAACCGCAGGTCCTCCTCCGGATACGTGTGCAGCCGGCACCAAAGATACCACACTTTCAGCCTCACGATTTCGTGGAGGTATTGGCGGTGCTGCTCAATCGTTTTCACGGGATCCGAAACCATGTGTCCATGAGATCTTTTTGCGCGCGGGGCTTCCGGCTTTTCAATTCCTCTCCGGGCATCCATCCGGGCTCGAGGAGCGCGGCAAACATCACGACGGCCGGGCTGAGGGTTTCCTGCATCGTGAATTCATTGTTCAGCGGATCGAGGCGCGAATGCGGCCCGATCCTCCGCCACATCGGAATCGGCGGGTTCGCGGTGTCATACGGCGCGGGCAGGAACGCGTGCGGCGTCTTGTCGCCGCCTTTTTCCTGCGGCTCGATCATCGGACGGAGGACTTCGTTCACTGTGCTGAACGGCATGCTGATAATCCCGTAGGGGGTCAGTCCGGAGACCGGCTCGAAGAGACCATCGGCGCGGGTCTCGACGTCCTGGATCGATGCCGGGAACTGGTATCCGAGCCCGGTCGTGTGCGAATATCCCAGCGGGTTCGTGCCAAGGTGGAAATCCGCGCAGAGCTGGACGGCAGTCCGGTATTCGGGCTTACCGGTAAGGCGGTCGGCCAAGATGAAAAACTTCGCGGATGTAGCGGGAAGCGCGCCTCCCCACCGCCGGCTCTTCGCAGGGTTCCAGGGATGCCGGTAGGGGTTCGTTCCCATGAAGCCCAAGCGGTCGTCAGCCTGTTGCAGGATGGCATCGCGCGCGCCGGCCGTAAGTTCCTCCGGCATGTCTTTTGCTTTGGCCAGAGCATAGAGGTTCCAGGCGTAGAGATAGAGGTTCGGATAGGATTTGAAGGCTCGGACGCAGAACGGCCCCCACTTGTTGACGATGTCCGTTTTGTAGGACTCTTCACCGGTCGCCTTGTGGAGCTCGAGGGCGGTGAGCAATGCCGGAAAATAAAAATCTTTCGGGTCATCCATCATTTTGAACGTCTCCTCTTTTGCCTCCTTCGCGCCTTTTCTTTTGAAGAGGAGCTTCATCTCGGTGTCGGGCAATTTCTCCGGCTGGCCGAGCACCCACTTGTAGGCGCGGGCCGCCTGCTCGCGCAGCGTCTCCGCGCGCTTCGCGTCGTATGGCTGCAGGAGCCGGCTCAGCCACGAGGCGGACGCCGCGAAATACATCGTGCTCGACCGCGTCGGCTTCCCGTAAAACCAGTCGGTCTTCTCCTTGTCCGGCATCCCCAAATGAACCGGATGGCTCACGGTTTCGATCCGTCCGGGAACCGAACCGTCGGGGCTCTGCATGCGGGCCCAGATGTCAACCCCCCAGGCCGCCTCGTCCAGGATGTCAGGAATTCCGTTATCCTTTTC
>JBAWVC010000272.1:0-2286 GCA_037147455.1 Verrucomicrobiota bacterium | reverse complement strand
GCATGGTTTCTACGCAGCAACTCACTCTGTTCCTCTCATCGTCTCCACATCGGCTGACTGCACGATGATTCCGCCTTGGTCGAGAAGGAATCCGGCCGCGCCGCCCGCGAGCGTCGAATCGTGTGCTTCGAGAAGAGAAACGCCGTCCACGCTGGCCTGGATCAAATCTCGCCTCGCGGAAATTTGAAAATCGCGCGGGCGTCCGAGAACCCACGGGCAGGCAGCTTCCGCGAGCGTCTCCTCGCCATCATAAGCTTTGACAAGCCGAGCGCGGCCGCCGGGATCGATCCGAAGGGAGTAGTGCCGCCGCAGCCCCTGTGCGCGGATGACCAGCCCGAAGGATTCCGCGAGGCGGATTTCCACCCGTGCCCGAAATGTGTAGTTGAGCCAGCCGCGCGAACCTTGAAGCATGAACCCTCCGGGGCGCGAATGGTGCATGGTGATCGTCGTGTTGTTGTCGTAGGCGGCGCAGCCTTCCATCGTCCGCACCCATGCGTGCGCCCAGACATTTCCGGATTTCGACGGCATGAGCGATGTCGATGGCGCGCCGATCCAGCCGAGCGAGTCGAGCAGCAGAGTGCCGCCCCCCCCCGGTAAAATCTCGAATCCGATTGCCGCGATGGGAAATCCGTCCATGCCGGGGATGGTCCATGAGACGTTTCCATCCGACCCTGGATTCAGGACGATTCGGGGGCCTTCGACAGACTGCAGGTCGAGATCCCGGTCGTAGATTTTGAGCATCATCCGGACTTCGACCGGGCCGGGATTGGTGGCGGGAGAAATCCACCGCGCTTCCACGGTCTGGCCCGGATGCAGGGTCGGGCATGCGCACATGGCGTAATTTCCCGCTGGAAAATTTTCTTTCGGGGTGAACGTCGCGGTGAATGCGCGGAGGATTCCGCCAGGCTCAAGGACGCGGCATGCGAGTGCGCCGTCGGGATTTTCCAGTCGCAAGGCTGCAGGATTTTCGGAGAGGAAGCCCTGGACGCTGCCGGGGAGAGAGAAATGGAACCGCGCTCCTTGCTTCGGCGAAACGGGTTCGATGCCGCGGAGCTTCCTGGCGGCATTGGCGATGGAGAAGGATTCGCGGAGGGCGTCAGTGATGGTTGCGCCCCCTTCGGCTGTGGGCAGCAGCATCCGGTCCGCGACCGGCCCGCGCCAGTCCGGACCGCCGTCCAGTCCCTCCAGCCCGCCGACCACGCCAAGGATGCAGCCGACGTTTCCCGCGTTGCAATCGGTGTCGTATCCCGCCGTGTTTACGATCATCTGGGCCTCGTGGAAATTGCCTCCGCTGTGCCGCAGCGCAAGGTGGATAAGCGCGTGGTTCGGCACGATGTGGCATCCGCCCCCATAGCGGCCGTAGCCGTAGATCTCCTGGATTTTGGCGAGCGTCCGCCGCCAGTCGAGCGGATGCGCGGCGTGCCAGTCGCGGATGTCGCCGGCCATTTTTTTGATGAGCGAGTCGTCCGGAATCTGGTCGAGCGCGAGCGAAATCAGCCGGTCCATGTCGGGTTCGACAAATGCGGCAGCAACCATCGCGGCGACGACCTGGGCTCCGTGGATCGCGAGCCCGTCGTGGCTCACCGAGGCCGCGCGCCGCGCGAAATCCGCCGCGCGCTCCGGATCACCAGGATTTGCGAGCCCCCAGGCATCGATGAATATCTGCGATCCGATCTGCTCGGCCACGGTTGCCCCGTTCAGTGCCATCGAACCGCTCTCCGGGGCGGGAATTCCATTCGCCAGCCGGCACCAGGCGGTGTGCTCGGTCGAGAGCCCGATGCCGCCCCACCAGAGGATCGTCATGTTCTCTATGATGTAGTTCAGCCAGGTTTCTCCGATCTGCGCAGCGGAGAGCCCGGGCGGGCATCCGCGGTCGGTCAACGCCCGAAAAAACGTGAACGTCCCGGAGATGTCGTCATCGGAAACGACCAGCGGAACGTTCAGTCTCTCGTGGACGTATCCGCGGATTTCGCCGAGTTCGGCCAGGATCCGATCGTGGCTCCATTGCTCGAATGGACGGCCAAGGTAAACGCCGATGATTTTTCCAAGAACGCCGGCATAGACGCGCTCTTCGTAGTCGTTGGGAAGGGAGGTCATAACAGTTTTAGTCCGCTGCAAATAGATTCCCGAACTCCTCTTGAGGCAAGAAATCGTATGCCGAACGAGTTTTTCCGGATAGACGATACCGCTGATCCGGATGCTCCAGGATTCGCGCGATTTCTATCATTTTTGAGCCATCGCTACTTCGCGCTTTTTGAGCAGGAGAGATTGGATTTCTTCGCAGCG
>JBAWVC010000271.1:0-2287 GCA_037147455.1 Verrucomicrobiota bacterium | reverse complement strand
ATCCTCACCAACGGCTCGGAATGGCGGATCTACACGGATCGTTCGACTGTCGGCGCATACTTTTCGTTCCACCTCGTGCGGAGTGCTCAGTTCTGCTCCCTGGAGGAGTTTCGCGTTTTCTTCACGCTCTTTCGTGCCCGTGCGTTCGAGCGCGGCGCCGACGGCCTGTGCTTTCTTGATAGCGTCCGGGAGCAATCGCTCCGCCTGCAAGCCGACCTCGAAGACAAACTGCGAAAGCGGATTTTCGGCGTGCTCGAAGACGTCGGCACCGCATTCGTGAATTGCGAGGAAAACCATCTCACAGAGACAGACTTCCCAGAGGTCTATAACAACGCGCTCATCTTTCTCTACAGGCTCCTGTTCGTCCTTTACGCCGAGAGTCGCGGCCTGCTGCCGGTGAAGTCCTATGGCCCGGGCGCGAATCGCCGCTACCTCAATGAGTTCTCGCTCGCGCGTCTCGTCGAGCGGCTGCGCGACCGCACGCTCTACGCGGACGACGCATTCACCGCTCTCTCGGAGGAATTGTCGCGGCTGTTCCATCTCATCAACGGCACGCACGCCCGGCAGAACGAAATTCTCGGCGTCACCCGATATAACGGCGGCCTGTTCCATCCCGAACTGCATCCGAGGTTGGAACAATGGCGCATCGGCGACCGCGCTCTGGCGGACGTGTTGCGGCAGTTGATTTATGCGCAGCCACCGACGCGACCCGGACAAAGACAGGGCCAGCTCAGCACCGACGAGGCGATTGATTACAGCACGCTTGAAGTCCGCCAGCTCGGCGACATCTACGAAGGCTTGCTCGGCGCACACTTCGAGCGGGAGGGTGCGCGGCTCGAACTCCGCAACCAGAACGGTGAAAATCATCGGCACGGTATTTTCTATACGCCGGACTGGGTGGTTCAGTTCCTCATCCGCGAAGCAGTCACCCCACAACTCGACCGGGTCGAACAGTCGGATGATGTCCGGCGCGCACTCTCCGCACGCTCGGAGGAACGGCGGCGCGACAATTCCTTCGCGCTCGGCGTGCTGCGGCTGAACCTTGTCGATCCCGCGATGGGCAGCGGACACTTTCTCGTCCGCGCCACCGAATGGCTGGCCAACAAGATCATGCAGCATCCGACGACACGCCCGATGACGGAGCAGGTCGTCGCTCAGGGACAGCGCCGGGTGACAAGGATGGAAATCATCGCCAACGGGAGAGTGCCGATCCCGCCAGGCGTCTCGCAGGAACAATCTGAAATCGCCTATTGGCGCCGCCGTGTTGTCGAAGCATGCATCTACGGCGTGGATATCAACCCGATGGCAGTCGAACTGGCAAAGCTTTCTCTCTGGCTGACGTGTATCGCGGCAGAGGAGCCGCTGAACTTTCTTGACCATCACCTGCGCCAAGGCAACGCCCTGCTCTCGGTCGCGCCGGATTCCTTGCGGCGTGCGCCGACGGCGTCACCGGAGGGCGGTGCGCACACGTTTGAGATCGGCGACAACCTCAACTCCGTTCTGGCCGAAGTCATCCGGGAGACCCTGAATATCGAGGGCGAAGCCAGCACCGAGATGGACGTGGTGAAGCGCAAAGAGAGGCAGTGGCGCGCCGCACGTATCCAATTGCAACCGTTCCTCGACCTCGCCGACCTTTGGGCTGCCGCAAGCGATGGGCTGCCGGTGGACGAAATTAACTATCTTCTCGCCGCACGCTACAAGATTACGCCCGATGAACTCGATACGAATGAACGGCGCGACGCCCGCCGTTTCATGCAATCCATCGGGGACGGCCTTGCGGCAAAGACGCGCTCGCTCACGCCGTTTCACTGGCACCTTGAATTTCCCGATGTCTTTTACGGCGAGGATGGACGGGGGCTTGAGGCAGCCGGCTTCCATGCGGTCCTGGGAAACCCGCCTTACATTTCGCGCCACACGATGGCCGGTGAGCCGTGGCTGAATGCCGTGCGGTGCATGAACGGCGACGCCGAAGATACTTACGAATGGTTCACCCGGCTCGGCTTCCGGGTGCTCCGCCCGAATGGCGCGATCGGATTCGTCACCGCCGACACGTTCTTCACGCTCGAAAGTTTCGGCGGGATGCGGGAGTTGCTCCAATCCCGTGCGCTCGACTGGATCGGTCAGTGTGTTCCATTCGACGCCACGGTGGATGCCGCAGTCTTCGTGGCGCGAAACGTGGACGCCTGCGAGGATGACCGTTTCACATTTGTTCAGGCGCGACCGCTTCGAAAGGTCGGCGGCACGAAAACGGCACCCGAGAAGAAGCTCCCGTTGCTTCCGGCTGCAA
>JBAWVC010000270.1:0-2325 GCA_037147455.1 Verrucomicrobiota bacterium | reverse complement strand
CCCCTTTTCCAGAATCGAAGAGAGCCTCAGAAACCGTCGCGATGCTCGACATTTAGGAGCCTGATGGGGTCAGGCCTATAATTTAAATGTCATGAAGGAAGAGGACACCAGAGGGAGAGTCGAAATCGCGTTCGGGAAAAGGGGTGTTCGGAATGGTGCTAACTTAGGTTCATGCCCTGAAGGGGAGCCCACAGCGGATCGCGACCTTTCAGGCCGCCATTTTGTCTGACGACGATACCCGGCCCTGCGAGCCGGGCTGTTGAATTCAAGGCCCTTTGGGCCACTCTGAATGCCTTAATTGACTCGCATGGGCTCAGGGGCGGGTGCTGCGGGTCTGGCGAAGCGCCTCGTAGAGGACGATGCCTGCGGCGGTGGCGAGGTTGAGGCTGCGGGCTTCTGCGGCCATCGGGATCGCGCGGCACCACGCGGGATTTTCCGCGAGGAGTGACTCCGGGAGACCGCGCGTCTCGCGCCCGAAGACAAGATAGTCGCCGTCGGAGAATTGTTCCTCCCAGTAGTATTGCGTCGCTTTGGTGGTGAAGAAAAAATACCTGGCTTGCGGATCGCTGGCGCGGAGGTCCGCGAACGACGCCCATTGTTTCACGTCGCAGCGGTCCCAGTAATCCATGCCGGCGCGGCGCAGTGACTTCTCGTCGAGCGAAAACCCGAGCGGCCCGACGAGGTGGAGGCGGGCTCCGGCGGCGAGGCAGAGGCGGGCGATGTTGCCGGTGTTCGGCGGGATCTCCGGCTCGATCAGGACGACGTGGAGCATGGGTCGCGCGGCCGGAGGATTTCGTTGGCCTCCGCGTCTGCGGCATCGGCGGCTTGGTCGAGGGCGGCGGCTTCTTCGGTGAGCTCTTCGGCGAGGAGGGCCTTGGCGGCTCGGCGTTTTTTTGCGGCGAGTGCCCGGAGGGATTCGACGCGGGCGAGCTGTTCGGGGGTGAGCGGAGGAGGAAGTTGCTGGCCGTCGGTGGGAAGCAGCGGGCGGGTGGCGCGGGTGTGGATGGTGATCATGCCGGCCGCGGCAAGATTTTCGAGGGCCTGCCATGTCGCGGCATCGAGGACCTGGAGCGTCGGCTTGTCGCCGCGCCAGGGGGTTTCCGAAAACAACTCGTCAATACGCGGACGGTCGGCGGTCGCGCTGTCCTGCAGCACGGCCATCAAAACAGGCGTCTGTGAGCCGGGAACCCATGTCTCTTCGCAATGAGCGAGGCGGTTTCCGAGGGCGGCTTTGGCGCGCGCGGCAAAGTGCGCGGCCGGGTCGGAGGGCGGCGGCTTCACGGATGTTCCATCCGCCGGGACTGCAGACATCACCTGCGCGAGGCGCTTGAGGAATGCCTGCCCGCCGCTCTTGAGCTTGATGTTCGCGAGGTCGCCTGTGCCGTCGAGCACTCCCTGTGCGAGCTCCATTTTTTGCGAGAGCGAGGAGAGCATCCCGTGCTCGATCGTGTTCTCGGCGATGAGGTTGACGACCGTGACCGTCCGGAGCTGGTTTTTCCGCCAGGCGCGTGCGATCCGCTGTTCGAGCTTCGCGGGGTTCCACGGAAGGTCGCAGTTGATGACAACGCTGGCATTTTGCAAATTCAGCCCGACGCCGCCGGAATCGGTGCTGAGGAAAAGCCGGCAATCCGGGTCCTGGCGGAAGGCGAAGATCTCGGCGCGGCGCTGCTTCTGCGGGACGGTGCCGGTGTGCCACGCGAAGCCAGTGCCGGTTTTGTCCGCCCATTCGCGGACGCGCTCGAGCATGCCGATCCATTCCGAGAAGATGATGACTTTGACATCGGGGTCCGCGAGGCATTCGTCGAGGACGCGGGCGAGCTCGTCGAGCTTCGGGCAATCGCGCGAGGGGTTGCCCTTCATGATGCCCGGCGAGTCGCAGATCATGCGCATCATGTTGAGGAGGATCATGAGAAGGTCCTGCTCCTTCGGCGTGAGCGGGCGGTGCTTGGTGATCGCGAGGAGCTCGGCCACGCGCTTTTGGATCTCCGAGTATTCGTCGCGCATCGCGGGCGTGAGGGCGACGAAATGGTTTTTGTCCGTGCGGTCGGGAAGCTCGGTTTCCACCTCCGCCTTGCGGCGCCGCAGGCGTCCGGCGGCGTCCGCGACGATGTCCGCCCGCGGCGAAGCGATCCGCTCCGCCGCTTTGAACTCGGCCCTCTGGCGGCGCGAGAGCTGGAGAAGGATCGCCTCGATGTGCTTGCAGGTGCCGAGCCCGTTGATGCGGAAATCCGTGCAGGTGCAGGAAAACTGGCGTGACGCGACATCGCGGACCTCGGCGCGGTAGGTCATGCCGCTCGGCGATTTGATCTCGAAATTCGAGAAGAC
>JBAWVC010000269.1:0-2363 GCA_037147455.1 Verrucomicrobiota bacterium | reverse complement strand
CGACCCGCTCGCGTTCGTTCGCATGGATCCGCGCAAGCAGGCGGAAACCCTCCGGGCCGTGAGCGGCGTGGACGTAAGCAAAATCGAGGAGGAACGGGCGAAGCTCTACGCCGCACGCACTGAGTTCAACCGGGATGCCGACCGGATCAAGGCACGGCTCGCGGGAGAGGATGTCGATCTGGAAGCGCCCGATGACGAGATCGATTCCGCCCAACTTCTGGATGAACTCTCGCTCGTTCAGGAATGCGAGGCGCTTGCATCCCGGATTGCCGAAATCGAGGCGGATCTGGCGCGGACAAAAAAGAAGCACGGTGTCCTCGTTGGCGCTCGAAAATCCGACACGCCCGCCGCCGATCTCAAATCCCGCCTGGCCGGAGTCGAATCCACCAACCGCACGATCCGGGCGAAGCGGGCCTACCTGACGCTGAAGCTCAGCATGGATGATCTGCTGGAGGAATCGCGCAAGCTGACCGCCAGCATCACATCCCGCGACCGGGACAAAGCCCTCGCGCTCGTCTCCTCGAAACTGCCGGTGGACGGACTCGCGTTCGATCCTGACGGCGTGACCTACCGGGACATCCCGTTCACCCAATGCAGTGCGGCCGAGCAGATGCGTGTCTCGATGGCGGTCGCCCTCGCCATGAACCCGTCACTCCGGGTCTGCCTGATCCGCGACGGCTCACTCCTGGATTCCGACTCGCTCGAAATCATCCGCGAGATGGCTGAGGCCGCCGACGCGCAGGTCTGGCTGGAGCGGGTGTCCGAGGGCGCGGATTGCCAGGTCGTCATCGAGGACGGGGCAATCGCATCGCCGAAAACCGCATCGAAACCCGCCACGAAGAAAGCTGCCGCAGCACCAACCACCGCATCCGATGAAACCTACGACTATTGATCCCTACAAAATGAGCGTCCTCGCCTTCGGAAATACCAGGTCGTTTCTCCTCCCCGGTCATCGGTCTCCGAACCGCAAGCGTCACACATGGCTCTGGCGGGTGGTCTTCTTCGCTGCCGGGATCATCATTGGCTGGCTCGCCCACGGATTCGTATGACCGATCAATTCGATTCACTCGTGGCCGCTGGTGAGAACGTGTTTCTCACCGGCGCGGGCGGCACCGGGAAAACGACCCTCACGCGGCGGATGATCGCCCGTGACCCGGGCCGTTTCGCGGTGACCGCCTCGACCGGGATCGCCGCGCTCAATGCTGGCGGCTTCACCCTTCACCGGTGGAGCGGGATGATGCTCGGACCTCGAGACGGAGAGTCGAACGACAACTACCTCACCGACCTCATGAACGACCCGCGCCAGAGCGTGCGGAAAGGCTTCGCCCGGATCCGTTCGTGCCAGTCGCTCGTCATTGACGAAATCAGCATGCTCAACGGCCGCACGCTCGACTTCCTGGATTTCATGTGCCGGCAGCTCCGGCAGAGTGACGCCCCGTTTGGCGGAATCCAGTTGATTGCCACCGGGGATTTTTTACAGCTCCCGCCGGTCAACAAAACCGGAAACTACGACTGGGCGTTTCAGTCCCGGGCGTGGAAGGAGGCGAACTTCCGCACCGTCCACCTCACCGAGGTAAAGCGGCAGGATGACGTGGAGTTCGTTCGCTCCCTCGCAGAATTTCGCTTCGGTGTGATCGGGACCGCGAGCGCAAATCTCCTCCGCACACGCATCGCCCGGTTCCCTGATGCCGACCTCACCAGAATTTTCTCCCACAACGTCCAAGTGGACAAATGGAACGCCTACCGTCTCGGCGAGATCGAAACCGAGCCCACGGTATTTGATGCCGAACTGACCGGCCCCGAGAGCCAGCAGCAGTTCTTGGAAAAAAACCTCCTCACTCCTCGCGAACTTGTTCTCAAACCGAGCGCAAGGGTCATGTTTACAGTCAATTCATCCGAGGGCGGATTCGTGAACGGCCAGACCGGGGTGGTCGCCGATCTCGGCAGTCGGCGTATCCTCGTCGAATCCAACGGCCGCCTTATCCATGTCGAGCCGTTCAAGTGGCAGTTCGATTCCAAGGACAAGACCAGTGCCACGTTCACCCAATTTCCGCTCCGGCTTTCCTGGAGTCTCACTGTCCATAAAGCGCAGGGCCTCACGCTCGATTCCGCGCTCATCGACGTGCGGGCGGCACGAGAACCCGGCCAGGCATACGTGGCAGCATCCCGTCTCCGCACGCTTTCCGGCCTCCATCTCAAAGGCTGGTTTTCGGGCATCTATGTCAGTCGCGCAGCCGTTGACTTTTACCTCCACTCAAAATGACCGTCCTCTTTGACACACGCGAACCGAGCCCGCACCCGTGGGAACAATTTCTCCCGGAGGGCTGGACGTTCGAGATCGGCACGCTCGAAACCGGCGACGT
>JBAWVC010000268.1:0-2393 GCA_037147455.1 Verrucomicrobiota bacterium | reverse complement strand
GAAACCGGTCTTCGCACATCCGCTCTCTCGTGACGACAAATGTCTCATGCCGTTTGAGCCCGGTCACCTGGCGGTAGATGTGGAGCATCTCCGGCTTTAAAAAAGTGGTGCAGTAGCTGGCGACGACCGGGCGGCTCATGGGCACACAAAGAAAACCGATGCCGCCCCGCGCGGCGAGAGGAATTTCGCGAGCCATTCGCCCGCCGCCGTGGTTATATCCCTTTTCCTTTCTCGCAGATGACCGAAAGCACCACCCCCGACAACGATGCGGCAGCGGACGACATCGCGCTCATGCTAGCGGTGAAAACCGGCGACGAGCGGGCTTTCGAGGCCCTGGTCGAACGGCACCAGTTCCGCGTCGTCGGCACGGTCGCAAAAATGCTGGGAGGAGACGCCGACGCCGAGGACATCGCCCAGCAGGTCTTCATCCGGGTCTGGCAGAGCGCTCCGCGCTACAACCCCTCGGCCAAATTCACCACCTGGCTCCTCACGATCACGCGCAACCTCGTCTTCAACGAAATGCGCCGCCGCCAGCGCGCCCGCCTCGTCCCGCTCGATCCGGGCGATGCCGACCGACCGCCCATCGGCCACGCCGATTCCTCGGCGCGTTCCGCCCCGGAAGAAATTGCGGACGCCGAAATGAACGAGGCCGTCACCCGCGCGATCGCGTCGCTGCCGGAGTCCCAGCGCATGGCCGTCGTCCTCCGGCGCTTCGAGAACATGCCCTACGAGGAAATTGCCAAAGTCCTCAAAACCACCGTCCCCTCGGTCAAAAGCCTCCTCTTCCGCGCAAGAACCGACCTGCGCGAACGCCTCAAAGCCCTCCTCGGCGGGTGAATGACCAAGCGACGGACGCCTCGGAAAAACCAGTGCGGCAACCCGGAAAGATCAGGCCCCGATTTGGGAGGCCGCAGGTTGTAGCGGCGGCCTGTGGCCGTCGGTCGCTTTGAGAGCAAGAGGGGATCGACGCTCATAGAGCGCCGCTACAACCCACCCCTGAGATATGCGCCGTCGCGCTTTGCGGGAACGTTCAGGCGGGCGGCGATGGTGATGGCGAGGGAGGAGGTTCGGCGGGGGATTTTTCCGCTGGGATATCCTGGAGGTCTTTGGATTTCCAGGGTTCGGTGCGGCCGGCTGCCTGGGCGCGGATCGCCTTGACGTAACCGGCGGAGATCGGTGCGGCCGCATTCCCCCACTCCGAACGGATGTAGGTGAGGACGGCGGCGGTCTGCTCGTCCGTCAGCATGCTCCAGGTAGGCATGGCGTTGTTGAACGTATTTCCTTTGACCTGGACGGGGCCCTGCAGGCCGTTGAGGAGGATCTTCACGAGGTGGTTATCCCCGTGCCAGTCCTCGCCTTGCACCCATTCGCTGCCAGCCAGCGGGGGAAATTGTCTTGGGATTCCGAGACCGGTCGCCTGGTGGCACACGATGCAATTCTGGGTGTAAACGCGCCTGCCGATGACTTTGGGATCGACGGGTCCCGCCTGGGCGGCGGCATCTCCGGCCGCGCCGGCTGATAGGGAGGGATCGAATACATCAGCGCGAAATCCCCCGCTGTTGTTGGCGAGATAGAGACCGGCCAAAAAGATGATGCTTAAAAAAATGGCGAGGAGCCAGAGCGGAACCGGCTCGGTCCCGGCGTGTGGCTCGGGCTGCTCGCGCAGGACCGACCGATGGACCCCGGCGACATTCCTCTCGCTGCCGCGTCCTTTTTCGTTAAAGCCCTCGTCGGGCGGCTGTGTCGGAGTTGTCACGGGGTCATTTCTTCCCGGCAGGCAACGGGGCTTCCGGAAGCGGGTAGTTTCGTTTCAGCGAGAGAAGGTAGGCGACGAGCGCGTTGGCATCGTCGGTGGGAACAACTTCATAGCCGGCGGGCGGAGCATGCGGCCCGGCCAGCCCTTGAAGGGCGTCATCCGATGGCTGGCCTTGGATTTGCCGCACTTTGTAAAGGAACCGGTAGGACGGCATGACCGACCACTCCGTCACCGAACGTGAATCGTAAAGATGCCTGTGAAGCCAGCCGGTGTCGGTCCGACGGATCCCGACATTCGCCAGATCGGGGCCGGTGCGCATGGTGCCCAGGAAGACCGGTTGGGTGCGCAGGTAATCGCGCGCCACCGTTCGTCGTGGGCCGAGGCCTTTTTGAATATCCGTCGAAAGCGCTCCCGGCCGCACTTGCTGGCTGTGACAATAAACGCATCCGTTCGCCGCATAGACCCGCTCGCCCGCCACGGCCAGCCCCGACAGAGCCGGCGGAAAATATCCGCCCGTGTCCTCGTCCGGCACCGGACGCATGTGTCCGAGCGCAAAATAGGGATAGACGACAAACCCCAGCCATGACGAGGCGAAGGTGATCAGCACGCCC
Organism: Verrucomicrobiota bacterium; assembly: GCA_037147455.1. Lineage (GTDB taxonomy): Bacteria > Verrucomicrobiota > Verrucomicrobiia > Chthoniobacterales > Terrimicrobiaceae > QYQL01. Next base: position 26 of record JBAWVC010000268.1, on the reverse strand, counting down.
AGAAAAATGAGAGGAAGCCTGTTCAT
>JBAWVC010000267.1:0-2396 GCA_037147455.1 Verrucomicrobiota bacterium | reverse complement strand
GACGTGCGGAAATACCTTCGCGAATTTCTCATGGACGCGCGCGTGCTCGATGCCCCGTGGCCGGTCCGCTGGTGCGTTGTCCATCTCGCGATCCTGCCGAGGCGCCCGGTGGAATCGGCGGAAGCGTATAAAAAAATCTGGACGAAGGACGGCTCACCGCTTGTCGCCACGAGCCGCAACGTGCAGCGCGAGCTGCAGCGCCGGTTCGGCGGTGCAGCCGTGATCGAGCTCGCGATGCGCTACCAGAGTCCCAGCATCAAGGCCGCCGTCGCGCGGTTGCGCGAGCAGGCGGTCACGGACCTGCTGGTCATCCCGCTGTTCCCGCACTATGCGATGTCGAGTTTTGAAACGGCGGCCGTCCGCGCGCGGGAAGTCGCCGCGCGGCTGGCCCCGGAGATGGCGGTGAAGGTGGCCGCGCCGTATTTCGACGACCCCGGCTACATCGCAGCTCTCGCCGCCAGCGCGGAGGATTTCCTTGCGGCCGGCTACGACCACCTGCTCTTCAGCTTCCACGGCCTGCCAGAGCGCCACATGCGCAAAGCCAACCCCGGCCACTGCCTGGCGTCGCCCGGCTGCTGCGAGACCCCCGGCCCCGCGCTCCCCACGTGCTACCGCGCGCAATGCTTCGCGACCGTCCGGGAATTTGTCGCGGCGGCCGGCGTTCCCGCAAATAAGTATTCCGTCTCGTTTCAATCCCGGCTCGGTCGCGACCCCTGGCTGAAGCCCTACACCGATTTCGAGTTCGTCCGCCTCGCGGAAAACGGCGTGAAAAAACTCTTGGTGATCTGCCCGGCGTTCGTCTCCGACTGCCTCGAAACCCTCGAGGAAATCGCGATGCGCGGACGCGAGGTATTCCTCGGGGCTGGCGGGCGCGAGTTCGCGCTGATCCCCTGCCTGAACGAGCACCCGCGCTGGCTCGACGCGCTGGAGAACATGGTGCTCCTACAGAAATCGTCCGGGAATAGCGGCCGCGGCCCCCGTTGATTCCGACCCCGTCGATTGGGATTGCCCCCTGCCGGAGAAAGCGGCATTCTGCCTAGTAACAAGCAACTCAAATCCATGAATCTTACACAAATCAAAAAGCTCAGTGTTTTGTCCATCGCGTCTCTGGCCGCGACAGGTTTGGTGCTCGCGCAGGGAGCGGACGCCTCTGATAACGGATCCCAAGCGGTAGCCGCAGTCGGCGGCACGGTCGGCGGGCTGTTCAGCCTGGCCCTCACCGTGCTCTTCATCGTGGGGCTGTGGAAAATCTTCGTCAAAGCAGGCGAGCCCGGATGGGCGGCCATCATCCCGATCTACAATCTGTTTATCCTCTGCAAGATTACGGCGAAACCCGTCTGGTGGCTGCTGCTTCTCGTGCTGTGCCCGTTTGTGAATTTGATTGTTGCCATTGTGCTCACGCTCGCGCTGGCAAAGAGTTTCGGCAAGGGCACCGGCTTTGCGATCGGCATGATTCTCCTGCCGTTCGTATTCTATCCGATCCTTGGGTTCAGCGACGCGGCCTACACGGCTCCCCGGGACTGATTTCCTGCGCTTTTTTGCGATGGGCCGGGCGGGCGGATTTGGCGGCGGTTTTTTGGCGTGCCGGTTCTCAAGCGGGAGCCCACGCAGGCCTTCGATGACGTTTTTCTTCAATCTGGAGGAAAAGGGTCGTCTGGCTGAGCCATCCCCGGCCCAACGGTTTCCATTATGAAAACCCCCGCCGCCTCTCCGGAGCTGAACCATCCCGATGTTCAAACCCTGCGGAAGGTCTGGGAGCTTACGCCGTCTGTCCTCGTCGTGACCGATCCCTCCGGGAACATCGAATACGTCAACCCGGCATTCGAGAGGGTTACCGGCTATGCTGCTGCGGAGGTCCTCGGAAAAACCCCGCGCATCCTGAAGTCCGGCAACCAGGGTCCGGAGGTTTACGCGGACCTCTGGCGGACGATCACCGCCGGCGGCACCTGGACCGGGCGGCTGCAGAACCGCCGCAAGGACGGATCGCTCTACTGGGAGTCGCTCACGATCGCCCCGCTGTGCGACGGGGAGGGGAAAATCCTCCGCTACATCGCCGTGAAGAAAGACATGACGGCAGAGGACGAGTTGCTGCTGGCGAACGAGAAACGCTATGCCATGACTCTCGAAGCGGTGGACGATGCCGTCTGGGATTGGAACCTGACGACGGGGGCCGCGTTTTTCAGCCCGAAATATTATTCCATGCTCGGATATGACGTCGGGGAATTTCCGGCCTCTTACGAATCGTGGCGCTCTTTGGTCCACCCGGATGACCTCGCCCGGACCGAAGGGGAATTGCTGCGGCACATTGAATCCGGCAAAGGCTATGGGGCTGATATCCGGATGAGGTCGAAATCCGGAGAGTGGATCTGGATCTCGGCGCGCGGAAATATTGTTGA
>JBAWVC010000266.1:0-2426 GCA_037147455.1 Verrucomicrobiota bacterium | reverse complement strand
AGCTGGCGGCGGATCTCCTCTTTTTCCGCCGGCTCCGCGGTCGCCATCTGACCCTCAAGAAAAATCTTTTTTTCGGCGATCTTCGCGTTGACCTCGCTGTCCACCTCGGCGGCCGCGCGCTTCTGGGCAGCGGTGAGGCTGACCGTGGGGGCGGATTTTTCCAGGCGGCTCATGGCGAGTTCGTAGGCGGATTTCATGGGGCGCATTTTGCCGGAAATCCGTCCGGAGCGACAGAAAAATTGCAGGATCGCCCGCAATCGTGTTTAGTGCCCGGCCTGATGTCATTCCTGCGGCTGCTGAGCACTGATTTTGACGGGACGCTGATCGGACACCCGTCCGACGGGCGGTGCGTGCCCGCGTTTGCGGAGGTGCTGACGCGGCACCGGAGCGCCGGCGGGGTCTGGGCGCTGAACACCGGACGGAGCCTCGAACACGCGGTCGAGGGGCTCGCGATTTTTTCCGCGCCGGTCGAGCCGGACTTCCTGCTCACCAGCGAGCGCGAGATTTTTTCGCGGGACGACGATGGCACCTGGACGCCGCATGCCGAGTGGAACGACCTCTGCACGGAGTGTCATGATGCGCTGTTTCTGTCGGCCGCGCCGGTCATCCGCACGATCTGCTCGTTCGCCGAGCTGTCCCCGGATGTGACGGTGATCGAGGAGGGCGGCCGCCCGGCCGGCCTTGTCACATCGAGCGAGGCGGTCATGGACGAGGTCGCGGCATTCATCGAGCGCGAAAGCATCGAGCACCCGGATTTTTCCTACCAGCGGAACACGGTTTACCTGAGGTTCTGCCACCGGGATTACCACAAGGGATCCTCGCTGGGCGAGGTAAGCCGGATGCTCCAGATCGATCGCGCGGCGGTGCTGGCGGCGGGAGATCATTTCAACGACATCCCGATGCTCGACGGGCGCTACGCCGCGTTCCCGTGCTGCCCGTCGAATGCGATCCCCGAGGTCAAGCGGACCGTGCGGGCGGCCGGCGGGCATGTGGCCGCGCTCCCGGCGGCGGACGGAATTGCCGAAGCCTGGAAATTTTTTCATCGATGACCGGCACCCTGATCAACAAGCTGCGGAAAAAACTCGGCGCGGGCGCCGTTCAGACATCGCCCGCGCCGGAGTATTCCGGCGACAAATGGTTTGCGAAAGCCTTGCCCGACGCCGTGGTTTTTCCGTCTTCGACCGCCGAGGTTTCCTGGATCATGCGGGAGGCATTCCGGGCAGGTGTTCCGGTGACTCCGCGCGGCGCGGGCCACGGGTATGTCGGCGGCTGCACGCCGGTCCGCAAGGGGCTCGTCCTCTCGCTCGAACGCATGGACAAAATCCTCGAAATCCACGCGAAGGATTTCGTGGCGGTCGTCCAGTCGGGGGTCGTCACCGGCGACCTGCAGGATGCCGCCCGGAAGAAGAACCTTCTTTATCCGCCGGATCCCGCGAGCCTGAAGGATTGCAGCATCGGCGGGAATATTGCGACGAATGCCGGCGGCCCGCGCTGTCTGAAATACGGCGTGACGCGCAGCTACATCCTTGGGCTCGAAGTCGTCCTGGCCGACGGGTCGGTCGTCCGCTGCGGCGGGCGCACCCACAAGAACAAGACCGGCTTCGACCTGGTCGGGCTCTTCACCGGATCCGAGGGGCTGCTGGGGATCGTGACCGAGGCGACCCTGCGGCTCATTCCGATGCCCCCCGCGCGGGCGGCGCTTTCCGCGGGGTTCGCGACGATCGAGGCCGCCGCCGCCGCGATCCAGGCGGTTTTTGCGGCGGGTTTCCTCCCGGCGGCCGTCGAGGTCGCCGACAAATTCACGCTCGACGCGGCGCGCGCCTACCAGCCGGACGCGCAATTTCCTCCGGGCGACGCCCAGGTGATCCTCGAGGTCGACGGACAGTCGACGAGCGTCCGCGGGGAGGCCGGCGCACTCGAAAAAATCCTTTTGTCTGCTGGGGCGCTCGCGGTGCGGAAAGCCACGACCCCGGCGGCCTGCGAGGAGCTCTGGGGGCTCCGCCGGGTTTACTCGCAATCCCTCAAGGCCACCGGACTCAAAAAACTCAACGAGGATATCGTCGTCCCGCGCGGCCGCCTCGTTGACCTCGTCCGGTTCGCCGCCCGCCTCCAAAAAAAATCCGGTTTCCCGATCGCGTGCTTCGGCCATGCCGGCGACGGAAACATCCACACGAACATCATGGTCGCCGACCCGGAAAATCCCGCCGTCCAAAAAAATTCCCGTGCGGTGCTCGACGAGTTATTCCGGCAGGTGCTGGCATGGAACGGCTCGATCACCGGCGAGCACGGGATCGGCCTCGCGAAGAAGCCGTGGTGGAACCAGGCCGTTCCCGCATCCACCCGCGCCCTCCACCAGACGCTCAAATCCGCCCTCGACCCGAACGGCATCCTCAACCCCGGAAAATTTTTGGGCGGCTGAGGCCGGA
>JBAWVC010000265.1:0-2435 GCA_037147455.1 Verrucomicrobiota bacterium | reverse complement strand
CGCATCGTGCAGTGCCACGGCACGTTCGACCTCATCCACCCGGGGCACATCATCCACCTCGAGGAGGCGAAGGCTCTCGGGGATGTGCTGGTCGTGACGGTGACCGACGAGAAGCATGTCAACAAAGGCCCGGGGCGTCCTTGCTTCAACGACGAGCTTCGCACCCGCACGCTCGCGGCGCTCGAGTGCGTGGACCATGTGGTCCTGGTCCCCTTCACCGCCGCCGTCGAGGCGATCCGGCTGGTCCGGCCCGACATCTATTGCAAGGGCCGCGAATACGAGGATGCGAGCAATGACGTGACGGGAAACATCCGCGACGACGTTTCCGAGGTCCGCGCCCACGGCGGCGAGATCCGCTACATCGGCTCCATGGTTTTCAGCTCCACGAAACTGCTGAACCGCCACTTCGGCCATCTGCCCGAGCCGATCAAAACGTTCTGCCGCGGGCTTTCCTCCCGGGTTTCTCCCAAGGATTTTCAGGCGATGGTCGAGAGCTTCCGCGATCTCCGCGTGCTGGTGATCGGGGACACGATCATCGACCAATACGCGTATCTCAAAGTCCAGGGGCTAACCTCGAAGAACCGGATGATTTCCGGAAGGTTCCTCCGGCAGGACACCCACCTCGGCGGCGCGCTCGCCGTCGTGCGCCACGTGAAAGAGTTCTGCGACAATGTCCGTTTTGTCAGCCTGCTCGGCGGGGAACCCTGGGTGGACGAACTTCTCGGGGGTGCGCTTTCCGCGAGCGAGGATGCGACCGTCCGCGACCCGGACTTCACCACGGTCGTGAAAAAGCGCTACGTGGAGCCCCTGCTCCAGGGAAACGAAATCTCAAAATTATTTTCGATCAATTACATCGACGAAAACCCGCCCACCGATGCCACGAGAAAGCGGCTGATGGAATCCGTGCGCACCGAGATGAAATCGTGCGATGTCGTCCTCCTTGCCGATTTTGGTCACGGCCTCATGCAGGCGGAGTTGCGCGATCTGGTCCAAGACGAGTCCCCGTTCCTGGTGCTGAATTGCCAGACGAACAGCAACAACCACGGGTTCAATATCATCACGCGGCAATACCGCCGCGCGGATGCGTTCTCGCTCGACCTCCAGGAAATCATGCTTTCCTGCGGCCTAAGGTCTCCGGACTGCGACCGGGAGCTGGCGGATATGGCGGCGCGGTTTGACTCGAAGTATGCCTGGCTCACCCGCGGGAGCGTGGTGACCATCGGGCAGGCGCCGGCTGCCGCCCCGGTGTATATCCCGCCGCTCGTGACCGATGTCACAGACACCGTCGGGGCCGGCGATGCATTTTTCTCGCTGGCCGGGCTGGCGGCAGCGCGGGGGCTTCCGCTCGATGTCGCGACATTTCTCGGGCAGCTCGCGGGCGCCCAGGCGGTCAACATCGTCGGCAACGAACACCCGGTGTCCAAGCCGGCCCTGCTCAAGGCGGCCATGTCGCTGCTGAATTATTAAATTCCTTTTATGAAATGCATTGTTACCGGAGCCGCCGGGTTCATCGGAAGCCATCTTGTGGATGCCCTGCTGGCCGACGGGCATGAAGTTATCGGCGTCGATGACTTGAGCACCGGACGCGAAAAAAACCTTGCGAGGGCTTCCGCAAACCCGTCGTTCCGGCTGGTTCACGGGGATATCCGGGGGATTGACACGCGCTCTCTCGGCTGCAATTCCGCCGACTGGTTTTTCCACCTTGCGGGCCGGGCCGATCTGGTCCCTTCGATCGTCAACCCCGAGGATTATTTTCAGGTCAATGTCGAGGGGACGTTCCGTGCGCTCCAGCTCGCCCGCGAGCTCGGCGTCGGCCGGTTTCTCTACACCGCGAGCTCGACATGCTACGGGATCCCGGAGGTCTATCCCACGCCGGAAACCTCGCCCTGCAAGCCCGAGCATCCGTATGCCTTGACCAAGTATCTCGGCGAGCAGATGGCCATGCACTGGCACCACGTTTATCAGCTCCCCGTGGTTTCGCTCCGCCTCTTCAACGTCTATGGCCCCCGCAGCCGGACCACCGGCGCTTACGGCGCGGTGTTCGGCGTATTCCTGCGCCAGAAGCTCGCCGCCGTGCCATTTACTGTTGTCGGCGACGGATCCCAGACCCGCGATTTCACGTTTGTTACCGATGTGGCCTCGGCGTTCCTGGCAACCGCGCAATCCGATGTCTCGGGAGAAATCCTCAACGTCGGCTCGGGCAACACGGTTGCAGTCAACCGGCTGGTCGATCTGCTGGGAGGCGAGAAGTCGTATATCCCGCGCCGGCCGGGTGAGCCGGACTGCACGTTTGCCGACATTTCCAAGATTACTAAAATGATCGGATGGCAGCCCTCGGTTCCGCTCGAAGACGGCGTTTCCCGGATGCTGGAAGTTATCGTCGACTGGCGTGACGCCCCGCTCTGGAACGAAAAAACAATCGCCACCGCCACGGC
>JBAWVC010000264.1:0-2463 GCA_037147455.1 Verrucomicrobiota bacterium | reverse complement strand
CAATAACCGGAAGCCCTCCCCAGGAATACTGGCATTTTTCCCGAAACCTGCCTAGACAACTCCAAGAAGACAGCCTCCGTGAAGCTCCGCATCCGCTCCAAATTCATCGGCATCCTCGTTGTCGCCTCGCTGCTCCCGCTCACCATCGCCCTGATCGCGTTCAACTGGTTCGGCAACGATTACTACCGCAGGTCGCAGGGAACGATCTGCCAGACGGCGGCCTCGCAGCTCGCCCTCTCGATCAGCCAATCCCTGCGGCACGAGATCGACCTGCTCGACGAGTGGATCGACTTCACGGGCCTCGGCTCGCGGGCGTGGGCGATGGAGGACCGCCAGCCCGCCGGGCCAGGGTTTCAGGAGTCCATGGAAGAGCTCGACGCCCGCTGGCCATCGCTCCCGGAGGGCTCGCAGGAAATCGTGGCCTGCCTCCAAAACGACATCGCGCGCCAGTTGCGCGAGTTCCAGAAACGCAACCCGAATTTTGCGGAGATCCTGGTGACCGACCATCTGGGACGCCTCATCGCGGCCACGAACAAGACCAGCGACTACTGGCAGGCCGACGAGCTCTGGTGGCAGGAGGCGGCGGTGACGAAAGCCGGCACCGCGTATGTCGAGGGGCTGGAGTTCGACGAAAGCACCGGCACCCACTCGATCTCGCTGTCGGTCCCGCTCTTCGATCCCCGGAGCCCTGACAAGCCGGTGGGTATCTTGAAGGGGGTTTTGAATGTCATGCCGTTTTTTCAACAAATCCCGCCCGTGATCGGCCACGTCAAAACCGTCCACGAAGTCGTGCTGGGATCGGGCGAAATCCTCAGCCGCTTGGGAGATCCGGACCTCGTGCCGCTCAAGGAAAAAATTCCCATCACCCAGAATCTCCGGAAAATTCGGCCGGGATGGGGGCTGGAGAATTTTCCCGGCACGGGGACCGCCGTCGTCGGCTTCGCGCCGATCGGGGTTGCGGGCGCCACCAGCGAGGACCTGTATATCCGGGGGCTGAAGCCGATGTGGGCTGTGGCCTACCGCGACGAGCAGGCGGCCATGGCCCCGCTGCGCGAGCGCATGCGGCTGATTTCCCTCGTCGGGATCGGGCTGGCGGGGGTCTTTGTTTTTTTGGGATACCACATCGCCTCGCGAAAAATCATCGCGCCGATCAACAGTCTGAGGCGGGCGGCCCGGGCGATCTCGCGGACGGTAAAGCTCGGGGAGAAGCCGGCGAATCCTTCCGGATACCGCCTGGCCGCGAGGGAATCGTCGGACCTGCTTCAGGATGTGGATACCATCAGGACCGGCGACGAGATCGAGGACCTCGCCGGGGAGTTCGCCTTCATGGGCCAGCGCATCCTCAGCTACCACGAAAAACTGGAATCGGAGATCGCCGAAAAGACCGGGGAGATCCGGCGCGACCTCGATTTCGCCAAGCAGTTTCAGGCAAACCTGATGCCCCGGAAATACCCCGAGGTCCCGCCCGCGGGCCCGCAGCCTGCGCTCGGGCTGAATTTCCACCACATTTACAGGCCGGCCAGCACGGTGGGCGGAGACTTTTTCAACGTGCTGAAGCTGGGCGATTCCAAGGCCGGGATTTTCATCGCTGACGTGATGGGGCACGGGGCCCGCTCCGCGCTGGTCACCGCGATCATCGCTACCCTCCTGCAGGACGCCGAGGGGATCGCGGGCGATCCGGCGGAGGTCCTGAAGATGCTCAACCAGCACTTCTATAAAGTCGTGCACAACACCGGCGACGTGGTCTTCGTCTCCGCGTTTTACCTCGTCCTGGATGTCGCGGCCATGACCGCCACCTACGCCTCGGCCGGCCATCCCTCCCCGCTCCTGCTCGACCGCCAAGAGGGCCGCGTGATCGAACTCACCCCGCACCTCACCAACAACCCGGCGCTCGGGCTTTTTGAAAACTGCTCCTACGAGGTCTTCCGGCGACCCATCCGGGAGCGCGACCTGTTCCTGCTTTTTACGGACGGGCTTTTCGAGTGCATGAACAGCCGGGGCGAGGAGTTCGGGCGCGAGCGGTTGCTGAGCGTGGTCGAGGATCACCGGGAAGCCGATCTGAACGACCTCGCCGACGCCATGGTCGATGCCGCCGGCGCCTTCGCGGAGCACGAGGGGCCAGCGGACGATGTCTGCCTGGTCGGCGTCGAGGTCTCCCGGAAATCCGCGGCGCGGAAACCTTAGTCCGCCGCGAAGGCGGATTTGACGGGCTGCGGAGGCGACGTCAGGAAAAAATTTTCAGGAGCCGCTCGAACGCGGCCCCGGCTTCGTCCACCGTGATGTCTTTTACATTTCGGGTTGGGGGATGCAGCAGCTCGTAGGGCACCCCCCAGGGGTGCCAGTTCCGGGGGTTCGAGTCGCCGAAGAAGCAGAGGATCGGCAGCCCGAGGCCCGCCCCGACATGCATCGCTCCCCCATCGCTGCAAATCATGGTGTCGCAAACGGACAGGCCGCCGATCAACG
>JBAWVC010000263.1:0-2497 GCA_037147455.1 Verrucomicrobiota bacterium | reverse complement strand
ACCGCTTCTTGTGGCGGTTTTCTTTCATGCGCTTGCGGCGCTTGTGCTTCGCGATCTTCGACTTTCTTTTCTTCTTTAATGAACCCATGAGTTTGCGGGAATGCTAATAGACAACTTTGTTGAGCGGATACTCGATGATCCCCTCTGCCCCGAGCGTTTTAAGTTTCGGAACAATCTCGCGGACGACTTTTTCTTCAATCACCGTCTCGATGGCGACCCATCCGGGTTGCGCCAGGGGCGAAACGGTAGGATTCCTCAATGCCGGCAGCGCCTCAAGCAAATTCTTCAGGCTTTTTTCGGGGAGGTTCATTTTGAGCCCGACGAGGTCGCGGGCCGCGAGGGCTCCGCGGAGGAGCATCGCGAGGGTGTCGATCTTCTGGCGCTTCCAGGGATCGGCGGCCGCCGGGGCGGAGGCGAAGAGCGCCGGATACGATTCCATGAGCGTGTCCACGATCCGGAGCTTGTTGGCCCGGAGCGAAGATCCTGTCTCGGTGATATCGACGATCGCGTCCACGAGGTCCGGGACCTTGACCTCGGTCGCGCCCCACGAGAACTCGACCTCGGCCTTGACGCCGGCGCGCTCGAAAAACCTGCGCGTGATGCCCACGGCCTCGGTGGCCACCCGCTTGCCTTCGAGATCTTTCACCGTGCGGATCGGGGAATCCTCCGGAACGACGAGCACCCAGCGGGTCGGGTTCGAACTCACCTTGCTGTAGGCCAGGCTCGCGATCTCCTCGACCTTGGATTCGTTCTCCTCGACCCAGTCGCGCCCGGTGATCCCGCAGTCCAGATACCCGTGCTCGATGTAGCGGCTGATTTCCTGGGCGCGGAGCAGGCGGATGCGCATCTCCGGGTCGTCCACGGCCGGACGATACGAGCGGTTCGAGCCCGAGATCGAGAAGCCGGCTTTGGCAAAAAGCGATATGGTGGGTTCCATCAAACTTCCCGAAGGAAGCCCGACAGTGAGAATTTTTTCTTCCATGCGAGCCGGGGATTCTAAGCGGAAACCTCAGGGCTTGGCATGCAAATTCGCAGGTTTCTTCTCCGTGCCTTTTTGTAAAATCGGTGATAAACACGCGTGCGGTGCCTGAACCGTTGGATCGCGGTGCAGGCCAAGAAATCCCGCGCCCGCCACATGCCATTGGAAACCACGCAGCCTCCCGCCAGGCCGGAAACCGGATGGAGATCGTCGCTGGCCCAGGCGATCCTGCTCGCGGCGGCCGGGGCCTCGGTTTTTCTTGCGGGCGGCCCGGTGCAGGGAGCCATGGGCGTATTTTTGGCGGCAGCCGGAATGGCGATGGTCGTGCTGCCGCCGGCCCGCCCGGTGCCGCGCGTCTATTGGATCCTCGGAGGCGCGGCGGTCGTCTGCGCCTCGCTCGCCTTCCTGCCGTCGGCCTGGGTTTTTCCGCCCGCGTGGAGGCGGGAGCTCTGCCGCATGCCGGCGCTCGCGATGGCTTCGACGGTTTCCGTTTCCCCGCACGAGACGGCCTTCTGGCTCGCGGTCTTCGCGGCCGCCGTGCTCGTCGCCCTCTACGCGCTCGGCCATCCGGTCCGGTTCCCCGCGAGCCTGTGGCTGGCCGTCGCGGCGGCCGGAACATGCGCCGCCTATGCCGGGGTCGCAACGTATGCGTGTTCGACCGGGTGGAAATACCCGTTTTTCGAGGAGGATGGATTCGCGCGCGCCGGGTTCGGATTTTTTCCGAACCGGAACCATGCCGCGACATTTCTTGTGACCGGCTGCATCCTGTGTCCTGGCATCATTGCGACCGGATGGAAGACCGGGCGGTGGGTGGCGGTTTTGGCGGGGGCGGCGGCACTGGTCGCCAACGCCGGGGCGCTTCTCTTTTACTCCAGTTCGCGGGGAGGGATCGTTTTTCTTTTTGCGGGACTGGCGGTCTGGCTCGCCGGTCTCGGCCGCAAGCACTCGTCGCGACCGCTTTGGATTTCCGTCATCGCGCTCACCGCGATGGGCGCCACATTTTTTTTCCTCTCCGAAGGGCCGGCCCGCGCCAGAATCCTTCAATCCGTCGGATGGCACTCCCCCACCCCGCAGGCGGCTGCGCCTCAGCCGCCGGTTTCAGGGAACGCCGGAGATTTCCGGATTCCCGTATTTCTGGACACGCTGGGGATGGTCCGGGATTTTCCGGTGACCGGGATCGGGCTGGGAAATTACGCGTGGAATTATCCGTTCTACGCGCAGAGAAGCCTGCGCGAGGAGGTGGCCATCCACCCCGAGAGCGACTGGCTGATGCTGGCGGCGGAGGCCGGTCCGGCGACGCTCGTTTTGTTGGCTGGCTGGCTGGTCCTGCTGCTGCGCGCGCTTTTTGCGGGGAATCGGGCGAGCCCGGGCTGGCCCGTGCGGTGGGGGATCGCGGCGGCGGCGCTCACGGCGATCCTGCACGGTCTGGCGGACGTCCCGCTCCACCGCACCGGGCTGGGGTGGTGGGTTCTCGTCCTTGCCGGAATGGGCCTCGGCGGGATCCCGGATCAAGCGGTG
>JBAWVC010000262.1:0-2511 GCA_037147455.1 Verrucomicrobiota bacterium | reverse complement strand
TTCCGATCTGTTCGCGGTCGGCAACCTCGAGAACGACTGCCGCGACGGACGGCTGGGACTGAGCGTGGATGTCGGGTTCCCCGGCCAACCCGAAGAGGGGTGGAGCGTCGGGGCCCAGCTGTTTGATCCGGCGGGGAAGGCTGTTTTTAAAAAAGCCCTCATTTGCCCGGTGCAGGCGGGCTCGCCCTTTTCGCGCTTCCGGCTGCAGGCCCGCTTCGACGCGCCGGTCAGGAAACCCTTGCTCTGGTCGGCGGAATCACCGTCGCTCTACAAAGCGGTCGTCACGCTCAGGGATCCGAAAGGGCGCGCCGTCGAGTCCACGGCGACGCGCGTCGGGTTCCGCTCCATCGAGGTCCGCGACCGCCAGCTTCTGGTCAACGGCAAGCCCGTGATGATCCACGGCGTCAACCGCCATGATCACCATGACACGAAAGGCAAGGCCCTGGACCGCGAAACCATGCGCCTGGACGCGCTGACGATGAAGCGATTCAATTTCAATGCCGTCCGCTGCTCCCACTATCCCAACGATCCTTACTGGCTCGACGTTTGCGATGAGTTCGGGCTCTATGTCATCGACGAGGCGAACCTCGAAGCCCATGCCTATTACCACACGCTCGGGCACGAGCCCGCGTGGGCCGCGGCATTCCTCGAGCGCGCGGTCCGCATGGTCGAGCGCGACAAGAACCATCCCTCGATCATTCTCTGGTCGCTGGGAAATGAAACCGGCTGCGGGGCAAACCAGAACGCCATGGCTGCCTGGGTCCGCGGGAGGGATGGCACCCGCCCTCTTCATTACGAGCCAGGGATATGGGTCCAGGGCCTCAGCGAGAAGGAGCAGCCGGGGAAGTTTATCTACGAAGGCGGCGAGCAGGTCACTGACATTGTGTGTCCCATGTATCCGCAGCTGAAGACGCTCATCGAATGGGCCGCCGACAAAAATCATCCGGACCGCCGCCGCCCGCTGATCATGTGCGAGTATTCGCACGCCATGGGCAACAGCAACGGGGGTCTGGCCGACTACTACGATCTCTTTGAAAAATACCCCGGGCTCCAGGGCGGCTTCATCTGGGAATGGATCGACCACGGGATTTTGCGGCATTCGACGGATGGCAAGCCGTATTGGGCCTACGGCGGTGACTTCGGCGACACGCCGAACGACCTGAATTTCTGCTGTGACGGGCTTGTCTGGCCCGACCGCACCCCGCACCCAGGCCTCGCGGAGTTCAAGCATCTCGCCCAGCCGCTCAAGGCCGTTTCTTTTGACCGGAAAAATTCGGCCGCAGAGATCAAAAACCGTCAGTTTTTTTGCGATTCCGGCTGGATCGGAATTTCCTGGGAGCTCACGATTTCTGGAAAGCCCACGGCGCGGGGAGTTCTTCCCGCCTCGAAAATTGCCCCCGGACAGACCGCGAAACTGCCCATTCCCTTGCCCGCGATTCAAATCGCCAAAGGCGAAGAAGCCTTTCTTAACCTGAGTTACAAGGCCGCCCGCAGGACCGCATGGTGCGAAAAGGGTCATATTATCGGCTGGGATCAGGTGCCGCTCGGCGGTTCGCGACCGGTTTCTGTTCCCGCCGTGATTCGCAGGAAAGCGGATGGCCTCGAGGTGGATCGCGCCGGGAAGAGCTTGCGGATCAGCGGGAGCGGGTTCGAACTCGGGTTCTCAGAAAGTTCCTCGCGGCTTGAGGAATTCCGCTGTGGCGGCGACGACGTCCTTGTCTCGGGCCCCGAGCTGCAAATCTGGCGCGCGGCCACGGACAATGATGGCATCAAGGGCTGGTCAGGCCAGGGAAACAAGCCGCTCGGCCGCTGGCTGGACGCCGGAATCCCCGATGCGGTCATCAGGCCTGAACCGGTCCGGGTGAGCCGGACAAAATCCGGCGATATCCGGGTCGCGTGCGGGCACGTCGCCGCGTGCCGCATTTCCCAATCTGCGGTCCGGCTCAGTCATGTCTATACGATCCGCCAGGACGGCACGATCCTTGTGGAGAATCTTTTCATCGTTGATAGAAAAGCTGCGGATCTTCCCCGGCTTGGGGTCCGGTTGGTTCTCGCGCCGGGATTTGAAAACCTCGAGTGGTTCGGCCGGGGGCCGTTCGAAAACTACAGCGACCGCAAGCGGGCGGCGATGATCGGGCGGTATTCCGGCAGCGTTGCCGGCCAATACGTCCCCTACATTGTCCCGCAGGAACATGGCAACCACACCGATACCCGATGGCTCTCGCTCGACAACGGGCGCACCTCTGTCCGCATCTCCGCGCCCGGTCCGCTGGAATTTTCCGCCAGCCACTTCACTGCAGAGGATCTCTTCGCCGCGACGCATACCTGCGACCTGAAGGCGCGGCCGGAAACGATCCTCAACCTGGATTTCCGCCAACGCGGCCTCGGGACCGCGAGCTGCGGCCCGGATACCGGCGAAGCCTACCGCATCCCGGCAGGGCGTCATTTGTGGAATTACCTGATCGAGGCGACGACGATCTGATCTGGACGCGGCGCTGCTGCCGAAATGGT
>JBAWVC010000261.1:0-2532 GCA_037147455.1 Verrucomicrobiota bacterium | reverse complement strand
ATCATTCGTGCCCAAGAAAAATGTGGCCTGCACGGCGGCGGGCGTGATGGTTTCCCGGCAGGCTGACCTTGGCGGGTCCCTGTGCGGCATCCAGCAGCGAGAGCACGCGGCGGGTTTCGGCAAACCCCGGTTCCGGCACGCTGCTCCGGCGGAGCCAGCGCAGGACGGTGCGGTGGCGGAGCGCGTCGGGCATCGCGCGGAGCGCGGCGCAGATGAGTTTTTCCGACACCTCCGGCGTCTGGGATTCCATCCATTCGTCCTCTTGGCGGAAAATCTGCGCTGCCCGCAGAACGGCGGAGCGAAAGCTTTCGCCGAACGCCTTTGCGATGGCGGGGATCACGAGATTCCGGATCCGGTTCCGGGTGTGTTCGAGTTCCGCGTTCGTGTGGTCCTCGCGGAACGGGATCTTGTTCGCAGCGACGAATGCGCTGATTTCGCCGCGCGGGATTTCGAGCATCGGACGGATGATGCGGAGCCCGCCCTGCGTGCTATCCGGCCTCATGCCCGCAAGGCCGGCGGCTCCCGAGCCGCGCAGGAAGTTGAAGAGGCAGGTCTCGACCTGATCGTCCGCATGGTGGGCGAGGAGGAGACGCCGGCAGCGCCTGCGCTTCGAGCATTCGAGAAAAAATGCGCGGCGGAGTTCCCGGGCCGCCGTCTCGAGCGACCGGCCGGTCGCCTTAGCAAATTCCTTCGTTCTGGCGCGTGCGAACTCGACGCCGCAACCCAGCAGCGCGGCCTGTTTGGAGACAAGCTTCGCGTCGGCGCGCGACAATTTTCCGCGCAGCCCGTGATCGAGGTGGCAGACGATCAGCTTTTGAAACCCCAGACGCTTCAACGCATGGAGGAGGGCCATCGAATCCCGTCCGCCCGAGACGCCGACGAGATAGGTTTGGCGGCGCGGATGATTTTTCATCGCTGCGGCAACGGCCGTGCCCACCGGATCGGGCGAGTCTCCGAAAGTTGCAAGACTCAGGGGGAACAGGCGTCTCGCCTGTTTGGAGACTGGCCATCGCGGTCCAACCGGTGTCTGCACGGGCGGGACGCCCATGCTCCCTGTGCTCCGGTCGCAACGGGTGCAACTTTCGGAGGTGCCCCCCAGCGGATCAGATCGTTTCGGCACCGAAATATTTGTGGAGCGCCGGAGGGAGTGCGACCGAGCCGTCGGGCTGGAGGCCGGACTCCAGGAGCGCGACATAGAGTCGGGCGAGCGCGGTGCCGGAGCCGTTGAGCGTGTGGCAGAAGCGGTTTTTCCCATCCTCGCCTTTGAAGCGGAGGTTCATCCGGCGCGCCTGGTAGTCGCCGAAATTCGAGCAGCTCGAAACCTCGAGATACGTGTTTTGGCCGGGGGCCCAGATCTCGATGTCGTAGGTTTTCTGGGACCCGAACCCGATGTCGCCGGTGCAGAGCTCGATGACCCGGTAGTGCAGGCCGAGGATTTGCAGAACCTTTTCGGCATCGGCGGTGAGCGATTCCAGTTCGGCGGCAGAATTTTCCGGCGTGGTGATCTTGACGAGCTCGACCTTGTCGAACTGGTGCATGCGGATGAGCCCGCGGGTGCCGAGTCCGGCCGAGCCAGCCTCGCGCCGGAAGCATGGCGTGTAGGCGGTGTATTTGAGCGGAAGGGACGCGAGCGGGAGGATCTCCTCGCGGTGGAAGTTCGTGAGCGGGACCTCGGCGGTGGGGATGAGATAAAGCTCGTCGTTCGCGCACCGGTATTGCTGGTCCGCAAATTTCGGGAGCTGGGCCGTGCCGAAGAGCGTCTCGGGTTTGACCACCAGCGGAGGCAGGATTTCCGTGTAGCCGTGCTGAGTGGTGTGCAGGTCGAGCAGGAAGTTGATGAGCGTGCGCTCGAGCCTCGCGCCGGCTCCGGTGTAGCAGACGAACGCGCTCCCGCTGATTTTGCCGGCGCGCTCGAAGTCAAATAGCCGGAGCCGCTCGCCGATCGCGACGTGGTCTTCGACGCGTTCGAGCGCGGGCTTCGCCCCCCATTCGCGCAGCACCGGATTGGCGGCCGCGTCATTTCCGACCGGCGTGGTCTCGGACGGAAGGTTCGGGATGTTGAGCAGAAACTCGCGCTGTCTGGCATCGAGCACGGTGACTGCGGCGTTGAGTTCCTCCATCCGGCTTCCGAACGATTTCACCTCCGCCTCGAGCGCGGAACTGTCCTGTTTCGAGGCGCGGAGCTTTCCGATCTCCTTGCTGAGGCGGTTGCGTTCGGCCTGGAGGCCCTGGAGGTTGGTGTCCGCCGCGCGGCGCTCCACATCGATGGCCAGCACGGCGTCCACGGCGGATTCGTGGCCGGGTCCGCGCGTGGCGAGGCGGGCTTTGACGGAGTCGGGATTTTCGCGAATGAGTCGAATATCAAGCATGGGTTGGACAGAATGAACAAAATCGGCACAATGGGATAAGCAAATTCTTCCATGGCCGCGCAATTCCGTGATTATTACCAAACGCTCGGGGTCTCAAAAACCGCCGCAGCCGACGAAATCAAGAGCGCATTCCGCAAGCTCGCCCGCAAATTCCACCCGGATA
>JBAWVC010000260.1:0-2548 GCA_037147455.1 Verrucomicrobiota bacterium | reverse complement strand
CAGTGCCCAAACGGGCGGGACGCCGGTTCACCCTGATCAACTGCAGAGTCCGATGATTTCCGAGAGATGGTATAAGTTCGGCGGCTCAAGTCGCCGCTCCAGATCCGCGCTTCAGCGCAATGATTGGGGAAAGATGCCACCCGTGTGCATCGTTCTTGCGGCGGGTTTTTTGCCCGCCAAAAAATAACAGCCTGCCCCTGCAGATGTCCTACCTATGGATATTTCGGGATTACAGCTTGGCCAGAATCCCGTTCAACGTCGCGCTGGGGCGCAGGGCGGCGGAGGCGAGCCGGTCGTCCGGCTGGTAGTAGCCGCCGATGTCGGCGGGTTTGCCTTGGACGGCTAGGAGTTCAGCAGCGATCTTTTCTTCGTTTGCGGCGAGATCTTCGGCGACCGGGGTGAAGATGGATTTCAGCTCCTTGTCATCGTTCTGCGCGGCGAGCGCCTGGGCCCAGTAGAGCGCGAGGTAAAAGTGGCTGCCGCGGTTGTCGGTGGTGCCGAGTTTGCGTCCGGGCGAGCGGTCGTTTTCGAGGAATTTCCCGGTCGCGGCATCGAGCGTGTCGGCGAGGATTTTGGCCTTCGGATTCTTGAACGTTTCGGCGATGTGTTCGAGGGCGGGGGCGAGGGCGAAGAACTCGCCGAGAGAATCCCAGCGCAGGTAGTTTTCCGCGACGAACTGCTGGACGTGCTTCGGGGCGGAGCCGCCGGCGCCGGTCTCGAAGAGCCCTCCGCCGTTCATGAGCGGGACGATCGAGAGCATCTTCGCGCTCGTGCCGAGCTCGAGGATCGGAAAAAGGTCGGTGAGGTAATCGCGGAGGACGTTGCCGGTGACGGAGATCGTGTCCGCCCCTTCCTTCATGCGTTCGAGGCTGAGCTGGCAGGCCTCGGCGGGCGGGAGGATCCGGATATCGAGGCCGGACGTATCGTGATCTTTGAGGTAGGTTTTGACCTTGGCGATGATCTGCGCGTCGTGGGCGCGATTTTCGTCGAGCCAGAAAACGGCGGGCGTGTTCGTGGCGCGCGCGCGGTTGACTGCCAGCTTCACCCAATCGCGGATCGGGGCGTCCTTCGCCTGGCAGGCGCGCCAGATGTCGCCTTTCTCCACTTCGTGGGAAAGGAGAATTTGGGATTTGAAATTTGAAATTTGAGATTCGTCGGCGGGGACGGTGACGACGCGGACCGTTCCGTCGGCCGGGATCTCGAAGGTTTTGTTGTGCGAGCCGTATTCCTCGGCGGCCTGGGCCATGAGCCCGACATTCGACACCGAGCCGATCGTGCGGGGGTCGAGCGCGCCGTGCTTTTTGCAGAAAACGATCGTCGTTTGATAGACGCCGGCGTAGCAGCTGTCGGGGATGACGGCCAGGGTGTCCTGCGCCTTTCCCGCGGCGTTCCACATCTGGCCGGACGTGCGGATCATCGCCGGCATCGAGGCGTCGACGATGACGTCGCTCGGGACGTGGAGGTTGGTGATGCCCTTGTCGGAATTCACCATGGCGAGGGCCGGGCGGTCGGCGAAGACGGCTTTGATGCCGGCTTCGATTTCGGCCCGCTTGTCGGCCGGGAGGGTCTGGATCTTGGCGACAAAATCCCCGAAGCCGTTGTTGAAATCAACGCCGAGATCCTTGATGAGGCCGGCGTGTTTCGCGATGAGGTCCTTGAAGAAAACCTTCACGGCATGACCGAAGATGATCGGGTCGGAGACCTTCATCATCGTGGCTTTGAGGTGGACGGAGAAAAGGACGCCGGCCGCTTTGGCTTTCGCGATTTCCTTTTCGAGGAACGCGACGAGCGCCTTCCTGCTCAGGAATGTGCCGTCGAGGATCTCGCCAGCTTTGAGAGGAAGCTTGTCCTTGAGGACGGTGACCGCTCCGTCTTTCGCAACAAATTCGATCCGGACATTCGTGGCCTCGGGGACGGTCACGGATTTTTCGTTCGAGAAAAAGTCGTCTTTGCCCATCGTGGCAACCGCCGTTTTGGAATCGGACGACCATTTGCCCATCGAATGCGGGTGCTTGCGGGCGTAGTCCTTGACCGCCTTCGGTGCGCGGCGGTCGGAGTTTCCCTCGCGGAGGACCGGGTTTACCGCGCTGCCCATCACCTTGCCGTAGCGGGTCTTGATTTCCTTTTCGGCGTCGGTCTTCGGAGATTCGGGATAGTCGGGCAGATTGTAGCCTTTGGCTTGAAGTTCGGCGACCGCCGCCTTGAGCTGCGGGACGGAGGCGCTGATGTTTGGAAGCTTGATGATGTTCGCCTCGGGCCGGAGGGTGAGCGTGCCGAGTTCGGCGAGGGCGTCGCTGATCTTCTGGTCGCCGGAGAGGAATTCGGGAAAATTGGCGATGATGCGTCCGGCGAGCGAGATGTCGCGGGTTTCTACAGAAATCCCCGAGTGCTTCGTGAACGCCTGGATGATCGGCAGCAACGAGTAGGTGGCCAAGGCCGGGGCTTCATCGGTCTTGGTGTAGATGATCGTGGGTAGATTGCACATGGTGGCGCGGATTTGTTGCCAGCCATTTAAGCCATCGGCCGCGTGGGGTCAAACCTCGAAACG
>JBAWVC010000259.1:0-2550 GCA_037147455.1 Verrucomicrobiota bacterium | reverse complement strand
GCAAGCCGCCGACAACCCATTCCTTTTTGCGCAAGCCATTTCCGATGGGCGACCTAACCGACAAAGTGCGCGAGCTCCTGGGGTAGGCTTGTCGATGCGTCCCCACCGTCACGGGTTTCAATTTCTTTGAGGATGAACGCCGGCGACCAGAACCTCATGTTAGGGGAATGGGCGGAGACCGTGCCCTCGGAGTTAATGAGCTCTCCGGTCGCTCACGGATCACGGCTGGTCATTTTTCTTCACCGGCCCGACGGGGCATTTTTCACCGACTGGGACTGGCCGGAAACCCACCCCATGGGCGGCTCGGAATCCTCCGCGCTTCACTTGGCAAGGGAATTTCGCGCGCGGGGATTCTCCGTGCTGCTGACCAATCGCGTCGACGATCTGCGCCGGCCCTGCGACATCTTTGTCTCCGCCCGCACCTGGGAAATTTTTCATCTCGGGATCAGGCCAGGAAAGCTCAATTATCTTTGGTGCACCGACGACACCGACCAGCCCAGCGTGGCAAAGCTTCGCGATCCGGGTGCCGCAGCCCAGGTTTATCGGCATATCGACGCGGCGATGCTGCTCTCCGACTACCAAGCCTCGCGCTGGATGGCCGACCTCCACCTGCCCGCCAACAAGGTGTTCATGACCGCCAACGGCATCGAGGCGGCGCGGTTTTCTCCCGGCCCTGACCAGCTCGGCAGGCGCGGCCCCCTAGCCTACTACGGGTCCACCCCCTACCGTGGGCTCGCTCTTTTGCTCCAATGCTGGCCTCAGATCCGCCGCGCGGTTCCCGCTGCCGAACTGCACATTTTCAGCTCCATGAAAATCTATGGGGCCGAGGATCCGCCGGAATTCACCGCTCTCTATGAAGCGGCGCGCGCAGCGTCCGGCGTCTCCTACCACGGGGCCCAAGGGCAGGCTGCCATCCGTGCGACCAGCCGCGAATGCCGCGCTCTCGCCTACCCCTGCATATTTCCCGAGACCAGCTGCATCACCGCCATGGAAGCGATGGCGTCCGGATGCGCCGTCGTGAGCACCGCCACAGGGGCACTCCCGGAAACCGCCGCCGGCAACCCCCTGGTCTCCCCCGGCGAAGGCTGGCTGGCTCGCTGGCAAGAAGAGGTCATCCGCATTCTTACAGATGACGCCTCCTACGTGAAGACCGCCCGGCATAACCTCACCTTCTCCGCGCGGCGCGACTGGGGGGCCGTTGCCGAACAATGGATCGCCCGCTTCGACCAGGATAGCGCAAAAAAGAATTCCGCCGGGTGACTTCCGGCCGGGTCGCCTGTCCGGTCAGGCGACCCCGTGCGCCCGGTAAACCTCCGCGAGCATCCCGCGCGTGAAATCCCGGCCCTCCAAATGGCAGTCGCGAGCGAGCCGCATCAGCGCCACCGCCACCGGCAGCTGGCCCGCATCTTTCCAATGCGTGCCAAGAAGCGCCATCGCCTCCGCCTTGACGTTAGCCAGATTGCATGGCGGCACGAAAACCCCGTCGGCGCACCCGAGCACCCGCTCGAGCCAGCGCCGGGCCTCCTCCGTCCGCCCCAGCGATGCCTCCGCTGCGCCGCGCAGCACCATCAGCTCGGGGTGCCACACGGCGTCCTGATGGGAAGGCATCCCGGAGATCGCCTCTGCGGCGCGGTTGAGTTTGAGCAGGCAGGAAGCCATTCGGACCCCCGCGCCCCGCCCCATCTCCGTCTCCGCACCTGCCAACCGGCGGCACTCCGAGTAGCTCACCAGCGCCCGTTCGGGA
Source organism: Verrucomicrobiota bacterium (assembly GCA_037147455.1). Taxonomy (GTDB): domain Bacteria; phylum Verrucomicrobiota; class Verrucomicrobiia; order Chthoniobacterales; family Terrimicrobiaceae; genus QYQL01. Next base: position 806 of record JBAWVC010000259.1, on the reverse strand, counting down.
TCGCCCAAGTCGAGGTAGGCCCCCCCGAGCAGGAACCACGTCAGAGGATAAACCTCAACGTTGAGCGCGATCTGAGCATTCAAGATCGCGAGATTGCGGCGCTGCTTTTCCAGGTTGCGGGCCGGGTCCGCGTAACCCGTGTGGAGAAATTCGATCGATGTTTCCACGATGGACACTCTCGCCCGCATCAGGCTGGTCGCCACCTGCTCGTGAATGGGCCACTCGTAGCGCACATCGGCGCGGTTGGGAAAAAGGCGCACGATGCTCACCATCATCCCCGTGCGCCCAAAGTCGCCGGTGTTCTTTTGCACCAGCGCAAACGCCATCGTCCCGCACGCTCCCGTCTGCGGGGTGCTCCGCAGCAGCCTCCCTATCTCCTCCCTTGCCCCAGGCTCTAAAAACTCGTCCGCATCCAGCACGAAGATCCACTTGCCCCGCGCCGCCTCGAGCGAGAGATTGCGCGCCCGACTGAAGTCGTTCGTCCACTTTGCACAGATCACTCGCGCGCCAGATTTCCGCGCGAGTTCCACCGTCCCGTCGGTCGATCCCGTGTCCACGACGATGATCTCATCCGCCAACCCCTTCACCGATTCGAGGCACCGGCCGAGATGCTCCGCCTCATTTTTCACGATGAGGCAGACGCTGCAGAGCCCTTGTCCGGCGTTGGTGTCCGACATCGTCGCACATGTACCGGCATCGCGCATTGCAGACAAAACAAATTTCACGCGACAAACATCCTGATGTCTTCCAGCCAATAAAAAGAAAGAGCCCCTCCTTGCGGAAGGGCTCTTTGCCGACTGTTCGGC
>JBAWVC010000258.1:0-2557 GCA_037147455.1 Verrucomicrobiota bacterium | reverse complement strand
CTCCCAAACCGAGCCCGAAAGAGACGCCCAAACCCAGCCCGAAGCCCTCGCCTTCCACCTCGCCCGGAGCATCGCCAAAATCATCTCCCAAGGCCTCGCCGGGCGGTTCGCCCAAAGCCTCCGCCTCGCCCGGGGCCTCGCCGGGCGGATCTCCGGGAACCGGCGCATCGAAGCCCGGGAGCGAAGGATCCGGCAGTGCGGCGCAGGGTTCCGGCAAGTCCCCGAAGGCGGGTTCCGGTGGCGAATCTTCCCAGTTCGGCTGGTATCATGAGCTCATCCACGACCGTTTCTACAGCCAGTGGGATCAGCCGACCTCGATTTTCGACCAGTCGAAATCGTTTGTCTGCACGGTGAAAATCCGGATTGAAAAAGACGGGAAAATTTCGAGCGCCGAGATCGTGAAGTCGAGCGGCAACCCGGTCATGGACGAGTCGGTTCTCCGCGCCGCGAAGCGCGTCCCGCAGATCGACCCTCCGCCTTCTGCGCTGTCCTCCGGTGGCTCCTACACCGTCAACATCAACTTCGAGCTCGAGTAGGTTTTTACTTCCAGGCCAGAATGCCTTTGGCCCAGGCCCAGACGAGGCCTTCGACAAGGAGCAGCAGGAAGACCATGAGGGCGAGGAAGGCGGAGACAGGGAGCTTCAAAAACGCCGCGGCGAACGGCATCAGAAAAACCGTCTCTACATCGAAAACCAGAAAAACGAGCGCGTAGAGGTAGTAGTGGGACTGGAACTGGACGTGCGCGGGACCGGTGGACTCGATGCCGCATTCGTAGCTGCTCTGCTTGTCCTTCCCCGGTTTGGCGGGCGAGAAAAACCGCGCCCACGCCCACGCCATGGCGAGCGGGATTAGAGGGAAAACGATTGCGATGGCGAGAAAGATCGTCAGAAGAAGATAGTCGGAGGTCATGGGATTTCAGCGGCCGGTTTTCAAAGCGGAGGCCTGGAGATTTCCGGGGAACGTAATTTTTTTGGCGAGCGGGATGAGCAGGAGGTCCGGCGCGAGGCCGAGGGCGAGGACGGAGAGTGCGAGGGCGGCAACGAGGAAGCCCGAGGCGGGGGCGTTCGCGGGACGGATCCCCTCCGGCGCGGGAAAAACGAAGGCGTGTTTGAGGACGATGAGGTAGTAGTAGAGCGAAACGGCGTTCATCGCGACCGCCAGGATCACGAGCCAGAGGAGGGACGGGTTTCCGAGCGCGGCGGTGAAGAGGTAGAACTTTCCGAAGAACCCCGCGAGCGGCGGAATGCCCGCGAGCGAGATAAAAAACACGAGCAGGCAGAGCGCGAGCACGGGCGAGGATTTGGCCAGCCCGTCGAAGTCGTCGAGGCGGGATCCTCCGCGCTGCTTTTCCACGATAGCCACGGTCCCGAACGCGCCCGCGGTGGTCAGCGCGTAGATGACCACATAAAAAAGGACGGCTGTCAGGCTGCCCCGGCTGGCGGAGGACAGCCCGATGAGGAGGTAGCCGCCATGGGCGATGGCAGAGTAGGCGAGGAGACGCTTCACGTTCGATTGCACGAGCGCCGCGATATTGCCGAGCACGACCGAAGCGGAGGCCATGAGCGCGAGCACGGGCGCCCAGCCGGGCAGGAATTGCCCCCATCCGGCCGATCCCGCCCAGCCGCCGAGCCCTGTGGTGAGGATCCTGGCCAGGATGAAAATGCCGGCGACTTTCGACCCCGACGCGATGAGCGCGGCGGCTGCCGTGGGCGCGCCCGCGTAAACGTCCGGCGCCCAGAGCTGGAACGGAACGGCGGCGACCTTGAACGCGAACCCGGCGAGAGTCAGGACGATCCCGGCGATCAGGAGCGGATCCGGCGCGCCGGAGAATCGGGCGATCGCCTGGAGGTTCGTGCTCCCGGTGACCCCATAGATCAGGCTCAGCCCGTAGAGAAGGAAGGCGGCGGAGACGCTGCCGATGAGAAAATATTTCAGCCCGGCCTCGGCGGACGAACGGCTTTGCTTGTCGAACGCGGCGAGGATGTAGAGCGGGATGCTCGTCAGTTCGAGCGCGATAAAAATCATCAGCAGGTCTTCGGTTCCGACCAGCAGCATCATGCCCACCGTGCTGAAGAGGACCAGCGCGAGGGATTCCGCAAAGTGGGTTTCCGGGAACGAGTCGGAGGTGAAGACGACCGCCACCAGACCGAGCCCGAGGATCACGAGCTTGAACATCCGGGCCAGCGGCTCGAGGACAACCATGCCGTGCAGGAAATTCCCGTCGGCCGGGAGCAGGAAGATGGCTGCGGCGGCGGCGAATCCGCCGAGCAGGGTGGCCGCCGTGATCAGCGTCCGCGATTTCGGCACCGAAACCCCGAGGCCGAGAACCACCAGGGCGGTCGCGACCAGGATGGTTTCGGGCAGAAGGGCGATCAGCATGGAAAAATTCGGGATATAAATTTAAAGCGCGGGCGCATCCGCTCGCGGCTGCCCGCTTTACGGAGTTGCGGGAAATCAGCCTAGTGATTCCCTCCGGGGGCTTCAACTTCGATTTTGACACTTCGATTTTGACCCATCAGAGATGAGCCCCGTAGCGCTCGACAAACCGGCAGGGCTG
>JBAWVC010000257.1:0-2571 GCA_037147455.1 Verrucomicrobiota bacterium | reverse complement strand
GCGAGAAATCGCGCCGCCGATTTTTCAAAGTCCCGCGCTTACGCACGGATTTGGGGAGGAGAGCGATTGAGAAGGGTGCATGACGCGGGATTGCCAAGTCTGCGGGCGGGAAGTAAATTGCCAAATTCCCATGAAACCGGTTATCTATCTCGACAACAACGCCACGACGGAACTTGCGCCGGAGGTTTTGGAGATCATGGTGCCGTTGTTGCGGGACGGTTACGGGAATCCCTCGAGCGTGTATGCGCTCGGGCGGCAGGCGGCGAAGGTTCTGGATGAAGCCCGCGCGCCGGTGGCCGCTCTGGCGGGTTGCCGGGAGGACGAGATCATTTTCACGAGCTGCGGGACGGAATCGATCAACACGGCGGTCGGGTCGGCGCTCGCGGTTGACCCGGACAAGAAGCACATCGTCACGACGGCGGTCGAACACTCGGCGACGATCAAACTTTGCGAGCATCTGGCCCAGCGCGGATACGAGATCACCTGGCTGCCGGTGGATTCCGCCGGGATGCTGGATTTGGACCAGCTCGCCGGGGCGATCCGGCCCGACACGGCGCTGGTGACATTGCTCTGGGCGAACAACGAGACCGGGGCTCTCTTTCCGGTGCACGAAATCGCGGAGATCGTGCGGAGCAAAAAGTCTCTTCTGCATGTTGACGCGGTGCAGGCGTTCGGGAAGCTGCCGATCTCGCTCGCCGATTCGGGCATCCATTTCCTGTCGGCATCCGGCCACAAGATCCACGCGGCAAAAGGTGTCGGGGCGCTGTATGTGAACCGCCGGGTGAAATTCACCCCCCTGCTGCGCGGAAGCCAGGAAAGCGGGCGGCGTGGCGGCACCCAGAACCTGGCCTCGATCGCGGGGTTCGGGAAGGCCGCGGAGCTGGCCGCCGGGCATATCGGCAGCCGCCAGGTGATGGATTGGCGGAACGCCTTCGAGGAACACATGCTCTCGGCGGTTCCTGGCTGCACCGTCAACGGGGACCGGGCCAACCGGCTCCCGAACACCAGCAACCTTTCCTTCGAGGGCGTCGAAAGCGAAGGCGCGCTGATCCTGCTGGATGAGCAAGGGCTCTGCTGCTCGGCGGGATCGGCCTGCACGAGCGGGTCCATCCATCCGTCGCATGTCCTCAAGGCGATGGGGTTCTCGAACGAGCGCGCCCGGGCGAGCCTCAGATTTTCCTTCGGCCGCTACAATTCGGCCGGCGACCTCGCATCGGCGTGCGAGCTGGTCCCAGCTGCCGTCGCCAAACTGCGCGACCTTTCCCCCGCCGGAAGCCCGGTTCTGGCCGCTTGAAAATGGGGGTTGTCAAAGCACCGTCCGCGCCTACGTTGGCGCGGATGTTTCGTTTTTTGATGATTGCGGTATTTGCGGCGGGGATCGCCCAGGCCTCGCCAATCGCCAAAAGCCTCGTCCGCATTGAATCCACCTCCCAGGAGCCCGATTACAAGGCGCCATGGAACCCCGGGGGAGTTTCCGGCGGGGTCGGCGCCGGGTTCATCATCGGCGGAAACCGCATCATGACGAACGCCCATGTCGTCAGCAACGCGAAGTTCCTGACCGTTTCCAAAGAAGGCGACCCGAAACCCCGCGCGGCCCGCGTCTTGTTTATCGCCCACGATTGCGACCTCGCCCTGCTGGCCGTCGATGAGCCGGGATTTTTCAAAGGCACGTCCGCGCTGGAGCTCGGAGGCATCCCCGCGATCGAGTCCGTCGTATCGGTTTATGGGTATCCGATCGGTGGAAACCGGCTGTCGGTGACGCAGGGGATCGTCTCGCGCATCGACTTCCAGACCTACTCCCACTCGGGGATGGACTCCCACCTCACGATCCAGATCGACGCGGCGATCAACCCCGGCAACAGCGGCGGGCCGGTGATGCAGGGCGGAAAAGTCGTTGGCGTGGCCTTTCAGGGATACAGCGGGGATGTCGCCCAGAACGTCGGATACATGATCCCGACGCCGGTCATCAGGCGCTTTCTCAAGGATATCGAAGACGGCCATTACGACCGCTATGTGGACCTCGCCCTGAGTTACCATACCCTGTTCAACCCGGCGGCCCGCTCGGCGCTCGGGCTCAAAGACGACGATCGCGGCGTGCTGGTGGGAAGCGTCTATGGCGGCGGCTCCTCGGACGGGATCGTCAAACCCGGTGATGTCCTGACGGCGATCGATGGGCTGCCGATTTCGAGCGACGCGACGATTCCGATGGACGACGATTCGGTGCCGCTGGCCGAAGCCGTGGAGCGGAAATTCAAGGGCGACCAGGTCGCCCTCGACATCGTGCGCGACGGGAAGCCCCTGAAGCTCAAAATCCCGCTCAGCGACCCCTGGCCGTTCAACCTGCACAGCAACGTCTATGACGAGGATCCGCGATTCGTGGTTTTCGGAGGCCTGATCTTCCAGCCTTTGGACCAGAATTTCATGACCGACCACAAGCCGGACGACCTCCGCCTTCGATACATGTTCGACTTTTTTATCGAAGACAAAATCTACAAGGACCGTCCGGAGATCATCGTCCTGAGCGGAATCCTGGCCGACCCGGTGAATGTTTACGCCAACGACTTCCGCTAC
>JBAWVC010000256.1:0-2597 GCA_037147455.1 Verrucomicrobiota bacterium | reverse complement strand
GGCCGCTTGAAGAACCACTCCGGGTGCGCCTTCACGTAGGGATGGTCGGGCGAGCAGTTGATGGCGAAATCGAGAGCGATCTCCATCCCCCGGGCCTTGACCTCGCCGACGAGCCAGCCGAAGTCCGCGAGCGTCCCGAGCTCCGGGGCGACGTCCTTGTGTCCTCCTCCGTTGACTCCCTGCTTGCTGTTCCCGATCGCGTAGGGGACGCCGGGTTCGCCGGGATCGCATTTTAGCGAGTTGTTGCGACCTTTCCTGTTCGTCGCGCCGATCGGGTGGACCGGCGGAAAATAGATCACGTCGAACCCCATCGCCTTCGCGTCATCAACCCGTCCGAGGCAGTCCCGGAACTTCGAGCCCTTGTCCGGCTTGCCCTCGGCCGAGCGCGGGAAAAATTCATACCACGCCGCGAACGTCGCGCGCTCGCGGTCCACCCAGACCGGATGGAACGGCTCCGCCACCGTCGCGAGCGAACGGTCGGCATACACGGTCATCAGCGCGCAGAGCGCCGGGTCGTGGGCGATCGCGTGGGCGTCGTCAGCCCCGGCGGCCCGCAGCGCCGCCGCGAATCTTTTCAAGGTGGCGGCGTCGGTCTTGCTGGCGCGGGCGGCTGCCGCCCCGACGAACCCCGCTCCCTCGAGGATCTCGCTCTGAAGCTCACGGAGGCCGGCCGCAAACTTTTTCTCCAGCTCGTGCTGCCAGGAAAAATAGACATCCCCCCACGCCTCGATCGTGAACTCCCACGCGCCAGGTGCCGTGACGCGGAGCGACCCCGTCCAGCGGTCGTTGACCATCGGTTTCATCGGGGTCTCGCGCCAGGCCGCATCTCCCGCCTTCCGCCATTTGAGCATCGCCGTCACCTCGTCGTGCCCCTCTTTGAACACGTCCGCCTCGACCACGATCTCCTCGCCGACGGCCCGCTTGATCGCGTAGCGTGCGTTGTCAAGCGAGGGCGTGATGCGTCGGATGATCGCGGTTTCGGGTTGTTTGTTCATGGCAGGGAATCCAACACGCGGACAAATTCATCGAGCCCGTCAAGGTGCGCGGCGGTCTCCCGCAGCGAGCGCCTCGCCGCCGGGATATGCGCGAGAAAATCCGTCCGCCCTTTCTGTAGCCCCAGAAAGCCGTAGGCGCCGAGCGCCTGCATCAGTCGCTGCAGCGAACACCAGTGGTAGATTTCCTCAAAATCTCCGGAAACCTCGCCGCCTGCCCGCCGCACCAGCCGCTGGTAAAAACCGAGAAGTTCCGCCCGCTCCGATGTCGCCAGGGAAACATAAGGATCCATGAGCAGCGAGGCGATGTCGTATTGCGCCAGCCCCGGGCGCATTCCCTGAAAATCGATCAGCCAAGCGGTGCCCTCGCGGATCAGGATATTCTGCGACTGGAAATCCCGGTGGACAAGGACCCGGGGGAGGGAAGCTAGCCGCACGGCTGCGGACTGCAGGGCGGCTAGCCCGGCGAGCCGGCTCACCTCGGCGGCCGGCAGTTTGAAAAAGTTGCCCAGGCAGTGCTCGAAAAAATACCCCTGCTCCCAGAGATACAGCTGCCCGTTGAACTCGCGCTCGAGCTTCAGGTCGTGGCTACCGAGTTTCCGCGTGGCGGCGGAGTGCATCTTAAAAACTTCGATCAGCGCGGATTCGTAGAGCGGCCGCCGCGTGCTCCAGGGATCGCTCCGGTGCGACCAGAGGTCCACCTCCCCGAGATCCTGCATCCAGATCAGCCCCTCCCCGGGATCATGCAGATAAATGTGGGGGACTTGAACGCCCGCCGTGGCCAGGAACTGCGCGATGTCCACATAGTGCCGGTTCTCCTCCTTGCGGTCGGAATATTTCACCAGAATCATCGAGCGGTCGGCCGCGCGGATCCGGTAAAACTTTCTGTCCGACCCCCCCTTCTCAACGGCCGTGACTTCAAAGTCCCCGGGCTCGTAACCGGGAAAATTTACCATCGTGTGATCAATGACTTCGTGGACGGCCAGCATGGATGAACCTGCACAGTGAACACGTTGTCCCCTGCAGAGGCAATGAGGTTTTCGCTGTGCGCCCCGCTCTCTCTGTGGTTGAGTTTCCCGATCCATGAACGATATCGAACGCCTCCGACATTCCTGCGCGCACGTGCTGGCCACCGCGATTTTGAAAATCTGGCCGGAGGCGCAGTTCGCGGCCGGCCCGCCGGTCGAGAACGGGTTCTACTACGACGTCGATCTCCCGCACCGGATCTCGCCCGGGGATTTCGCGCGGATCGAGGAGGAGATGAAGCGCGAGGTGAAGGCGAACCATGTTTTCGAGCGGGTCGAGGTCTCGCGTGACGAGGCGGTGGCGCTCGCCGCGCGCGGCGAGCTCGCCGCCCTCGGACCCCGCGGCGAGGCGTCGAAGTTCAAGCTCGATATCGTCCAGAACATCCCGGATGGCGAGACGATCACTCTCTATCGCAACGGGGAATTCACCGACCTCTGCGCCGGCCCGCACGTCATGCGCACCGGGAACATCGGCGCGTTCAAGCTCACCCACGTCGCCAGCGCCTACTACAAGGGCGACGAAAACAACCCGCAGCTCCAGCGGATCTACGGCACCGCGTTCAAGAACAAGACCGAGATG
>JBAWVC010000255.1:0-2599 GCA_037147455.1 Verrucomicrobiota bacterium | reverse complement strand
CCACCCCGGTGCTTTCGACCTTGTGCCTGATGGGGCTCTTCGCGCTGACCCGCTCGGTTCCTGACAGCGGAGCGCCCTATGCCGTCCTGCTTCTCGCGTCTGTCATGATCGGGGGAGCCGATGCGCTGGGCGGGGCTTCGCCCGGTGCAGAAAAACCGTCGAGCGATGAGATTAGCGATGCCTGAACAGGTTCTCAGGCTTGGGAGGACTACCGGCATTGGTTGAAGCCCTGAAAAGAATCTCGAATTCTCAACGCTAAGGGCTCAGGATATAAAGCAATGACGTCCGCCGACAACCAGCCCCAGGAGATTCCGCCACTTCCGCCTCCGCCGCCCGATTACGCGAGCCGTCTGCCCCCCGTTGCGGAGGCGGACGAGCTGGTCAGCGTGGGGCCGGACTACATGGGCCGCGAGGCGCTTTTGACACCTGGCGCCGCAGCCGGTTGGGCGGCCATGCGGGACGCCGCTTCGGCGGAAGGCATTGAACTGATCCTTGTTTCGTCGTTTCGCAGCGTGGCGCGCCAGACGGAGATTCTCTCGGCGAAGCTGGCGAAGGGAATGTCGCTGGAAGCAGCGCTCGAATACTCCGCCTACCCGGGATTCAGCGAGCACCATTCCGGTAATGCGATCGACATCGGCACGTCCGGCGCACGCCATTTGGAGGAGGAGTTTGAATTCACGCCCGCGTTCGCATGGCTGGCAGGACGCGCAGGAGGCTTTGGATTTTCCATGACCTTTCCGCGCAACAACCGTTTCGCCATCGCGTATGAGCCCTGGCACTGGTGCTTCCGTTAGACTGGTGAAAGCATTTGCCATCGCGATTTGAACCTGATACCCAAACCCGTCGTCTTGACCGCCGCCGCCGCCTGCTCGGGGCTGGGGGTCGATCTGCCGACGATGCGCGCGGCGATGCTGGCAGGCCGGCATGCGATGCGGCCGCTTCGAGATTTCGGCGGCCTGCCCGCGCGCTTTGAGGATGTGCCTGGCGCTTGGCTCGAGGACCGGAAGCCGATGCGCGGCCGGACATACGGCGCCGCCAGCAACCTTTCGCTTTTCATCGCCGAACAGGCGCTCGCCCAAACGGGTTGGCTGCCCGCACAAACCGAAGAGGCATGGATCTTTGCCGGCAGCAGCCGCGGCAACTCGTGTGAGCTGATGGGTGTTCGCCACGGGCGGCGGCCGCACCGGCTCTATGCGGCCAGCAACTCGATGCACAGCGAGATCGCTTCTGCGGTGAGCATCGAGTGCGGCATCCGGGGTCCGTGGCAGGTGTTTTCAAATGGCTGTGCGTCCGGCCTGGACGCGCTGATCTGGGCCGCGCATGCGGTTTCCTGCGGGCTGGCGCCGCGGGCGCTGGTCGTGAGCGTGGATTTGCCGCTCATCGGCTCGATGCTGGAGGATTTTGCCTCGACCGGACTTATTTCGTCGAATGGTGTGAACGATCCGTATTCCGAACACACGAGTGGATTTTTTCCAGCCGAGGCCGCGTCGGCGATGACGGTCGAACCGGAAGGCCGGGGCACTGTTCTCTCAGGGGCGTGGATCACGTCCGATGCCTATGATCCGATCGGGTTTCCGCCGGATGGCGAGGGCATTGCGCGCGCGCTCAAAAAGGCGTGGAGTTATTTCGACGGAAAAAGCCCGGGCTGGCTGGCGGCGGTCTGCCCGCATGCCAGCGGAACACGGGCCCACGGGCTGGCCGAACGCGAGGCGCTGCGTTCTGTGATTTCCTCGGCAGGAGCCCGTGACGTGCCGACCTATCTGTTCAAGCCCTTTACCGGACATTCGCTGGGGGCGAGCGGCGTGTTGGATGTCGCCCTCCTCCATGAGTTTCTCAGCCGCGGCGAGCTGCCGCCCAACCTGCCCGGCCTCGCGGGCAATTGCGCTGAAATCCAGCTGCCCGAACACGTTCTGCCCGCTGACGGCCGCACGGTCCTAAAGATCAGTGTGGGTATGGGCGGCCACAATGCGTTATTAGCTATGAAGCAACTCCTGGTCTTTTTGTTGCTCGCGCTGGCGTGCGCTCATGCGGGGGATCCGCCGGAAATCGCGCACGGGTTCGTGCGGGCGGAGACGATTTATCCACCGCCGCTCGAGGAGGTCCGCTATGCTTCCACATATAATTTCACCGGCCATGTCCTTTATCCGTTTCCCGCGGTCTTCCTCCACAAGGGTGCGGCGGCGGCCCTGCAAAAAGTGCAGGAAGATCTCGCGTCGCAGGGGCTCGGGCTGAAAATCTACGACGGTTACCGGCCGCTCTCGGTCCAGGCGAGGATGTGGCAGATCGTGCCGGACGAACGGTATGTCTCCGACCCGCTCAAGAGCAGGGGCAGGCACACCCGCGGGACGGCGGTCGATGTCACGCTCATCGATCACCTGGGCAACGATCTCCGCATGCCGACCCCCTTTGACGACTTCACGGAAAAAGCGCACCGCAACTCGGGCAAGTGGACCGGCGAGGAGCGAGCGAATTGCCTCAAGCTTGAGGCCGCGATGAAAAAGCGAGGCTTTGTTCCCTTCCCCTACGAGTGGTGGCACTTCGATCTGGCGGACTGGGAAAAATACCCGCCTCTCGATGTTTCGTTCGAGGATCTCGCCCG
>JBAWVC010000254.1:0-2599 GCA_037147455.1 Verrucomicrobiota bacterium | reverse complement strand
TCTTCCTCGGCCTTGGTGTCCGGGTCGGTGACGATGAGGCGGCGCTTGGCGCGCACGGTCCCGCCGATATCGACCGTTCCGTCGATCTTGGCGATTTCCGCGGCGTCCTTCGGGCGGCGGGCCTCAAAGAGTTCGGCCACACGCGGCAGACCGCCGGTGATGTCCTTCGTCTTGGCAATTTTGCGGGGTGTCCTGGCGAGTCGCTGGCCGGCCGGCACTTTCGAACCTTCCTTGACTTCGATGTGGGCCCCGGCGGGAATCGAGTAGCTGGCAAGGATGTTCTTCTTCGATTCATCCGTGATGACGATCTGCGGGTGAAGATCTTCCTTGTGCTCGATAACGACCGTTCCCATCACGCCGGTGGCTTCGTCAACCTCCTTGCGGATCGTGACGCCCGGAATCATGTCGCGGAATTCGATCCGCCCGACTTTTTCTGTGATGATCGGAACGTTATAGGGATCCCACTGGATGAATGTCGTCCCCTTTTTGACGCTTGCTCCATCGGCGACCGAGATGACGGAACCGACCACGATGTTGTGGCTTTCGAGTTCGCGTCCATCGGCGGCATGGATGCTGACCGTCCCGTTCTTATTGAGAACGACGTAGGTGCCCTCGCTGGTTTCGACGACTTTCAGTTCGTTGAACCGGACGACGCCCTCGTTCTTGGCTTTGACGATCGGCTGCTTGAACGTCTGGCTGGCGGTTCCGCCGACGTGGAACGTGCGCATGGTGAGCTGGGTTCCAGGCTCGCCGATCGACTGGGCGGCGATGATGCCGACCGCTTCGCCGAGCTTGATCATGTTGCCGGTGGAAAGGTTGCGCCCGTAGCACTTCGCGCAGATCCCCCGCTTCGATTCGCAGGTCAGAGCCGAGCGGATCTTGAGCTGCTCGTGACCGATCTTCTCGAGAGCCGCCGCTGTCTCTTCGTCGATCAGCTGGTTGGCCTTGAGAATGACCTTGCCGGTCACCGGATCCTTCACGGTTTCGCAGCTTGCGCGGCCGATGATGCGGGTGGAGAGGCTGACAACCTCCTCGTCGCCCTCGTAGATCGGGCGGACAGCGATGCCGTTCGCCGTGTGGCAGTCTTCGATCGTGATGATCACATCCTGTGCGGCGTCCACGAGCTTGCGGGTCAGGTAGCCGGAGTCCGCCGTCTTGAGGGCGGTATCGGCGAGACCTTTTCGGGCGCCGTGGGTCGAGATGAAATATTCCAGCACCGAAAGACCTTCGCGGAAATTCGCGGTGATCGGCTGCTCGATGATCTCGCCCGAGGGCTTGGCCATGAGGCCGCGCATTCCGGCGAGCTGCTTGATCTGCGTGCGGTTGCCGCGCGCACCGGAGTCCACCATCATGAACACGGGGTTCATTTCGCGGCGGCCGTCGTTGTGGTCGAGCGTGCGGAAGAGGGCGTTCGCAACCTCTTCGCCGGTGTGGGTCCAGATATCCTGCACCTTGTTCTTGCGCTCGCCGTCGGTGATGATTCCGCGGAGGTATTGCTTCTGAACCTCGCTGACCTCGTGGTGGGCTTTTTCGAGGAGCGCCACTTTTTCCGTCGGGATGATCATGTCTGTGATGCCGATCGAGATGCCCGCCTTGGTGGCCTCGCGGAAGCCGAGCTCCTTGAGCAGGTCAAGGGTTTCGACCGTTTTTTGCTGGCCCGCGACTTTGTAGCAATGCCAGATGACGTCCGAGAGCTGCTTCTTTCCGCAGACCTTGTTGTAGAAGCCGAGCGCGGCCGGCCAGATCTGGTTGAAGACGACGCGCCCGGCGGTCGTCTCGAGAATCTTCAGGAGCGGGTCGCCGAAAATCGTCTTGCGGTTGAAATCCGGATTTTTAAACCTGACCCGTGTGTGCGTGCGGATCGAGCCTTCGGAAAGCGCGAGCTCGAGCTCGTCGGCGTTTGCGAAGAGCGGCATCCGCTTGTCCTTGTTCGCATCTTCTCCGCGGGGCTTTTGGGTGAGGTAGTAGCAGCCGAGCGGGATGTCCTGCGACGGGTTGGTGATCGGCTTTCCGCTCGAGGGCGAGAAGATGTTGTTCGGGGCCAGCATGAGCATGCGGGCCTCCATCTGGGCCTCGACAGAGAGCGGGACATGGACAGCCATCTGGTCGCCGTCGAAGTCCGCGTTGTAGGCGGTGCAGACGAGCGGGTGGATGCGGATCGCCTCGCCCTCGATGAGGAGAGGCTCGAACGCCTGGATCGAAAGACGGTGGAGCGTCGGCGCACGGTTCAGAAGAACCGGGTGGCCCTTGGTGACTTCTTCGAGGATGTCCCAGACTTCGGGAGTCTGGCGTTCGATCAGCTTCTTGGCGCTGCGCACGGTGTGGACGTGGCCCTGCTCCTTGAGGCGGCGGATGATGAACGGCTCGAAAAGGACGAGCGCCATCTTCTTGGGAAGCCCGCACTGGTTGAGCTTGAGCTCCGGCCCGATGACGATGACCGAGCGGCCCGAGTAATCGACGCGCTTGCCGAGAAGGTTCTGGCGGAAGCGTCCGCCCTTCCCCTTGAGCATGTCGCTGAGGGATTTGAGCGGTCGGTTGGCGGCCCCGGTGACGGCGCGGCCGTGGCGGCCGTTGTCGAAGAGCGCGTCCACCGACTCCT
>JBAWVC010000253.1:0-2628 GCA_037147455.1 Verrucomicrobiota bacterium | reverse complement strand
TTTCTCGTCACCGACCGGTGCGCCTCCTACTGCCGCTACTGCACGCGCAGCCGGGTCGTCAGCGGGGTCGGCGAGCAGGAGATGCACCTCGATTTCGAGCAGGCTTTCGCCTACCTCGAAAAGCACAAGGAAGTCCGTGACGTCCTCCTCTCGGGAGGAGACGCGCTCCTGCTCTCGGACGACAAGCTCGAAGCGATCCTCAGCCGGCTGCGGGCGATCCGCCACATCGAGTTCCTCCGAATCGGAACCCGCGTTCCCATTTTTCTCCCGCAGCGGGTCACCCCGGAACTCTGCGCGATGCTAAAAAAATTCCATCCGCTCTGGGTAAGCGTGCATGTGAACCACCCGAAGGAATTGACCAGCGAGGTCCGCTCCGCGCTGGGCCGCCTGGCGGATGCCGGGATTCCGCTCGGCAACCAGAGCGTTCTTCTGGCCGGGGTGAACGATAACGTGGACACGATGAAAGAGCTCGTCCACAAGCTCCTGCTGTGCCGGGTGCGGCCGTATTACCTCTACCAGTGCGACCTGATCCGGGGCTCCTCCCATCTGCGCACGTCCGTGGCCAAAGGCGTCGAGATCATCGAGGGCCTGCGCGGTTTCACCACCGGATATGCCATCCCGCAGTTCGTGATCGACGCCCCCGGCGGCGGCGGAAAAATTCCGCTCAACCCCGGCTATGTCCTCTACCACGACAGCGAGAAGGTCGTGGTCCGGAATTTCGAGGGCCGGATTTTCGAATACCCCGAACCCGGAACCGAGCGCACCGTCACCCGCCACGAGGAACTCCTCCCCGCCTGATCGCATGGGAGGAATCATCGTCCGCCCGCGCTCGCGCATCCTGCACGGACACGATTGGGTCTATTCGAGCGAAATCTTGAAAACTTTCGGGAACCCCGAGGACGGGAGCGTCGTCTCGATCAAGGACGGACGGGACCAGTTGCTGGGGGTCGGAATTTACAACTCAAAGTCGCAGATCGTCGTGAGGCGGTTCTCGCGGCGGAGGCAGGATCTTGATGAGGATTTTTTTCGCCGCCGGATCGGGCAGGCGCTGGAATACCGCACGCATGCCGGATGCCGGGACGACCTCGTGCGGCTTGTCTGGAGCGAGAGCGACGGATTGCCGGGCGTCATCGCCGACCGCTACGGAATAATCGTCGTGCTGCAGACCCTGACGAAGGCGATGGACCTCCATAGGGAGCTGATCGCGAACGTTCTCGTCGAACTGACGCAGGCAGAATGCGTCATCGAGCGAAACGATGCGCCGGTCCGCACGGCGGAAGGCCTGGAGCTCCGCTCAGGCGTTCTCGCCGGACAGGCGCCGGCCGGGCCGGTCGAGGTCGAAGCCGCGGGGGTCAAATTCCTTGTCGATCCGCTCGCCGGCCACAAAACAGGCCTCTACCTCGACCAGCTCGAATCCTACGCGATCGTGGCTCCCCTCGCCCGCGGCCGCCGGGTTTTGGACTGCTTCTCGAATCAGGGCGGATTTGCCCTGGCCTGCGCAAAACAAGGTGCCCCCTCGGTCACGGCGGTCGAGTCCGGAGCCGAAAGCGTCGCGAGGCTGCGCGAGAACGCGGCGAGGAACGAGGTCGAGATCGAAGTGAAGAACGCCGATGTCTTCGAAGTGCTGAACCGCGGCAGAGAATACGACCTCATCATCCTCGACCCGCCCTCCTTCACAAAGACCCGCGCCAAAGTGAACGAGGCCCTTCGGGGATACCGCGACCTCCACGCCCGCGCCGCCCGCCTCCTCACAAAGGGCGGACTGCTCGTCAGCTTCTCCTGCTCCCATCACGTCGCCGGCCACGAATTCGAAGAAGCCATCGCCGAGGGGCTCCAAGACGCCAAACGAAACATGCGCCTCCTCCGCCGGATCGGCCAGCCGCCCGACCATCCGGTCGTCGTGGGCATCCCCGAAACCGAATACCTCAAAGGCGTCGTCCTCGAAGCCATGCCCGGACGCTGACGTTGAAGCAAACTTCAGCCCGTCATTTGTCGCTGAGAAGCCGGATTTTGGCCGGTTCGTCCTCCTCGACTTCCGGAAAGCGCCCGGTGTCGGGGTTCACGAAGAAGTTGTCATGGGCGTCGTCGTTCGCGGTCGAAACTTCTCCGATGATGCAGTCGACACCTTCCGGCCAGAAGGCATGGTAAATCCCGGGAGTCAGCGTGATCCTCTCCCCGGCTTTCAGCGCGAGGGTTTCCCCGCTGCGAAGCTCCCTCGAAGTCCCGTTCACGCGGACGGTAAATGTTTCGCCGCGAGGCGTCCTCTCCGGATGTCCGGCCCACAGTTCCAGCACGAGGGTTCCGTGGCGGCAGATGATGTCCTCCTTCTTTTTGGCATGCGTGTGCAGCGGCGTCGTCTGCCCGTCGCGGGCATACATGAGCTTCTCGCAATACTCGGGCTCTTCCGCGAGGTTGATGAGCACGAGCCCGTGTTTGGCAAAATCGCCGAGCCCGAAGTCGGTGATGTCCCACCGGGGGTTCGGCGGCTGCGCCCACCCGTGGCGCTCGAAGCAAGCGGCGGCCTCAAGATAGATTTCGTTGATCCGGCTTCGTTTCATACGATTTACCGGTAGCTCATCTTGTTGGCGGTGATTTGCAGATCCTGCTGGAGCGGGCGCTGCGGGCGGA
>JBAWVC010000252.1:0-2647 GCA_037147455.1 Verrucomicrobiota bacterium | reverse complement strand
TTCATGCCTTCGGATTCAATCCGTTTTTGTATTTTGCTGAAAATCGCGCCCCCGAGTGGGAGGCCCTCTGGAAAGGCCGCGAGGAGAAAATCTTTGCTTTCTACCTGGGCTACAACGGCACCGATCTGGACACCGGCCGCTACCGTCCGGATTTCCGGAATTTCCGGCGGCTGTTCTCCAATATCCTCTGTGACATGGCGATGAATTATCAGGATACCCTGGCCTTTTCGATCATGTATATCGAGGAGGACAGCCTGGAGCGGATTCACGAGCTGCTCGAGGTGGAATTCAACGAATACTTTGTCGATCTCAAGCAATACTCGCAAAAATCCTACCAGGAGCTGTATCGCGCCGGGTCCGAGATGAAGCTGACCCCCGGACAGATTCTTTGGCAGGTGGATGCTCCCGGCGATTATCTCGTGCTGATTTTAAAGGGTGAACTCGAGGTTTTTCTACCGGCCGAACAGGGCGAAATCCTGTTGGAAACCTATGGGCCCGGCGCGGCCGTGGGCGAACTTTCTGCGATTGACGGCCTGCCGCGTTCGGCTGCCGTGCGCGCAAAAACGAAGGGCAAAGTGATGAAAATCGCGGGCAGCGTTTTCCGCGATCTGATCCAGCGCGCGCCGGATATCCTCGAGGATCTGTTCTGGCAGCAGGTCAACCGGGTCAGAAAGCTCGATCATCAGTTGAGGGAAAAACACCATGGCGGGGATCCATCCCGGCCTGAGAAGAACGGAAACCAGTAGCCGATGCTCACTATATCCCGTGTCAGCAAGTCCTTTGCCGGGCGCATCCTTTTCGAGGAGGCGTCGCTGCAGGTCAATACCGGCGACCGGATCGGGTTGATCGGGCCGAACGGGGCCGGCAAGACGACGCTTTTGTCCCTGCTGCTGAAGTCGGAGGAACCGGACGAGGGGACGATCAGCCTCCAGCGCGGGGTGCGTTGCGGATACCTTCCGCAGGAGACGGCGGCCTCGACCGAGGGAACGGTCATGGAGCTTGCGGCCGGGCACGAGGCAGACGGCCGCGCGGAGGCGGCGGCGAAGAGGATCCTGTCGGGGCTGGCGTTCCGCGAGCAGGATTATTATCGCCCGGTCAACGAGCTGAGCGGCGGATGGGTGATGCGCGCGCACCTCGCACGCCTGCTGGTCGAGCAGCCGGACCTGCTCCTGCTCGACGAGCCGACAAACCACCTCGACCTCGAAACGCTCGGATGGTTCCAGAACCACCTGCTCGGCTATCCGGGCGCGATCCTGACAATCTCGCACGACCGCGAATTTCTCAACATCCTCTGCCGGGGGGTCGTCGAGATCCGGCACCGGAAACTCGTCCGCTACCACGGGAATTACGACGCCTTCGTGGAGCAGAAAAAGGCCCGCGAGGAACAGCATCTTGCCGCCTACAGGAACCAGCAGAAGGAGATCGAACACCTCCAGGATTTCATCACCAGGTTCCGCGCCAAGGCCAGCAAGGCCTCCCAGGCGCAGGACCGCGTGAAGCAGCTCGCGCGGATGGAGAAGATCGACGCGCCGGAATCCGATGAGCCGACGGTCCATTTCAAATTTCCGCAACCGGTCCGCAGCGGTCAACGTGTGATGAGCCTCGAGGGAGTCCGCCAGGCCTACGGAGACCATGTGGTCTATGAAAACCTCCACATCCGGGTCGAGCGCGGCCAACGGATTGTGCTCGTGGGACCGAACGGAGCCGGAAAATCCACGCTCTTGAAAATTCTGGCTGGCGACCTTCCGCTCGAAGCCGGAGAGCGAACCCCGGGCCACAATGTCAGCATCGGCTATTTCGCCCAGCACCGCTCGGATGCTCTCGATCTAAAGAAGACCGTTTTGGCTGAAGTGCAGAGCATCTCGCGTCCGGTCCCCGAGCAGGCGGCCAGGAATATCCTGGGCGCATTTTTGTTTCGCGGGGACGATGTTTTCAAATCCGTCTCGGTCCTCAGCGGTGGGGAAAAGAGCCGTCTGGCTCTGGTGAAGCTCCTGCTCGATCCGCCAAACCTTCTGCTCCTCGACGAGCCGACGACCCACCTCGACATGCCGAGCATCGACGCTCTCATCCGGGCGCTCGGGCCTTACGAGGGAACGATTGTCTTCGTGAGCCACGACGTCCATTTCATCCGGGCGATCGCGACATCGGTCACCCATGTGCAGCGCGGACACCTCACTCCCTACGCCGGGGACTACGCCTACTACCTCGACAAGTCCCGCGCATCGGGCGCCCGTGCGGGAACGATTGCCTCGCTGGGCAACCACCAACCGGCTGCCGCCCCGGTCGAACGCGCGGCATCCGGGCCGGGAATGAAGGAAGTCCGCGCCCAGCGCCGCGCGGAGTCCGAGGCGAGGCAGGCCGCGAACCGTGAGAAGCGCGAGCGCGAGAAGCGTGTCGCCGCTCTGGAGTCGGAAATCGCGGTGTTCGAAGCCCGGCAATTGGAGCTGACGACGCAGTTGGAAGACCCTGCAACCTACGACAACCCGTCGCTCGCCATGGAGATCAACCGCCAGCTTGCCGGAGTTGCGGACGCGCTCGAGAAGGCGAACGCCGAATGGCTGGCCACCGCGGATTCGGTGCAGGAGTGAATATCTAGTGTAGTGTCGCTCAAATAGCTTTACGTTGCATTTTTCTTCTTTTTCCCTCT
>JBAWVC010000251.1:0-2651 GCA_037147455.1 Verrucomicrobiota bacterium | reverse complement strand
CATCCAGAAAAAAATAAAGATTCCTGTGGCAGCGGGCGGCCTGCCGTGTTTATACCATTCGGTCCGACGAATCCTGATGAACATCCACGAATACCAAGCGAAAGAACTCCTCGACAAATTCGGGGTCACCAACACGCCCGGAGGCGTTGCTTCAACGCCCGAGGAAGCCGAGAGAGTGGCCCGCTCCCTGGGCACGAACAACCTGGTGGTCAAAGCCCAGGTCCATGCCGGAGGACGCGGAAAAGGAACTTTCACCAACGGGTTCAAAGGCGGCGTACACCTTTGCAAAACCGCCGGCCAGGCGCGCGACATCGCCGCCCAGATGCTCGGCCAAACGCTCGTCACCCACCAGACCGGCCCCGAGGGGCGGGTGGTGAGGAAGGTTCTGATCTCGAAATCCGTGGAAATTGCCCGCGAGCTGTATTTCGCCATCCTCGTCGACCGCGCGATCTCCGGGCCGGTGATCGTGGCCAGCACGGAGGGCGGGGTTGATATCGAATCCGTGGCCGAGCACAGCCCGGAAAAGATCGTGCGGATGCCGGTCAACCCGCTTTACGGGCTGCTTCCCTTCCAGACCCGCAAGCTGACGAAGCTCCTCGGCATGGCCTCGGGCGAAATGCGCCTCGCGTGCAGGCTTTTCGCCAACCTCTACAAGCTATTCATGCGGTGCGATTGCTCGATGCTCGAGGTGAACCCTCTCGTCGTCACCAAAGGCGGAGAGGTGCTGGCCCTCGACGCCAAATTCAATTTCGACGACAGCGCGCTCTTCCGCCACCCGGAAATCCACGCCTACCGCGATATCGAGGAGGAGGATCCCCGCGAGGTCGAGGCCTCGAAATCCAACCTCAGCTACATCGGGCTCGACGGAAACATCGCCTGCCTCGTCAACGGGGCCGGCCTCGCGATGGCCACGATGGATATCATCAAGCACCACGGGGGCTCGCCCGCCAACTTCCTCGACGTCGGCGGCGGCGCCACCGAGCAGCAGGTCACCGAGGCCTTCAAAATCCTCATCTCCGACAAGCGCGTCAAAGCGATCCTCGTCAATATTTTCGGCGGCATCATGAAGTGCGACATCATCGCGCAGGGAATTATCAATGCGGTGAAAGCCGTGAACCTGCCGGTTCCCCTGGTCGTCCGCCTCGAGGGCACAAATGTCGAGGCCGGGCGCAAACTCCTGACCGATTCCAAACTCCCGCTGGTCGCCGCGACCAACATCGCCGACGCCGCACAAAAAGTCGTCGCCGCCGCCCAGGCTGCCTGAAAAAAAGGATGAAGTATGAACACCCGCGCGATAGCGCTTCGTTCCTGACAGGGAAAGTCGACCGTGTAGCCGGGAAGGCAACCGGAGCGGCAGCGGAGCAAGGGAGAAGTATGAAGTGGGGCGCAGGCGCCCCCAACCCGCTTCGCGGGACTTTTTTCAAATTCCAAATTTCAAATTTCACATTCCAAATTATCTAAACCATGGCCATCCTCGTTGACAAAAACACACGCCTGCTCGTGCAGGGCATCACCGGAAAAGCGGGCGGATTTCACGCCCGGTCCTGCATGGAATACGGCACGAACGTCGTTGCAGGGGTCACCCCCGCCCGAGGAGGCGAGCTCTTCGAAGGGAAAGTCCCCGTGTTCGACACCGTGTTCGAAGCCCGGAAGCAAACCGGCTGCAACGCCTCCATGATTTTCGTGCCGGCCGAATTTGCGGCGGACTCGATCATGGAAGCCGTCGATGCGGGCATCGAGCTCATCATCTGCATCACCGAGGGAATTCCCGTCGTGGACATGATGAGGGTAAAGGCCGCCATGTCAGGAACCCACAGCCGGCTTATCGGGCCAAACTGCCCGGGCGTCATCACCCCCGGTGCGTGCAAAGTCGGGATCATGCCGGGCTACATCCACAAGCCCGGGAAGGTCGGCGTCGTCTCGCGTTCCGGAACGCTGACCTACGAGGCGGTCTGGCAGCTATCCAGCCGGGACCACGGGCAGTCCACCTGCGTGGGCATCGGGGGCGACCCGATCAACGGCACCTCCCACCTGGATGTCGTCAAGATGTTCAACGAGGATCCCGAGACCGAAGCGATGATCCTGATCGGGGAAATCGGCGGGACGGCGGAAGAGGAGGCTGCCGCATGGCTCGCGGCGAATTGCAAAAAGCCCGTCGCCGCATTCATTGCCGGCGCGACCGCGCCTCCGGGCCGCCGCATGGGGCATGCCGGGGCGATCGTGAGCGGCGGAAAAGGAACCGCCGCCAGCAAGATCGAGGCGCTAAAAGCCGCCGGGATCGAAGTCGCGGAAACCCCCGCCGACATGGCAGACGCTCTGCTCCGCCGCATGGCGAGGGCCTGATCCCGCCCGCAGAATATTTTCAGCGACGCCCCGGTCAGCAACCCGCGATCTCGTAGTCGCGGAGATAGCAACCCGGATCCTCCTCCCACGAGTCGCCGAATTTCTGGAACGCACGCACCCGCATGCCGCCGCCGCAAACCTCATGGAACCGGCATCCGGCACAACGGCCCTTCAAGCGCGGGGAGCGGTCGCGATGCGCTGATAATACCGGGTTGCTCCGGCTTCTTTTCCAGATCTCGCTGAACCGGCGCTCCTTGACATTCCCGAGCACGTGTCCCTCCCAGAACCGGTTGGGATGGACGTTGCCC
>JBAWVC010000250.1:0-2665 GCA_037147455.1 Verrucomicrobiota bacterium | reverse complement strand
ACCCCCTTCATACCGACTCTTCCAGAATCAGGTCAAACGACCTGAACAGTTACGGAACATTGATGCCGCCGCTCACGAAACCGAGGCTTTCGTTGGCGGTCTTGTCACTCACGACCGCCTGCATCTTGTATTCGTAGGCTTTGCCAGGGACAAGGGTCGTGTCCGTGTAGCTCAGCGTGTTGGCGGCATTGGTCAGGATTGCGATCGGCGTACCCCATGGAGTTGAGGTTTGCCAAACCGCGTTTGCCATGTCCATTTTTTCACGGCGGTAAATTCTCCGCTCGGCTGCCAAGTTGGAGGTATAGTTCCAATCCAGCCGCAAAGCCGGCGGATTTTCCGAAAGCACCGTGGCCGATAACGGGACCGTGTAGCCGGTAAACTCCTTCAATATTTGCCCATGGGCCGAGGGAATGCCAGTGAGCGCACCGGCCAGCGCGATCAGCACCGGGAAGAAGCTGCGACAGGAACGCTCGGCCATGCGGCGGGGAAGTTTTGGAAGAGACGGAGGAGCAAAGGATTTCATATTCGTATGGAAGGTCATGTCAAAATGGAGTGCTTCTTTTCGCCAATAGTTCACGGTGTATTCTCATAGTTCCCCCGAAACGACGGCGGGGAGGTTAACCATCGGATGCAGGTAGAGCGGGCCTGAGGATTGTGCGGCGGCGGTCGCTGTCTCCGGGCTCCATGCGCCGTGGACATGGAAGTGCCATTGCAGATCGACCGGGCCGGGCTGAGAGGCACGGAAGTTTGTCTGCCAATAGGTGTTCAGCGGCCATGCCAGCAGCAGCGGGTTGGCCGGACGCGGGATGGCCTTGCGGTTCAGGGCGTATCCGAATCCGCCGGGCATGACCAGCGGAGCGTCGGGACAGACGAGCGTGGCTCCCCTCCCTTCGTGGTGCATGGAAATCGAGTTGTCCACCGTCACCCAGTCCCGGCAGGCGCCGGGGAGCTGATCGGCGTCGAGTTCCACCGATGATCCGGCGGTGTCAAAATGGCAGCGCCAGTCGGCGGGCAGCCCGAGCGGAAAGGTCAGGTAATACGCAGCCGGCCAGGTCTCGTCGTCCAGGCGCCCGAGCAGGCGGATCGTCACTCCGGCGGATGCCGAGGAGAGGCTGATGTGGAGTTCACAACGGTTCCAACCGGAAAGACTCAACGCCCGGATGAGGGTCGCGGAACCGGGTGATTTTTCAACCCTTACGGCCTGCGCGGTGGCCGCCTCCCGTGTGGCCGGCCAGTCCGGGGTCCATGGGGAATTGCCGGCGGGATCGGGCACCCAACTGCCCGGGAAATACGCGGAGCGGGGATCGATATTGGACGGGATGGTCTTGGCGACCGATTCCCGGACGAGCTGAAGCGGCTTCCAATCGCCGTTTCCACCGAGCGCCTCCCATCCGTCCGAGAGGCGGGTGAGTTTGCGGATCTCGCCGGTGGCGGGATCGAAATCGAGCCGCAGGCCGCCTGCGGAAATCGAGTCTTCCTGCACTTCGATTCCATCGGTGGGCAGCGCGGCGAGTTCGTCCCACGAAAGCATTCGCCACGAGCGTGGAGGCATCGTGACTCGTCCCCAATGGGTGAACCATGCCGGGTTCAGCCAGTCGTCCTGGGCGGCGATCCACTGGCGGGTGGACTGCTGGTAGATGTAGTCCGGCGACTGCCACTCGGAGGACGTCCGCACCGGCGCTTCCACCGGAGCGGAGTTCGGATTGACGATCAGAACGCCTTCGACATTTTTCCCCCACTCGGAATTCCGCGTGAGATCATGGAGGCTGTCGCGAAGGCAGAGATCGGCCAACGCCGCCGCGTTGGAGGCGAAGGCCGCCTTCATGTCCCAATGGATCACCGGCTCGATCGAAAGCATCTCGCGACCGGCCATGGACGACCCCCAGGTGTGTTCGTTGAAAAGCACAATCTCTTCGCGGGCACGCTCCGCGAGTCCGGCATCCACGCCCTTTGGCGAAATCGCCAGCGCATGCCGCAACCGGCTCCGTGCGCGCCGCGAGAGCGCGGAGTGGGTAGCGGACGATCCCGAACCAAAATTCCAGAAATCCGTCCAGTCCCCGGAGAGCTCCGGCAATGACGCGGGGTCGATCTCCCGGACGGCAGCTCGCAGACCCTCAGGGGAAACCATTTCCATTGGCGGTCCGATTTTTTCCCGGTTCCACATCTCAATCAGAGCAGGCATGTCCTCGTTCGGAGGGTTGTTATCCGATCCCCAGCGCATCGAAGCGGTGATGTAGAGGAATGGCATATCAACCTGCCAGGCCTCGAGCAGGGACTGGTAATCCGCCCATGCCTTGCGCATCGTCTCCGCCGAGGCGGTCCGCCAGTCGATCAAGCGGCAGAATTGGTTGTAATGGTCGCCGTTGAGCACCGTGATGTGACGCCCGTCGGGCCCGCGCCAGCGGAAGAGCTTGTGGCGGCCGACCGCGCATCCGCCCTGGTGGATATTGATCGCCATGGAAAACAAATCGATCCCCGCATCGAGCATAACCCCGACAGCCGGCCAGGGGATGCCGTTGACATCGTGCTGGAAGGCCACACGGCAAGGATCGCCGAGAGCCTCGCGGATGACCGCCGCCCCCTCGGTCAGGTGCTGCAATCCCTCGAAGTCCGAAAGCGGAGTCGAATGCCAGAGCAGCGCGCCGGTTCCCAGGCGGCCTTCCGC
>JBAWVC010000249.1:0-2674 GCA_037147455.1 Verrucomicrobiota bacterium | reverse complement strand
GTGGGGCAGCGCGAGCACGTCAAACCGCCCTCTTACTACCTGCGCATCGACGCACTGGGACAGGCCGCCGCCAACTTGGGCGTCACACAACTCACCTTTGAGGGAATCGCATGAGCATGGACTGGGAATCCGTCAAAGCCACCTACCTCGCGACCCGCAGCTACAAACTGACGGCAGAACGCTTTGGTCTGAATCCCGAGACCGTAAAAAAACGGGCCAAACGGGGCGGTTGGTCACAGGTTGAGGGGACAACTCAGGGGACATTCGTCCCCTCGGGGGACAAAAACGGAGATTGCGTGTCCCCCGGCGTCCCCCCGGATCAACAATCTCAGGGGACAAGCGTCCCCTCAAATGAAAGCTCAGGGGACAAAGGCACTGACTTCGCGTCCCCTGATGTCCCTCCACCACCGCAATCTCAGGGGACATTGGTCCCCTCGGGGGACAAAGCCGTGTCCCCCCAAGGCGCATCGTCTGTCCCCCCAATATTCGCCGCCGAGGTCACGACATTCCCGAACGCCATGTCCCCCGACTGCCCGGCGGTGGATTCGGTGGCCTCCGTTCTCGAGGCGATCAGGACTGGCGAGTTCCGCACCCAGATCGACAACCTCCGGCGCATCCTCGGGCGTGATGGCAAGACGGCCTACGACCGTGAAAAAACCAAGCTTCCGGCGTTCTGCGTGTCCGGCACGACTGCCGACCGGAAACGCCTCCTCAAACACAGCAACCTTCTCCAGATCGACTTCGACGGACTCAACGGCACGCTCGCCGACGCCCGGAGCAAGGTTGTTGGCGATCCCCATGTGGCCGCCGCATTCACCTCTCCGAGCGGCGACGGCCTGAAGGTTCTCCTGCGGATCGACGGATTCCGGCACGACGACAGCGTGGCTGCGGCGGTCGAGTATTTTTCCCGCGTCCATGGCCTCAAACACGACCCGCAGGTCAAGGAACAGACCCGGCTCTGCTTCGTCTCCTACGATCCCGACATTTTTGAGAACCCGGCGGCCACGGTGTTCCCGCTGCCCGAGTTGGCCGGCAAGGCGAAGAAAAAGGAAAAGCCCTGGTGGGATGCATTCAAGGGCGACCTGCATACCCTCGACATAGTGGCTGCTTTTCGGGAAGCGGGGCTCCTGGGCGAATGCCTCAATCCCGACGACGGAAAATGGGCGGTCAAGTGCCCGTGGGCCGACACTCACGGCGACGAAGGCAAGGATTGGGACGAAGCCAACAGCTCGACGATTGTCTTCGAGAAAACGGCGGCTTTCAGTTGCTTCCACTCCCACTGCGTCGCTCGCACCCAGGAAGATGCCGTCCTCTGGCTCGAAGCCAACCACCCCGGCATCATCGAGCGGCACTGTGCGCGGCTGCGCGGAAAGTTCGCCGCCGAGGCGCTCAAAAAGGAAGGCATCTACTCCGCTTGGGGCCTGCCGGTCGACGGAGCCGAAGCAACCCTCATCACCCAGAATGGCGAGCCATTCTACTTCCGGACCAAGAGCGACGGCGAGCGCGAGGTCGCCGACTTCAACCCCCACTACTGGATCGCCCGGTTTGCCTTCGAGAACCTCGTCCTCTTCGAGCCCCACAACAACCAGTTCTACTCCTACGTGCCCGAGTTCGGGATCTGGCGCTGGCAGACGGACGCCACGATCCGCGCCGACATCGCCGCTTGGATGCTCGAATACGCCCGCCTCCTCAACCAGCCCCTCCTGGAAACCGGGCGCACCGGCGACCGCCTCACCCA
The DNA here is from genome assembly GCA_037147455.1 of Verrucomicrobiota bacterium. Lineage (GTDB taxonomy): Bacteria > Verrucomicrobiota > Verrucomicrobiia > Chthoniobacterales > Terrimicrobiaceae > QYQL01. Next base: position 936 of record JBAWVC010000249.1, on the reverse strand, counting down.
CATGCTCACGATCCTGCGGGCGGCCTCCGAGAGGCGGGAGCCGTTCCGCAAGTTCGAGAACATCATCCATCTGCAAAACTGCATGATCCACCTGGATTTCGATCCTCCACAGATCCACGGGTTTTCGCCCCACTACTTCAGCCTGAGCCAATGCCAGGTTGCTTTCGACCCGGACGCCGACTGCCCGAGATTCTTGGACGAACTCATTTACGCATCCATGAGCGAAGAGGACGCATTCCTTCTCCAACTCGCGGGCGGGCTCTACCTGACCGGCCGCAACAACTGGCAGAAAATGCTCATTCTCACCGGCATTGGCGGCGCGGGCAAGGGAACCATCGGGCGGATCATCGGCCAAATCATCGGAAGCCAGAACGTGAAGCAGCTGCGCACACGGCTTCTCGGCGACAGGTTCGAGCTCGACGACCTCGACCAAGTGAGCCTGCTGGTTGGCTCGGACGTCCCAGGGGATTTCCTCTCCTGCGCCGGGGCAAAGGTCATCAAAGCCCTCACCGGCGGCGACCCTCTCACCCTCGAATTCAAGGGCGGGCGCAAGCGCCATCTCAACGGCGACCACAACCTGCTCATCACCTGCAACGACCGGCTCCGCGTCCAGCTCGACGGCGACGAAAGCGCCTGGCACCGCCGCCTTCTCATCATCCCGTTTCTGACCAAGCCGCTCAAATGCACACCGGACCTCGACCGTATCCTCATGGCCGAGGAGGCCAGCGGCATCCTCAACTGGTTCATCCTCGGCGCGATCCGCCTCGCCAAATTCGCCCGCGAGGGCACCGGCTGGCCGCTCTCCAAAGAGCAGCAACAGCGGGTCGATGACATGCTGGCCGAGAGCGACTCCCTCCGGGCATTCATCGGCCTGCGCATCGTGCGCGACCCCGCAGCTTCGCTCACCGTGGATGAGCTCGTCGCCGAATACGAAAA
>JBAWVC010000248.1:0-2690 GCA_037147455.1 Verrucomicrobiota bacterium | reverse complement strand
AATGCTCGTCCGACCACAACCTGTCGCCCCATGTTGAGCCAAGTGAATACCCAGGCAGCAAAATCAGCCTGGAGATGATCGGAAAACTGCGGAAATCCCAGCAATGTGGCCAGAGGTGGCCCTCAACACGAAAAAACTGCGCCCGTGTCGTCATGTTCACCCGATTTTGGCCTCCGGCCAAATCGAGTGTGAACAATGCGGGTTAGCGGCGCTTCATCAAGCGGAGGACTTCGCGATTTTCGCGGCCCTCGAACGTCGGGAGGCTCGCCCGCTCTTCGAGGAGCAGAAACTCATTTCCGAAGAGGGCATCCACCTCGTCCATCGGGCACCCGAACGGAGGGCCGGGCTGCTCGCGGGCCGTCGGGTTTCTGTAGAAGATCGCCAGAAACAGGCCGCCCGGCTTGAGGGATTTTGAAACCGCCCGCGCGTAGTCCGGCCGCCTGCCGGGCGGGATCGCGCAGAAGCAGGTGTGCTCGAAAACGGCGTCAAAGGAGCCGGGGGCCAAAGGAAATCCCGATAGAAAATCCCCGGTCAGGTAGGTCTCGTTTCCTGCTTTGGAAAACGTTTCGGCCATGCCCTTTGCCGAAGGCGCCAGGTCGAGCCCGACGACATTCGCCATGGGGTTGGCCGCGAGCGCGCGAACATCGTGGCCGGCCCCGCTTCCCGGCACCAGGATCAGCCCGGCGAGTTGGTTCTGCGAGAGCCAATCAAGCAAGGCCGGATGCGCACGGCCTTTGTCCCAGGGAGTTTCGCCCGCCTGGTAGGAGGCCTCCCAGTTACGGTCTTCGGATCCAGCGGGATCCAAGCGAGATTCCGTATTGGAATTTTCTGCGGTGTTCACGGATCAAGAAGGGCAGGTCTTTCGATAGATGCAACTCGAAATGCGGCTCCAGTATTTTGCAAAGGGCCTCGCGGGATGGTCCGGTTGCCTGGCGTCCGCCGATCCAGTGTTCCGGAGCGGTGTATTCCGGAAGCCAGGAAAACGGGGTGCCCAGCAGGAGCTGTCCTCCCGGCGACACCAGATCGGGAAGCCGCTCGAGAAATTTGGCGGGCTCCGGAAGCCGGCAGAGCAAATTGGCGGCAAGCACGATGTCGAACCGGCCGATGTCCCCGCGCAAAGCCGTTGCGTCTCCGGTCTGAAAATTGACCCGCGCCACATCGACGCCCTCTGGCACGCGGGCCGTAAACTCCGCCGTGAGCTCCCCTTCGACGGGCACCTGACAGCACAGCCTGCCCTCGCGCTTCAAGGTTTCCGCCGCGCGGATGAACGCGGCCGAAAAATCAATCCCGAGGACCGAATGTGCGATGCGGGCGAGCTCGAACGATGAGCGCCCCACAGCGCATCCGAGATCCAGCGCGGTGCGCGCAGGGCGCGCCGGATCAACCAGCTCCGCGACAACGCGGGCCGGAAAGTTCAACGCATCACGGGGAACCGGGAGCCCACCCGAAACCTCGTCTTCGCCCGCGTAATGAAAGAAGAGATACTCCGCGACGAGCCGCTCCGTTTCGTAGGGATTTGGCATTCAGACAAGCAGGGTTCTCGCGTGCGCGAGAGCCTGCGGCACGGCCGAGGCGTCTTTTCCTCCCCCGCGCGCGGCATCCGGTTTTCCTCCGCCCTTTCCGCCGACCATCGGCGAAACAGCCTGGATGATCTTCCCGGCCTGCACCCGCGACGTGAACTCCGGCGAGACGGTGGCGACAAGTGCAACAGCGTTGTTGGCGGTTCCCGCAAAAAGGCAGACGCCGGAGAATTCCCCCTTGAGGGCATCGGCGACCGCCTGAAGGTAATCGCCATCGACCGGACCGAGGTCAGCGGCAAGAAATGGGATCCCCCCGATTTGCTCGGCGCCCCCGACAAGGTCTTTCGCCCGTGCGGCCGCCTCGCGTGCGCGGGCGGCCTTGAGGGACTTCTCCATATCTTTCTGATGCGCCAGCAGGGCCCCGATTTTTTTCTCAATCTCGGCGACCGGACTGTTGAGTTGGGAGGCGATCGAAACCAACCTTTCGCCATCGCGGACTGCGTGGTCGCTGGCCTCCAGGCCCGCGACCGCTTCGATGCGGCGGACGCCGGCGGCGATGGCGGCCTCCCCGAGAATTCGGAACAGCCCGATCTCGCCGGTCGCCCTCGCGTGCGTCCCGGCACACAGTTCCATCGAATATCCGTCGAGCGCGCGAGCAGCACCGCCGATTTGAACCACTCGGACAGTCTCGCCGTATTTGTCTCCGAAAAATTGCATGATGTCCGCCCGGCCGCGCACGTCCGCGTAGGGCATCTCGACCCACGAGATGCCGGCGTTGTCGACGATCCGCTCGTTGACCAGCCGCTCGATGTCGCGCACCTGCGCCGGCGAGAGTGCCTGGCCGTTGAAATCGAAGGTCAGCTTTTCCGGGCCGACGAACGAACCCTTCTGCGTCGCATCGCGCGAGACGACCTCATGAAGCGCCCAGTGCAGCAGGTGGGTCACCGAGTGATGGCGCTGGATCGCGGCGCGGCGCGAGGCATCGACGCGGAGCGTCACCTCAGCACCAACGGACGGCGCGTCTTCCGAATCCAGAAAATGCAACCAGGTATGGCCGGCCTTCTGAGTGCCCGCGATCCGCCAGACATCGGCGCCGTGGCTGAGCTCGCCGGTATCGCCCACCTGTCCGCCCATCTCGGCGTAGGCGGTGCTCGCATCCAGGACCACGGC
>JBAWVC010000247.1:0-2797 GCA_037147455.1 Verrucomicrobiota bacterium | reverse complement strand
GCTGTGCAGGCGGCCGTGGCGGAGGCCAAGGTCATTACCCCCGCGCAAGTCGCCGGGAACCTCGGACCAGCTTTCCCGGCGAGTTTCCGCCTGCGCCTTGACGCGGAGAACAAGAACATCCTCATCGGCCGCTGGGAGCGGGATGGCCGACGGATCAACTATGTCGTCAACAACAGCGGCGAGACGCTCTCGCCCACCTTCCGCCTCGAAGGCAAGACGTCAGGAAGAGTCCAGATCTACAACCCTGCCGATGGCAGCATGACGCCACTTTCGCTGCCGGGTGCCGTGACATTGAACCCATTCTCGAGCGTCTTCCTCGTGGAAGAGGGATAAGCGCCACCTCTCGCCCGATGGCTTCTCCCCTTCTTCGCGCTCTGTGCCTTGCCGCCTTGGCCGTGGTGCCGGGCACTGCCATCGCCGGGAAGGAAAAACCCCGGCCAAATGTCATCGTCATTCTGGCCGACGATCTGGGCTGGTCGGACAGCACGGTGTATGGCTCGACCTATTACGAGACACCCGCGTTGGAACGCCTGGCCCGCGAGGGCATGAGGTTCACTGATGCCTATGCGGCCAGTCCGTTGTGTTCGCCCACGCGCGCCAGCATTATGACCGGACAATATCCGGCGAGGCTTCATCTCACCGAGGCGATTACGCCCAACCGCGCCACTGCGGAGCCAAATGCCGTGCTGCCAAAGGAGAACCAATACTGCGGCGATGTCGGGACGAAGGACCACCTTCCTTTGGAAGTCCGCACGCTGGCCGAAGCCCTCAAGCAGGACGGATACACTACTGCCCATATTGGAAAATGGCATCTGTCCACTCCAAAGAACGAAACGAGCGAGTTCGACGCCGGGCACCGGGGATTCGATTTTGTCATCGGCGGCGATCATCTCGCGGGACCACCCGACTACTACTCGCCCTACCGGAACGGGAAACTCGCCATTCCCAATCTGACGCCGGGTCCCGAAGGCGAATACCTTAACGAGCGCCTGAGCGCAGAGGCGATCAAGTGGCTTGATTCCGTCCGGGATGCCGGGAAGCCGTTTTATCTGAATCTATGGCCGTATGCGGTCCATGGGCCGATCGTCGCGAAGAAGTCTCTGCTCCCGAAGTATCGGGCCAAGACCGACCCGCGCGGGCTGCAGGATTGCCCGGAAATGGCGACGATGATCGAAAGCCTCGACTCCAGCGTCGGGCTTCTTCTCGACTGGCTCGACCGGCCGGAGAACCACGAGATCAAGAGCAACACGATGGTCGTCTTTGTCTCGGACAACGGCGGGGTCAACTACGAGATGGATGGCTTTGCCCGCCCCACCTCGAACCTTCCGCTGCGGGGCGGCAAGGCGAATACCTACGAGGGCGGAACACGCGTGCCCTGGATCATGAGCTGGCCGGGGCACATCACACCGGGCAGCACCAACAGCACACCGGTTTCGACGGTTGATCTTTACCCGACGATCCTGCAGGCCGCGGGGGCCGAGCCGCCGGCCGGGCAGTCGCTCGATGGCGTCAGCCTGGTCCCGCTGCTCGAAGGCGGGCCGCTGACCACCCGCCCGATTTTCTTCGACTTCCCGCACGATTTCTCCTGGATGTGCGCCCCCTCGGCTTCCGTGCGCCTCGGGGATTTCAAGCTGCTGCGATTCTATTGGGCGGGAGAAAACGCGGCGGCCCACCACTACGAACTCTTCGACCTCAGCCGCGACCCCGGCGAAACAGTCAACCTGGCCGAATTCATGCCGGACAAAGTGCGCGAGCTGGATGCGTTGATCGAAAAACATCTGCAGGAAACCGGCGCGCTGACTCCGATCCAGAATGCCAAGTATCGCGGCAACCCCGTCCAGCCCCGCAACCAAAAGCCGGGGCGCCCCGCTTCCATCAGCCTGGATGAGAGCGACGTGGCCGCGCTCGCCCGGCTGGAAGGGACCGGCTCCCGGAAGATCCGGCTGCGAGGGGAAAGCAACAACCCGCTCGACTCAAGCGCCTTGGTCATCGAAGGCGATCAATGGGTGCAGGCAGAAAACCTCCCCGATGGCTCGGTGGACATCCGCTGGGACACGGCAAAAAAGACCGTTCCCGCGAAGATTCTTTTCAGCTGGCGCCCGGGCAACTCCGCGCGCCTGATGAACGACTGGACGATCGAACCATGCACCTTGGATCTTCGATGAAGCACTGGCGCTCTCGATTCCTATGATGCCCATGAAAACCTTGATCTTATCTGCTCTCCTACTCACACCCACAATTGTTCGTGCTGCGTCCGCTCAACCCGAGCCACCCTATGTGGGGGTGTCGTATTACCCCGAAGTGGCGGGCGATCAGATGCCCGATGATATCGCCCTGATGCGCGATATGGGGGTGAATCTCGTGCGCTTTGGTGAGTTCGCGTGGTCGCGCATGGAGACGAAGGACGGCGACTTCAACTTTGCCTGGCTTCATGCGGCGGTGAAACAGTTTTCCGACGCGGGTATTGCGGTCCAGTTGTGCACGCCCACGGCCACGCCGCCGGTTTGGTTGAGCGAGGCGCATCCCGACATTCTCCGCGTGAACGCTTTCGGCCAGACCATCGGCCACGGCGGGCGACGGCAGTATTGCCCGAATTCACCGACATATCTTTCTTACGCGGTGCGGATCGCGGATAAAATGGGTGAGGAGTTTGGCGGCGAGCCCGGTGTGATCGCCTGGCAAATCGACAATGAGTTGTGGGAGGATTGCTATTGCGCGAACTGTGAAAAGGCCTTTCGCGTCTGGCTGAAGAATCATTTTGGCACGATTGAAAACCTCAATGCCGCCTGGCTCACCG
>JBAWVC010000246.1:0-2819 GCA_037147455.1 Verrucomicrobiota bacterium | reverse complement strand
GCATGCCCGGCAACCGCCCCGGCAAGCGTCTGAAACGGTATTTCTTCCATGGAAACGCTGTTCAAAATGGAGCTCCCGGTATGAACCCGCAGATGCTCCACATTCACCAAATGGTTTTGCAGCCGTAGGTCTTGAAGGGATCATCCGGGCTGCTGCCAGCAAGAACCGTCCGGTGCCGCCTCCCGCCGCGCTTCTGCCTGTTTGCGCTCGAGGCGGTCAAGGATGTAGGCGCCCCTCCGGTCATTGCGATTTTGCCGTGTAGGAGTAGGTGTTGTATTGCTGCCATGTCCCGCTGAACTTCGTCCACAGTCGCACGTAGATCTGTCGCCCATCGGTCGGCAGCGTTATGGTTTTCGAAAGGTTGGTTCCTTGATCTCCTGCGTAGAGGTCATAGCCGCCCAGCGTGCTTCCCACCCACAGGTTGTATCCTCCCGCCCCCGTCCCCGCATCCCAGGTCAACGTCGCGTTCGATGAGGCCAGCGTGCTGCTATTTGCCGACGTGAGCATCTGGGCTTTGACATTGGTTCCTGCCGCCCGCTGCGCCGTGAACGAATAGCTGAAGCATTGCTCCCATGCCCCGTTGAACATTGTCCACAGGCGGACATAGACTGGTCGCCCATCGGTGGGCAGTGTGACCGTTCTTGATCGGCCCGTGCCTTCATCCGCGCCGTAAAGATCGTAGCCTCCGGGAGTGCTCCCCACCCACAGCGCGTATTTTTGAGCGCCCGTGCCCGCATCCCATGTGAACGCGGTGGAGGCGGAGGAAAGCGTGGCTCCGTTGGCGGGCGTGAGCAGCTTCGCCTTCGGGTCAGCGATCGCCTGCCAAGCCGCGTAAAGCGTCTGCCCGCCGTCGTTGGCCGAGCCGACCGTCCAGTAATAGGTCGAGGATGCCCCCAGTGCCTCGGTGATTTCGTTCCACTCCGCAGCGGTGAGCGAGAACGTCCCACTCCCGCCCACCGACTTTGAGGCTCCAACAATCAGGCCAGGTGTCGCGCTCGCCGCGAAGTAGATCCGGGCTGCCACCGTCGCGTTGAGCGTCCACCGGAACTCCTGCGGAAATGTCACGCTCGCATTGCCGGATGCCGCCGGGAACACGAGCGTCGCCGTGGCCCCGCCCCCCGAAGTCGCCGCCCCCTGGCCGCTCACACCTATCGTGTTGGTGCCAGATGTGAAATCCGAGTCCACTGTGAGCGTGCCGTTGTAGCTGGTCGCTGCGGTCGGACTGAATGTCACCGTCACACTCTTCGAGGCTCCTGCCGCAATCGTCCCGCTCGTCCAGTTGCCGCTGAACCCACTTGGGCAGGTGATCCCGCTCACCGTCAGCGTCGAGTTGCCGCTGTTGCTGATCGTCATCGTGCTTGTCGCCGTCGCGTTCGTCGTCACATTGCCGAACACGAGGTTACCGGCCAGCGCGATGACGCGCGTCTGCAACGCCGACTTCAGCCAGAGCAGGAGGTGGCCGGTCAATGGCCAGTCGCTGCCATTGTCGTTCATCGTGCTTTCCCTTTCGATCGTGACACCGTCCCGGTCACTGTCCTCTTCGATCTCGGGGTGCGGCCCGGAGAGGATGACACGTCCCTTGCCGTAGGAAAACGCGACGATGGCGGGTTTGCTGTTGTAGTCGTAAGTTGCCAACACAGCCACGGAAGCGCCCGAATCGGCTTGGAACCACGGGCCGCCGTAATACAGGACGTCCTCGCTGAAGGGGGCCTGCTTGTAGTTCTGCAGGATAGAACTGGTGCTGTTGAACCGGAGCGTCGTCATGTTGTAATGCGTTGTCCAAAAGTCGGCAATGGCGTTCATCGGTCCAGTGCCGACTCCGGGGAAGAGGTTGAGGTCGTAGCCGGTGATTTCGCCCCAGGCGTTCCGGTTGATGACCGCATTCACAAGGTAGGTATCGTCATACTCGATCCCTTCCCAATTTGTCCGGTCCGTGGCAAAGAACGCTCCGGCGCAGATCCCGTAGTATCCGCCGCCGGCGGCAACAAAGTCCCTGATCCTCTGTTTGCCAGCTAAGCTGATCCAGTAGTTGTAGTAGCTGGCAAATCCGCCTGGAACCAGGATGATCTTGTAAAGCTTCGAGAAGTTTTGCGGCGAGGTGTTGAGATCGGCGTAGCTGATCACCTCGTAGGTGTATCCGAGATTCGTCAGCATGTTCTTGATGGCGGTCACGCCGGGTGCCCAAGCACCGCTGTATGCCGTGCCATCGAGAAGCTTCGCGCCGGCATCGTCGTAAATCGCGACATCCGCTCCGGTGAGGGCGACGGCATGGTCGGCAGTGAACGCGCAGATGAAAAACGTTGCCGCAGCAGCGAGCAGAAGCCGGGCTTGTGGTGCTCTTCCGCGATGAAACCGCTGTTCGGATGATGGAGACGAATCTCCCCGAGAAACAGCCCGCCCAGTGGTTTTCATCATGATCTCCGTCGGGGCATGCACTTCATTCCTCTTGGCGTGGATTTCATCCGGTCGGATCGGCCTGCCCCCAACCGTTCTGGATGTTTTTCGATCACGGGAAACAGATGGGGCCATCCGCTCCAAGATACCTCGAAATCGTTCGCCGATTTTCATGATTCCGCCATTCGACAACAAGATTAAGAGCAGCGCGATTTCACGCGAAGTCAAGCTCCAAATGCTCCAAATACGTCAATCTTCGAGTGAAATGGACTGGACGCATGTCAATGTCCACCGGTTTTTCAAATGGAAGTCCAAGGGACTCGCGAAGGAAACGCTGTCGGGACGAGAGACAGCCGCTATGCGGTTCCTCGCCCGGCATCCGTCGTTGAGCGGCCGATCTGCCGGTCCGACCCGAGAAAATCCAG
>JBAWVC010000245.1:0-2888 GCA_037147455.1 Verrucomicrobiota bacterium | reverse complement strand
CTGGGCATTGGTGGACCCGTCCGGAAACGTCGTCGCCAGCGGCCGCCCGGGCGGCGAGGTCGAAGGTTCCCCCTCCCCCGAACTCCTCGCGCAGTGCAGCCTCTACATCACGAAACCCCGCCACTCCGCCTGAGCCAAATGAAACTTCCCGAGATCATAAAAATCACCGAGGCCTACGTCGCCGAGCGGTTCCCGGTCGAGAAGATGAGCTACTCCGCGATGGTGGTAAAAAAGGAGGTGCCTGTGCACCGGCTCTCCTGGGCGTATTACATGGGCGGCCTCGCCCTGTTCTTTTTCGGCGTGCAGATGGTCACCGGATTGCTCCTCCTGTTCTATTATCAGCCGACGGTGAGCGACGCCCATGCCTCGGTCGAGTTTATCACCGACCATGTGCCGGGCGGCTCGCTGGTGCGCAACATGCACGCCTGGGCCTCGTCGATGATGATCGCGGCGGTGATGGTCCACCTGCTGACCGCGTTTGCCATGAAGGCATTTGCCAAGCCTCGCGAGATGACATGGGTCACGGGCGTCGTGCTGCTCGGCATCACCTTCGGCCTCGGCTTTACCGGATACCTCCTCCCCTGGCATCAGGTCGCTGTCAACGCGACGAAGATCGGGCTGCAATCGGTCCAGGAAGTCGGGCAATACCTCCCCGGCGCAATGGCCGAGTGGCCGCGCATCGTCAAGGAAACGATCCAGGGCGAGGCCGCGGTCGGGCAGGCGACGCTCAGCCGGTTCTTCGCCCTGCACGTGATCATCCTGCCCCTCGCGATGATGGGAACACTCGGCATCCACCTTCTCTCCGTCCAGCTCCACGGGATGAGCCGCGGGATCGATGGCGCGCCGAAGCGGCACGAAAAGTTCTTCCCGACATTTTTCATCAAAGATCTCACGGTATGGGGGGTCGCGTTCATCGTCCTCTTCGTCATCGCGCTGTGCGTGCCGTTCGAGTCGCTCTACAGCTACCCGCTGTTTGAACCCTTTAATCCCAAGGGGTCAACCCCCGACGGCATCAAGCCCGAGTGGTATTTCTACTTCCTCTATTACCCGCTCGAGCTCCTGCCGTTCTGGGTGATTCTGGTCGGCTCCACGCTCCTCGGAGCGGTGCTCATGGGGACCCCGTGGATCTTCCAAAACACCAGCCGCAAGACGCTTCAGATCCTCGCCGTTCTGGCCGGGCTCTACCTCTTCGTCATGACCGTCTTCGGCGAGCAGATCTACCACATGTTCAAAGGATGAACCCGAAAACCTCGAACCGCAGAGACGCTCAGACGCCGAGACCCGGAAAGGAATTGGCGGAACGATTTTTAAATTTCCCCTCTGTGCCTCTGCGCCTCTGCGGTTTGCTTGTCTTTCTCCTTTCGTCGCCATGCGCCCTGGCCTACCCCGAGTTCCAGGCGTTCGTCGCCAAATCCAGCGGGCGGACCGTCAACTGCGCGATGTGCCACGCCAACTCCGACGGCCCGGAGGGCACGGGCCACGGCCAGATCGGACATCTCAATGCCGCCGAATTGGAGCGCCTCGGACGCGCCCGCGCCGCGATCCAGCCCGGCCAGGCGGTGGACAGCCCGATCCTCAATGCTTTTGGAAACCATATCATCAAGAGCCTCGGCAAAGAAAAGTTTGTCGAGCTGAAGGTCTCGCCCGCGCATCTTGCCGACCTGCTCCCGCCGGACAGCGACCTGGATCAGGACGGGATTCCCGACGTGCGGGAGTATCTCGATGGCACCCTCCCGATCAACCACAACGACGGGAGCCCGCTCCTGCTCCTGCAGCACAACTTCCGCGCGAACTTCCTGGCGATCGCCCTGACCCTTGCGGCGACTGTCTGCGGGATTTGGGGGCTCGGCCACCTCCTCCACGGGCTGGCTGCCGCGAGCAGAATCAAAGACACCGAAGACTAATATTATGGCATCAAACATCACCGACTGGCGTCCCGAGGACGCGGACTTTTGGGAGAAAACAGGGAAGCCGATTGCCTGGCGGACGCTGTGGATCACGACATTTTCGCTGATCCTGTCGTTCGCGACATGGTTCGTCATGAGCGCCGTGGTGGTGAGGCTGCCCGGGATCGGGTTCAAATTTTCAGAGACCGAACTGTTCTGGCTCACGGCGATGCCGGGGCTGGCGGGCGGGAGCCTGCGGCTGATCCACATGTTTTTGATTCCGATCTTCGGGACGCGGAATGTGATCACTCTGGCGACATTTGCGAAAATCCTGCCGTGCCTCGGGCTCGGGTTCGCGATCCTGAACCCCGGCACCCCGTTCTGGATTTTCCTCTTCCTGTCATTCCTCTGCGGGTTCGGCGGCGGGGATTTCTCATCCTACATGCCGAGCACGAGCATGTTTTTCCCGAAGAGGCTCCAGGGAACCGCGCTCGGAATCCAGGCGGGCATCGGCAACTTCGGCGTGAGCCTCACCCAGTTCGTCACCCCGTGGATCATCTCGTTTGCCGCAGCCGGCGCGCTCTTCGGCCCTGCCCAGAAGTTCGCCAAGGGGGCGGTCACGAAAGACATCTGGCTGCAGAACGCGGCGTTCTGGTATGTCCCGTTCCTGCTGGCTCTGGGTGCGATCGCGTGGCTGTTCCTCCGCCGCGTGCCGGTGAAGGCCTCGTTCAAGGAGCAGCTCGACATCTTTGGCAACAAGCACACGTATTACTGCACGGCGACATATGTGATGACCTTCGGCACGTTCTCCGGGCTCGCCGCCGTGTTCCCGCTTTTGATCCGGCTGGTTTACGGCAAATTTGAAAACCCGCCCGACCCGCTGGCTTATGCATTCTATGGGCCGCTGATCGGTTCGGCGCTGCGCGTGCTTTGGGGGCCGCTCACAGATAAATTCGGCGGGGCGATCTTCACGCAGCTCTGCGGGCTTGGGCTCATCGCCGG
>JBAWVC010000244.1:0-2891 GCA_037147455.1 Verrucomicrobiota bacterium | reverse complement strand
TCTTTCACAGGCGGGACGCCTGTGCCCCCTGTTTTGCCCTCCTCGCCTACCGTCTGCTTATTGCCGAGAGGTGGTATTACTTCAAGCAGCTGTTCCCGGTCGCATGCAGCTTTGGGGCGGATGCGCGGCCATCGCCTCCACCGCCCATCTTCCTGTCACGGGGCGCGTTTGGTTTTATCCTTTTGCGAGTAAAATTTGACGATGGCGGCAACCAGGCCCGCGGTGTCGTGCACCTTCGCCTCGACATCCACGGTCATCCCGAGCTTTTGCATCGTGCGCGAGGTGATCGGGCCGATGCTGGCATGGCAAAGCCCGGGAGGGGCCGGGAGGTTCAAGGCCCGGAAATTTTCCGCGGTGGAGGAGCTGGTGAAGGTCACGAGATCGGCCCCCTCCTCGCGAAACCGGCGGATCCCCCCGGAAACGTCTTCGGTCTCGGGGACGGTGCGGTAGGCGGCGACATCATCGACGATCGCCCCGAGCCGGGTGAGTTCGGTGGCCAGCACATCGCGGGCCCCCTCCGCCCTCGACAGGAGGAACTTCAAATTCTCCACGCTGGTTTCCTTTTGGAGCGCCTTGATGAGGTCCTCGGCCACAAATTTTTCCGCCTGTACATCGACCTGCAGGTGGAATGCGCGGACCCTCGCCGCCGTCTCGGGGCCGACGGCGGCAATCCGCGCGGCTCCCAGGTCGCGGGCATCGTGGTAGATTTCAAAAAACGCTTTAAAAAACGCATCGGCCCCGTTCGCGCTGGTGAAAACGATCCAGTCGTAGGAGTGGCTGTAGGCGACGGCCTCGTAGAATGCCCGCTTGTCCGGCGCGGGCTCGATGCGGATGGTCGGCATTTCGAATGCGTCGGCCCCGAGCGCCCGCAGGCGCGAGACCAGCCCGCCGGCCTGTTGGCGGGCGCGCGTAACGGCGATGCGCTTCCCAAAGAGCGGCAGCGCCTCGAACCAGTTCAGCTTGGCCCTGAGATCCACGACCTCGCCGAAGACGGCCACGGCCGGAGGCTGAAAGTCGGCCGCCGCTGCCTTGGCCGCAATGTCCCGGAGTTTTCCGGTGAGCGTCTGCTGCCGTCCGGTGGTCGCCCAGCGGACCAGCGCCACCGGCACGTCCCCGTCCATACCGGCCGCCATGAGCCCGCCGGCAATGGCATCCATCCGCTTGATGCCCATAAGCATGACTTTTGTTCCTGGCGCGCGGGCGATCGCGGAATAGTCCACCGAGGTTTCCGGCTTCGAAGGGTCCTCGTGCCCGGTGAATATTGTCAGCACGGTGTTATGGTCGCGGTGGGTGACCGGGATGCCCGCATAGGCAAGCCCGGCGATCGCGGAAGTTACTCCGGGAACCACCTCGAACGCGCAGCCGGCATCCGCAAGGGCGACAGCCTCCTCCCCTCCCCTTCCGAAAAGAAAGGGATCCCCGCCTTTGAGCCGGACGACCGTCTTGCCGGACTTTGTTTTTTCCACGAGAAGGGCGTTGATTTCCGTCTGGGCGAGTGTGTGCTTGCCCGCCTTCTTGCCGGCGTAAAGGATTTCGGCGCCCTCCTTCGCGTATCCGAGAAAAACGGGGTTGCTCAAATGGTCATACACCACCACATCCGCGATCCCGAGGCATTCGCGGCCTTTGAGCGTCAGGAGCAGCGGGTCGCCGGGCCCGGCCCCGACAAGATAACAGATTCCGTGGGTCATCCGCGAAAGATGCAGGGAAATCCGGCGGGGATCAAGGCAAGGGAAGCCGCCTGACAAAGCAAACGCATGAAAATGCGTGTGCTCCCCAGCAAAAGGACCTCGCGCAATGGGCGTTCCGTGTTCCGCTACGGAAAAACACCGATTTTCGCGGATCAGGCAACTTCCCCGACGTAGATGCGGTGGGCGGCGCGCTTCGCGCGCTCGTGCGCTTTGGCCTCGAACTCCGAGGACGCGAACCCGGCGCGCTCGAGCTGGCTGGGAAATGCGGGTTCCCGCTCCGCGGACCAGAATGAGACGCGTCCTCCGGGGCGCAATGCCCGGCGGATGAGCGCGAGGCCGTTGCCGGTGTAGAGGCGGGAGTTCTTCGCCTGCACGAACGAGGTCGGGCCGTTGTCCACATCGAGCAGGATGGCATCGAACCGCGCCGGCCCGCGCTTGATGCAGTCGAACACGTCGCCGGTGAAAATTTCCACGCGCGGGTCATCGAGGAGTTTGCCGTTGAGGCCGGAAAGAAATTCCCGGTTCCACGCGACGACCTCGGGCAGGAGTTCGGCGACTTGGACGACGGCCTTTGGCCCCGACAGGTCGAGCGCGCGCCGGAGGCTGAAGCCCAGGCCAAGCCCTCCGATCAGAACGCGGGGAGCGTCAACGATCTTCCGATAATCACAGGCAAGGTCGGCAAGGAGGCACTCCGAAACGGTGTTGTTCGAGCCCATGAGCTGGCGTCCGTTGAGCTTGAGAAAATACTGCCCGTCATGCTCGTGCAGCGAGAAACGCGAGCCATCCGGCGTGCGCGTTTCGGCGAGGTTGCGAAAAGGGATCATCGCGGACAGCCTATTCCAGAACGGTCTTCAGATACAAATCGCGGAGTTCGGCCGCCCTCACGTCGGTGGTGACTTCGACATTCGGCACGTCGCCGGAAACAACCGTCATGCCTCGCGTGAACTCGCCCTTGGTTTCGACCCGGACCGACATCGGCACAGTGGTGTAATAGGACCGGTCAAACGACCAGACGATCGGGAAGATATCATACATCACCGGGCCGGGTTTCCAGCTCTGGGCCGGATGCCACAGTTCGATGGCACGGCCCATCGCCTGGCAGAGCGGAGATGGATGTTTTCCGAATAATTCGCAGTCGCTCTTTGAGAGAACGAAACGCCGGGTGACATCCCAGGTTCCCATGAAGATCGGGATTCCGGAGGT
>JBAWVC010000243.1:0-2895 GCA_037147455.1 Verrucomicrobiota bacterium | reverse complement strand
GCCCCGAACAGGAGCAGCCGGGGGTTGGCGAGCAGCGGGGTGAAGTCCGTCATCGAGCCGATGCCGACAAAGATCAGTAGCGGGAAGAGCTCGTTCCCGATGCCGAAGTCGTAGAGCGTCTTGAGGACTCCGCCCGCTGCCATCACCTCGCTCAACGGCAGGTTCACCAGAAGGCATCCGAAAGCGATCGGGAGAAGCAGCAGCGGCTCAACCCCCTTCGCGATCGCCAGCCAGAACATCGCGCAGGCGACCGCGATCATAATGACGTTCGGGCCGCCGTGCGCGAAAAGAAACCGCACGCCTTCAAACAGCGCCCCCAGCGCGCTCAGGATCGCCTCGCTCATCCCTTGTCCTCCTTCGCGTTCGAGCGGACCGGAAAGAGCGCCACGAGGGCGCGGATGACAAGCGTGAGGAGAAACAATGTCGCCAGCGTGCCGCCCATCCCGACAACAAGCATGGTGATTCCAAAGGTGAGGTTGTTCATGAGTTCAGGTGTTCATTTTTTGATTCCGGAAATGTGCGGCTGTGCCAGACGGAAAGCACGATCGAAACGATCAGGACGGCTGCGATCACGAGCAGCGGAACAAAGAGGTGTTCGTCGAACCACTCGTTCACCGGGCCGTAAAGGTCCGCAATCATTTTCGCCCCGATAAAAAACAGGATCACGCTCACCCCGTGCTGGAGGAACTTGAACATGCCCATCACTCCGCGGATCGCGAAGAAGAGCGAACCCAGGCCCAGGACCGCGAAGACGCTCGACGTGATCACGACAAACGGATCCGTGCTGACTCCGATGATCGCGGGAATCGAGTCGAGCGCGAAGACCACGTTCGTGCTGCCGATGACCAGGAACACGAGAAAAAGCGGGGTGATGAAAAGCCGGCCGTCGTGCCGGACGACAAGCCGCCTGGTGCCGGGATCGCCGCTGTAGAGCGGGAAAACCTTCGCGGCGGCGCGGTAGAAAATATTGCTCTCCGGGTCGATGTGTTCGTCCTCGCCGGATGTGAGCATCTTCCATGCGGTCCAGATCAGGAGCGCGCCGAAGATCGAAATCAGCCAGTCGAAGCGCTGCACCAGAGCGACCCCGAACAGGATGAAAACAATCCGCAGGACGATCGAAAGAAAAATGCCCAGCTTGACCAGCTTCGGCTGCGCAAAATCCCGCACGTTCATCAGCGAGAAGATCAGGATGAACACGAACAGGTTGTCCACCGAGAGCGAATACTCCATGAGATACCCGGTAACAAAGAGCAGCGCGATGTCCGGGCCCTTCGGATGCAGGACGTAAATCAGCGCCCCGAAGCCCAGGGCCACCGCGATCCACAGCCCCGTCCAGCGCAGGGCGGAAGCCACCCC
This sequence comes from Verrucomicrobiota bacterium, assembly GCA_037147455.1. Classification (GTDB taxonomy): domain Bacteria; phylum Verrucomicrobiota; class Verrucomicrobiia; order Chthoniobacterales; family Terrimicrobiaceae; genus QYQL01. The sequence goes on along the minus strand of JBAWVC010000243.1, from coordinate 1,539 downwards.
GACCGCGGAATGCCGGTGCGTGATGACGAACAGGTCCAGCGCGCACACCAGAACGACCGCCACCCCGAAAATCACCCACAGCAATGCGACAGGATCCATCTGGGTAGCCTCTCAGAAGCCCCGCAAGGCGGTCGGGGTGGTCACCGGAACGTGTGCGAGCGGAAGATGCTGCGGCGGCCTTCGCGCGACCACGCCAGGGATTCTGCGGGGCTCACCGAGACGATCCGGTGATTGCCGTCGAGCGTGCAATAGACCGCGCTCGCGATGGCGGTGAAAACGTCGGCCGGAATTTCATCCGAGGGCATCGCGTGGGGAGGCGCGGCCCGAGTGGAAAGCGGCTGGGGTTCCGGCGCTGTTTGTCCGCGCAGGCCGCGGACTTCGGCCCGCAGGTCGGAAACGATTTTTGCGAGGACGAGGAGTCCTGCGGTGACGAGCAGGAGCAAGGCCGTCTCGAACTTCAGGATCTCTGCGGCGGATGCGATAAGGGCGTTCATGGGCCTCAGGAAAGCGTGACCAGGACCTGCCCCTCCTCGACGGCGTCCGCCGGCGCGACATGGATCGTAGCCACCGTGCCCTCATGCTCCGCATAGACGAAGGTGTTCATCTTCATGGCCTCGACGGTCGCGAGCTGGGCGCCCGAGGCCACCTTCTGCCCCACCTGGCAGTCGATCGAAACGACGCGCCCGGCAAGCGGGCTCGTGACGGCTCCCGAACCCGCTGGGACGGGAGAGGCTGCTGGCTTTGTGGCGGACGACGGGGGAGGAGCGATGCTGGTCTGCTGGAACGCGGGAGCGGCCGGCTGGCTGGCGGACGGCTGACCATGCTCGTCCAGCGCCTCGACAACGACGTCAAAAACTTTTCCGTCAACGGTAATGCGTAGCTTTTTCATTTTTTAAATCCTGTCAGCGGCCGGTATCAAAGGGAACCCTCAAAGCGGGATGTTGCCGTGTTTTTTCGGCGGGCGGGTCTCGCGCTTGGAAAGCGTGTTGCGGAGCGCCATGGCCACCATCGCGCGCGTCTGGGCGGGGCGGATCACGTCGGTGATCAGCCCCTTGCCGGCCGCCTGGTAGGGAGAGGCGAATTTCGCACGGTAGTCGGCGATGAGCTTGTCCGCGCAGGCGGGATCCTTATCGATCTCCCGCTTGTAGAGGATCTTGACCGCCCCCTCGGCGCCCATGACCGCGATTTCGGCGGTCGGCCACGCGAAGACGAGGTCCGCCCCAAGATCCTTGCTGCACATGGCGAGATAGGCGCCGCCGTAAGCCTTGCGCAGGATGACGGTGATCTTCGGCACCGTCGCCGCCCCGTAGGCAAAGAGCATCTTCGCGCCGTGGCGGATGATGCCACCGCGCTCCTGCGCGACGCCGGGGAGGAATCCGCCGGTGTCCACGAGCGTCACGATCGGGATGTTGAAAATGTTGCAGAAGCGGATGAAGCGCGCGGCCTTGTCCGAGGCGTCGATGTCGATCGCCCCGGCCTTGACCGCCGACTGGTTCGCGATGATCCCGACGACGATCCCCTGGATCCGCCCGAACCCGA
>JBAWVC010000242.1:0-2936 GCA_037147455.1 Verrucomicrobiota bacterium | reverse complement strand
CCGATCCCGGCAACGGCGATCCATCCGGGCTTTTTCAAAGCGGGGCCCCTATCCGACGATCGGGAGGAGATTTTTACCGATCGCGCGGTCGATGGAGAGCGCCCCGCCGCCGATGCAGAAGAGGGTGAGTCCGGCCGCCCAGACCATCAGGGGAAACTCGAGGTCGAGGAAAACCGGCGAGGTTTTGGCGATGGCAAAAAGCGCTCCGGACATCACGGCGGCTGCGCCGATCCCGGCGAGCCGGGTGAAGAATCCGAGAAACAGCCCCGCGCAGATCACCAGTTCCGCAACCATGACCAAAGGGGCGCTCACAACCGGAAGCCCGAGGCCGGTCACCGACGTCCATGTCTCGACCGTCCGGTGCCAGCCGATGCCGCCGAACCAGCCGAGAGCCTTCTGGGTGCCGTGAACGAAAAAGACTGACGCTGTCGCCATCCGCAAGACGAGGGGACCCGCATTTCCAGGGGTGTGGAAGAAATGGTAGACGGGATTGTTCGTCACGGGGCTGAACACTAACAGACGCGGGGGCCGCGCGGAAAGCAAAAGTGTTCCCCCGCTCCGGAAATTGCGCTATGAGGGAGTCCGTATGGAGGAATCACAGAAGTCCCCGCTGGCGGCATACGTCGTGCCGTTTGGGCTGTTTATGGGGGGGCTGGCGCTTGTCGCGGCGGTTCGATTTTTGGGAGGGACAGCCCTGTTCCTCGCGAAGCCAGAATATTGGGTTTACCCTCTGCAGACGTTCGTGTGCGGCGGGGCGCTTGTCTTTTATTGGAGGCGGTATGATTTCGGAAAAGGCGGGGCTTGGCTCGCGGCGGTGGCGGCCGGGCTCCTTGCTCTCGCGCTTTGGATCGCGCCGCAGTTTTTTCCCGGGGCGGCACCGCGCACGGACGGGTTTGATCCCACGGTTTTTTCGGGCAGTCCGTTTCTGTATTGGCTGACCGTCGTCGCGCGGTTCGCGCGCCTGGTGGTGATTGTGCCGCTGGTCGAGGAAATTTTCTGGAGGGGATTTCTGATGCGCTACCTGATCCGGGAGGATTTTGGGAACGTCCCTCTGGGCGCCTACGATTTCCGGTCATTTTTCGGGGTGGCCGTGCTGTTCATGCTCGTGCACCAGATGCCCGACTGGCCGGCGGCGTTTTTGACCGGGTTGATCTTCAACGGCCTGCTTGTCCGCACGAAGAGCCTGGGGGCTTGCATCGTGGCGCATGCGGTCGCGAATCTCGGGCTGGGCATTTACATCATGGCCACGCGCCAATGGGGGTTCTGGTGAAAATCGGCTTTGCCCAGATCGATACGACGGTCGGCGACTTCGCGGGAAACGCCCGCAAAATCGCCCGCGCCGCGGAGGATCTCGAAAGCCGCGGGGCGCAGATCATCCTCACGCCGGAGCTGTCGCTCACCGGCTATCCGCCGCAGGACCTGCTCTTCAAGTCGGATTTTGTTCCCCGGAATCTGGCGGCGCTCGACGAGCTTCACCAGCACGTCGGCAAGGCGGCCCTGCTGGTCGGGTTCGTGGATGTGAACCCTTCGGGCAAAGGGCGGCCGTTTTTCAACGCGGCCGCCGTCCTCGAAAAAAACCGGCCCGTCAGGAAAATTTATAAGTCCCTTCTGCCGACCTACGATGTTTTCGACGAGGCGAGGTATTTTGAGCCGGGGCCCGCTCCGGCGCCGCTGGAGATCGGTGGCCACCGGCTCGGGGTGACGATCTGCGAGGACATCTGGACGCCGGAATATCTTCCCGGCGGGCTCTACACCTGCGACCCGGTTCACGACCTTGTGGCGGCGGGCGCGGCGGCCATCCTGAACCTGAGCTCCTCCCCGTTCCAAATCGGGAAGCCGGCCCTGCGGAGGGAGATGATCCGGAGACAGGCCGGGCGCCACCGCGTGCCGTTCTTTTATTGCAATGCCGTCGGTGGCAACGACCAGCTTGTCTTTGACGGATACTCGCTCGCCGCGACCGCCGACGGGGTGATCTGGATGCAGGCCCCCGGGTTTCAGGAAGGCACGTTCGTCCTCGATATCGGCGACATGAACCACGAGGTCGAGTTCCGGGGCGAAGGGACCGAAGGCTCGCGGGCGAAGGATTCGGTCCTCGTCCCCTGGCCCACCGAAGCGACGGTCCGCAAGGACATCGCGGACCTTCGCGACGCGCTCGTGCTCGGGCTGCGCGACTACATAGCCAAGTGCGGATTCCGGACCGCCGTGCTCGGGCTCAGCGGCGGGATCGACAGCGCGGTGACCGCGTGCCTCGCCGTCCAGGCCCTCGGGGCCGCGAATGTCAAAGGGGTCGCGATGCCATCCGCCTTCTCGTCAGACCACAGCGTCGAGGATGCCGTCCAGCTCGCGGCCAACCTCGGGATCGAATGCCTGAAGATCCCGATTTCCGGAAGTTTCGACGCGCTCAAAGAGCAGATGGGCGGGGCGTTTTCCGGGAAGCCCGAGGATATCACCGAGGAAAACATGCAGGCCCGGCTGCGCGGGCTCACGCTCATGTCGCTGTCGAACAAATTCGGCCACCTCCTCCTCACCACCGGAAACAAGAGCGAGCTGGCCGTCGGCTACTGCACCCTCTACGGCGATATGTGCGGCGGGCTCGCGGTCATCTCCGATCTTCCGAAGACAACCGTTTACAAGCTGGCGGACTTTCTCAACGAGGATGCTCACCGCGATCTCATCCCTTTGCGCTCGATCACCAAGCCGCCCAGCGCGGAGCTCCGCCCGGACCAGACCGACCAGGACACCCTCCCTCCCTACGAGGTGCTGGACGAAATTCTCAGGCTCTACGTGGAGGAAAACCTCGGCGAGGAAGAGTTGATCCGCAGAGGGTTCGACGAGGAGACCGTCCGGTGGGTGACCAGGAGGGTGGACCTCAACGAATACAAGCGCGAGCAGGCGGCCCCGGGCCTCAAAGTGACCGGACGCGCCTTCGGCATCGG
>JBAWVC010000241.1:0-2972 GCA_037147455.1 Verrucomicrobiota bacterium | reverse complement strand
CGGGCGACGGGGCGTTCACCTGCGGGGTGAGCTTCGAGGCCTTGAACAACGTGGCATCGACGACCAAGCGCCTGATCATCGTCCTCAACGACAACGAGTGGTCGATCGCGAAAAATGTCGGGGCGGTCGCCGAGTATCTCAACCGCCTGGTGACGAACCCGTCCTACGCCCACCTGCACGACAAGGCGGCCAGGTTCGTCGAGTGGATCGCCGGAAAAAGCGCCCGCAAGCTCGCGCACAAGGCCGAGGTCGGGCTCAAGAACCTCCTCGCTCCCAGCGTGATCTTCGAGGACCTCGGCATCCGGTATTACGGCCCGATCGACGGGCACGACACCGCGCTCCTCACCGAGACATTTCAATTTCTCAAAACCCAGACCGACCCGGTCATCCTCCACATCCTGACCCAGAAGGGCAAAGGCTACGCCCCGGCGCTCGAGCGGCCGGACAAGTTCCACGGGCTGGGAAAATTCCATCTCGATACCGGCGAGACGGTCGCGGCGCCGACGCCGACGTATTCCGAGCTTCTCGGCTCGTCGCTCGCCAATTTTGCCGACCACAACAACAAGATCGCCGCCATCACCGCCGCCATGCCGACCGGCACCGGGCTCATCGGGTTTGCCAAGCGGCACCCGGACCGGTTCTTCGACGTGGGGATCGCCGAGGAGCACGCCGCGATCTTCGCGGGCGGCCTCGCCGCGCGCGGGATGAAGCCGTTCCTCGCGATCTACAGCACGTTCATGCAGCGGGCCTACGACATGATCATCCACGATCTGGCCCTGCAGAATCTCAACGTGGCGCTCTGCATGGACCGCGCCGGACTTTCCGGCGACGACGGCCCCACCCACCACGGGCTTTTTGATATCGGCTTCCTGCGTTCCGTCCCGGGCCTGATCCACATGCAGCCGAAGGACGAGGACGAGTTTGTGGACATGCTTTGGACGATGGCCAACTACGACGAAGGCCCGATCGCCATCCGCTACCCCCGCGGCGCCGGCACTGGCGCGGCCCTGAAGAAAAAGCCGCAGCTCCTCGAAATCGGAAAATCCGAGGTCCTCCGCCACGGCTCGCGCGCGGCGATCATCGCCCTCGGCAACATGTGCGAACCCGCCCTCGAAGCGGCTGAGACGCTCGAGAAAATGGGCGTCTCCACCGCCGTCATCAACGCCCGCTGGATCAAGCCTCTCGACACCGCGACGATCGAATTCTTCGCGCGCGGCTGCGAGGTCGTCTGCACGATGGAGGACCACGTGCTCCACAACGGATTTGGGTGCGCGGTCATCGAGCACCTCTCGGAACAAAAAATCACAACCCCCGTCGTCCGTGTGGGATGGCCCGACCAGTTCGTCGAGCACGGCACCGTTCCCGCCCTCCGCGCCAAACACGGCATCACTCCCGCAGCAGCGGTCGAAAAAATCCTCTCCGCCCTTCCCGCCGCCAGGATCAAGGCGGGGATCCAGCCCGCGGCCTGACCGGTAGGGCTTTCCTTCAATACGACTTCGCCCAGACGACGCGCTGCTTGCTGGGTTCGCCGCTGAACGGGCACATGCCGGGCTCCGGGGAATCCTCGAACGGAATGCAGCGGATCGTGACCTTCAGGTCGTTTTTGATTTGCTCCTCGACCGCGGGGCTGCCGTTCCAATGGGCGAGGGCGAAGCCCCCGTGGATCTCCGGCTTGGCGGGGTTCTCCGGCGTGAAGAACGCGTAGAAATCTTCCTTGGTATCCAGCACGCGGAAGTGGGCGTCCCGGAATGCGGTCGCGCGTTCGAGAAGAGAGGATTGGATTTCGTCCAGGATCGCGGGTAGCCGCGAGGGGATGTCGCCCGTCGGAAGAAACTCCTTTTCCTTGTGCGGGCGGTCCCGGCGCGAAACCGCCGCGGTGCCCTGCGCGAGGTCGCGCGGGCCGATCTCGATGCGGACCGGCACGCCTTTTTTGATATACTCCCAGCTCTTCACGCCGCCGCCGAGATCGCGCGTGTCCACCTCGACGGCGATGGGCTCTCCCTGAAATGTGGCCGCCCGGAGAGCTTTCGCGAGGGTCTCCGCGGCCTCCAGCACGGCGGCTTTGGAATCCTCCTTCGGCGTGATCGGGATGATGACCGCATGCGTGTGGGCGATGCGCGGAGGCATGACGAGACCGTCGTCGTCCGAGTGGGCCATGATCAGCGTCCCGATCAGTCGCGTGCTCACCCCCCAGCTTGTCGTCCACGCGTGCTGGACAGCCCCGTCGCGGCCCTGGAACTGGATCCCCGACGCCTTCGAAAAATTCTGCCCGAGAAAATGCGATGTCCCGGCCTGGATCGCCTTCCGGTCCTGGACCATGGCCTCGATGCAATACGTGCGCAGCGCGCCGGGGAAGCGCTCGCCCTCGCTCTTCTCACCGGTGAGCACCGGGATCGCGAGAAAGTCGCGGGCGAACGTCTCGTAAACCCGCAGCATTTTCATCGTCTCGACCTCCGCCTCCTCCCGCGTCTCGTGGGCGGTATGCCCTTCCTGCCACAGAAATTCCGCGGTCCGCAGGAACAGGCGCGGGCGCATTTCCCAGCGGACGACGTTCGCCCACTGGTTAAGCAGGATCGGCAGGTCGCGCCAGGATTTCACCCACCGCGCGTAGGCGGCGCCGATGATCGTCTCCGAGGTCGGGCGCACGACGAGCGGTTCGGCCAGCTCGCCAGCGGGCACGAGCTTCCCGTCCTTCATCTCGAGTCGGTGGTGGGTGACGACCGCGCATTCCTTCGCGAAGCCCTCGACATGCGAGGCCTCCTTCTCCAGGTAACTCAGCGGGATGAAGAGCGGAAAATACGCGTTCTTGTGACCGGTATCCTTGAACATCCGGTCGAGCACCGCCTGGATCCGTTCCCAGAGCGCGAACCCCCACGGCTTGATGACCATGCACCCGCGCACCTCCGAATTTTCGGCCAGATCCGCCGCGCGGATGACCTGCTGATACCACTCCGGAAAATCCTCCTCCCGCC
>JBAWVC010000240.1:0-3001 GCA_037147455.1 Verrucomicrobiota bacterium | reverse complement strand
GAGCTACGTGCTCGGCTCGTCGGTTTTGACGCGCAGGGTCAGCACCGCTGCGAGGAGGATGCAGAAGCCCCCGAAGACGACCGCGCTCAGGCGGTTGACCTGCGGAAACCCCTCCATCACGCGGCTGAGCAGGATCGCCACAAGGATTTGTGGGATCACGATGAAGAAGTTGAAGATCCCCATGTATACGCCCATCCGGGCGGGAGGGAGCGCGTTCGAGAGCATCGCGTAGGGCATCGAAAGGATCGACGCCCACGCGATCCCGACTCCGACGAAGGCCAGCATGAGCAGGTTCGGGTCGTGGATGATTCCGACCGACGCGAGGCCGAGCCCGCCGAGCGCCAGAGAAATCGCGTGGATCCACTTCGCGCTCATTACGCGGCCGAGCCACAGGAATCCCATCGCCGCCAGGAACGCCACGAAGTTGTAGGTCGCAAAACAGTTGTTGGCGATCGCGATCCCCTGCTTGTAGAGGTCGGAATTCGTGTCCGTCGCCCCCATCACGTTGCGGGCGACCGCGACGGAAAAAAAGATCCACATGCAGAACAGTCCCATCCAGGTGAAGAACTGGACGAGCGCGAGCTGCTTCATGCGCGAGGGCATTTCGCGGAACGCCGTCAGGATTTCGCCGAACCCCTCGGACTTCCTCTTGCGCAGGGCTTCGAGGTCGTCCGGCGGATATTCCCGCGTTGTGATAACAGTCCAGAGAACCGCCAGGATAAACACCGCCGCGCCGATCGTGAACGCCCATTGGACGGTCGCCGGAATCGGCTGGCCCGCTCCGGTCGCGAGGCTGATCCCGGCGTAGTCGTTCAGCCACTGCGGGAGCTTCGAGGCGATCACGGCACCGGCCCCGATGAAGACCGACTGCATCGCGAAGCCGACCGTGCGCTGCTCCTCCGGCAGCAGGTCCGCGACGAACGCGCGGAACGGCTCCATGCTCACGTTCACCGACGCGTCCATGATCCACAGCAGCCCGGCCGCCATCCAGAGCGCGGACGAATGCGGCATCGCGAGCAGCGCGAGCGAGGCCAGGATCGCGCCGACCAGAAAATACGGCCGCCGTCGGCCCAGCCGGCCCCACGTGCGGTCGCTCATGTTTCCGATGATCGGCTGGACGATCAGCCCGGTGAGCGGCGCCGCAAGCCAGAGCAGGGGAAGCTCGCTCTCCTTCGCGCCGAGGTATTCGTAGATCGACGACATGTTCCCCATCTGAAGACCCCAGCCGAACTGGATCCCGAAAAACCCGAAGCTCATGTTCCAGATGGCCCAAAAATTCAAACGCGGTTTATTCATAGGAGGAGTCGCAAATTAGAAATGAGAAATGAGAAATTGGAAATACGAATCTCGATGGCACGCAGCCCCGAATAGCACTGTAGCGAACCGAAAGTGGAGCAGGCGTCCCGCCTGCTATTCTGTGTGCAAGAAGGCAGCCGGGACGGCTGCCCCACGTCAGAAAACGCCCAGAACTTCACGCCATTCCACGTATCATCCATTTAGCACTCCTCATTTGCCACCGCCGGTTTCGCCCTTCGGGCTGCCTGACGCAGGCACCCCGAACCCCGCCCCGGTCAGCGCGGGCAGCGAGATTTTCATCTTGCCGCCGATGACCGCGCACGAGACCCCGCTGGAATCTTTGCCGGTCGAAAACACCGTTCCCGCGCCCGCGAGCAGCTTGGCATCATCGGGCGCGAGTTCGACCTCGACGGATTGCGGCGAGTCGCTGCGGTTCAGCGCGACGACGAGCGCCTTCCCATCGAGGCTCCGCTCGAAGACGAACGTCTGTTCCTTGTCGAACGCGCCGAGCGCGCGATACGCGCCGCGGTTCAGCGCGGGGTTCGATTTCCGGAGCGCGACCGCCGACTTGTAAAACGCGAAGAGCGCGTCGTCGAATTTCACCTCGTCCGGCTTGCGAGTGCCCCCGCGCGGATCGATCGCCTGAGGGTCGAATTTCATGTCGGCCCAGACCATCGGCATCCGCTCGTCCGGGTCGTTCGCCCCCCACATCCCGGCCTCGTCGCCGTAGTAGATCATCGGGGCCCCGACATACGTGGCCTGGAACAGCACGACGAGCCGCTGGATCGCCCGCTCGCGCTCGTCGGGCTTGCGGAGCTTGTATTTTTTCGAGGTCGCCCCGTTGTTGTTGGCGTTAAACTCGATCTGGTTCGGGTCGGAATAGACCGTGCCCTCGCCGTTGACGATCATCGAGGCCAGCCGGTCGGTGTCGTGCGAGTCCATCAGGTTCATCATCGCGTAGGCGGTCGCCGGAGAAATCGCGTTGCGCCGGTCGTCGAGCAGCTTGGAAAACTTCGAGGGCGGGATGACGCGGTCGACCAGGAACCCTTTCACCGGCATCGCGAACCCGAAATAGTTCATGCACGCGGAAAAGTTCCCGTGCGCGAGCATCTCGATCGGGCTGCTCCAGACCTCGGCCGTCGTGTAGGCGTCCGGGTTGAGCGAATGCACCAGCGCGTTCCAGTCGGCCCAGAATTTCGCCGGGCGCTCGTCGGCCACGTCGAGCCGCCATCCGTCGATCCCGTCGGCGGGATTCCCGTCGCCGTTCGGATCCATCCAGCGTCGCGTGGCGTTGAAGATGTATTCCTTCGGCCCGGGCGCCATGTCCTTCTTGTCGGCCGTGGCCGCGAAGATCGGGAGCGTCTTGTGCCCCCACCACCCGCGGTATTCAAACTCGTTGCGCGTCGTGGCCGGATTGTCGAACGAAACGACCTGATACCAGCCCGTGTAGGGGGATTTTTCCTGGTTCTTCCGCAGGTCCTCGAACGCGAAAAAATCCCGCCCCGTGTGGTTGAAGACCCCGTCGATCACGACCCGGATCCCGCGCTCGTGCGCCTTCTTGATCAGCTCGAGGAACAGCTTGTCGGCGGACGTCCACTTCCACGTCGCCGGGTCGGACGTCTCGGTGTCCATGATCGCGAAGTCCCCCTTCGGGTCGGGTCCGAAATACGGGTCAATGTGGTGGTAGCTGTTGCCGTCATTCTTG
>JBAWVC010000239.1:0-3015 GCA_037147455.1 Verrucomicrobiota bacterium | reverse complement strand
AAGCCTGTGTCACATTCACGGGTATCGCGCGACCATGATGCTTGGGGTTTTGTGATTTTGGCAAAAATCCTGTTGTCTCTGACGCGCGTCACGGGTATGTCTCTTGCCTCCCCGCCCAGGAGGCAAGCAAACCCATTCGCATGAGTAACAAAGGAAAAATCGTTCAAATCATCGGCGCCGTTGTGGATGTCGAGTTCAACCCAGCCCAGGGCTCGCTGCCCAAAATCTACGACGCGCTGGAAATCACCTTCGAAGCCGCCGGCCAATCCAACCGCCTCACGCTCGAAGTCCAGCAGCACCTCGGGGGGAACTGGGTGCGGTCGATCGCCATGAGTTCGACGGAAGGGCTTTCACGCGGGATGGAGGTCGTCAATACGGGCGCCCCGATTTCCGTTCCGGTCGGCGAATGCGTTCTGGGCAGGATTTTCAATGTCACCGGAGACCCGACCGACGAGCGCGGGCCGGTGAATTTCGAAAAAAAATACCCGATCCACCGCAAGGCCCCGCCGCTGATCGAGCAGGACACCCAGGCAAAAATCCTCGAGACCGGGATCAAGGTCATCGACCTGATCTGCCCGTTCACCAAGGGCGGAAAAGTCGGCGCGTTCGGCGGAGCCGGCGTCGGCAAGACCGTCGTCATCATGGAGCTCATCAACAACATCGCCAAGGGCCACGGCGGCTACTCGGTTTTTGCGGGCGTGGGCGAGCGCACCCGCGAGGGAAACGACCTCTACGCGGAGATGAGCGAGTCGGGCGTCATCAACCAGGAGGACCTCTCAAAATCGAAGGTCGCGCTGGTTTACGGCCAGATGAACGAACCTCCCGGCGCCCGCCTGCGCGTGGCCCTCAGCGCGCTCTCGATGGCGGAATATTTCCGCGACGAGAAGAACCAGGACGTCCTGCTTTTCATCGACAACATCTTCCGGTTCTCCCAGGCGGGCTCCGAGGTCTCTGCGCTCCTCGGCAGAACCCCGAGCGCGGTCGGATACCAGCCGACCCTCGCCGCGGAAATGGGCGACCTGCAGGAGCGGATCACCTCGACGACCAAGGGCTCGATCACGTCGTTCCAGGCCGTCTATGTGCCGGCGGACGACCTCACCGACCCCGCCCCCGCGAACACGTTCGCGCACCTCGACTCCACGATCGTGCTCGAGCGCTCGATCGCGGAGCTCGGAATCTATCCGGCGGTGGACCCGCTCGCCTCGACATCCAAGGCGCTTTCCGCCGAGATCATCGGCGAGGAGCACTACAAGGTCGCCCGCGGCGTCCAGAACGTCCTCCAGCGTTACAAGGATCTCCAGGACATCATCGCCATCCTCGGCATGGATGAGCTTTCGCCGGACGACAAACTGACGGTCTATCGCGCCCGCAAGATCCAGCGCTTCCTGTCACAGCCGTTCCACGTGGCCGAGATCTTCACCGGCACCAAAGGCCAATACGTCCCGATCAGCGAAACCATCCGCGGCTTCTCGGAAATCCTCGAAGGCAAACACGACGACGTGCCCGAAGGCAATTTCTACATGAAGGGCAGCATCGACATGGTGAAAGAGGCTTAGAAGTTTTAAGTCTTAAGTTTGTAAGTTTTAAGCCTCTCGATTCCAAGGCGACCTGCCGACTTCTCACCACTTAAAACTTAATTGCTCAAATAGAAAAACCAAACATTCGAGTTGAGCTGTCTCGCTGCGCTCGGCTCTTAAAACTTAAAACTTCTCGTCATGCTTCACCTGGAAATTGTCACCCCCGAGCAGAAAATCTACTCCGACGATGTGGACTCGGTGACGATTCCGGGCGTCGAGGGCGAGCTGGGGGTGCTCCCGCAGCACGTGCCGCTGATGACCCAGCTCCTTCCGGGCGAGCTCCGCGTATTCAAGGGCGGCGAGGAACTCCGCCTCGCCGTGGGGGAAGGGTTCGTCGAGATCGGCGCGGACAAGGTCGCGGTCCTCACCGACATGGCGGTCAAGGAAAGCGAAATCGACGAGTCCGCCGCAGAGGAGGCCGTCAAGCGCGCCGAGGAGGCCATGAAGGACAGCAAGCTGGGCGACGAGGAATACGCCACGGTCAAAGCCTCGCTCCAAAAATCCCTCGCGCTCGTCCGCGTCAAACGCCGCCGCAGCTAGCCGGCGCCGGCAAACGCGAAAAACGCGGAGCGGACTGCCCGCCGATCCCGGCCCGAATGGCGCTCCGTTAAGCCCTGAAGGGGCAACATCAAAAAGCCCAAGGGCAAGCGTCTGCGCCGCCCTGGGTCTTGGAAAAAGAAGTGCCCTGCCCTGAATGGGCAGCATCCCATAAAACCGCCTTAACTGAGCGCCATTCGATCCCGGCCCCTTGTTTCCTTGTGCCCCTTGTGCGTTTTAGAGACCCTTGTGCCAAGGGCCTGTTGAATATTTCCTCCAGATGATTAACACAATCAATGGCGCCGCAGGTTCTCCGCTAAAATTCCTGTGTTTTTCTTTAAATTCCACCCGTCTTGGCACAGCCCCTGCTGCTGTTCCCTCCTATAAAATGGCCGGTCGGATTTGTGACGGAATCGTTACAATTCCCCGGTTGCCGGGAGCGGAAAAAATATGACAGGTTCGCAGCAGACACAGGTCCGCAACGGCATGTTGAATTTCCCGCAAGCCACCCGCCGGGCAGGTAGAAAATCCCGTCCCAACCGGGTCGGAGGACGGGTAAAAAACATCACACTAGTGATTGCCGGAGGCATTAACGGAATGGGAAATGGAACTCTGACCATCAACGGCGGCACGATAGCGGCAAAGAGCGCTCTTAATGTCACAGCCAGGTATCCAACCCCTTCAGCAGATGCTCTCTTCCACGTAAAACCCAGGGCAGCTCGTCCCTCGCAACCCTGGGCTGGAGGATTTCCCGTTGGGGATTCCCTCATGGATATTTTTGTCCTGTGTCCTGCACCCAAACCAACCTTCCGCTGGCATTTGAGCTTTTTTTCTGTGAGTGTTGTTGATCCGGCTCGTGGCGGAATGGCAGACGCAGAAGACTTAAAATCTTCTGGAGGTA
>JBAWVC010000238.1:0-3024 GCA_037147455.1 Verrucomicrobiota bacterium | reverse complement strand
AGCGCGTCGCAAGCGACGGCCACAACTTTCATGCCAGCCATGACGGCGCTGGCCGGGTTCGTTCCGTGCGCGGATGTCGGGATCAGGCAGATGTTGCGGTGGGATTCGCCGCGCGATCGGTGCCAGGCCCGGATGGCGAGCAGGCCCGCGTATTCGCCCTGCGAGCCGGCGTTCGGCTGCAGCGAAACCGCGGCGAAGCCGGTGATTTCCGCGAGCCATGTCTCGAGTTCGGCGGCCATTTCGAAATATCCTGCCGCCTGATCCTGGGGCACGAGCGGATGCAGCGCGCCGACCGTGTCCCACGTTAAGGGAAGCATCTCGGAGGTGGCGTTGAGCTTCATCGTGCACGAGCCGAGCGGGATCATCGAGGTCGTGAGCGAAAGGTCCTTCGCCTCGAGGCGGCGGATGTAGCGGAGCATCCCGGTCTCGGTATGGTGCGAATGAAAAACCGGATGGGTCAGAAACGCGGATTTGCGCCGGAGCGCCGGCCCGATCACCTCGGGAAGATCTTCAAAAATGTCACCGGGGGTCCCCCCGAAAACCTCGAGCAAAGGCCTCAGGTCGCCGGTCGTTTCATCGAGGGCGATCGCCACCGCGTGCTCGTCGAGCTTGCGGAGGTTGATCCCGCGCGCGGCGGCGCGGAGAAGGACCTCGTCGGCATGGCGGCTCCCGAGCCAGACGCGCACGGTGTCGAAAAACGGTCCCGGATGCACGGCGTAGCCAAGGTGCCCGAGCGACCCGGCCAGGCGGAGGGCGACGCGGTGGACGCGCTCCGCGATCGCGCGCAGCCCCTCCGGCCCGTGATAGACCGCATACATCGAGGCCATGACCGCGAGAAGAACCTGGGCGGTGCAGATGTTGCTGGTGGCTTTTTCGCGGCGGATATGTTGCTCGCGCGTCTGGAGCGTGAGGCGCAGGGCGGGATTGCCGGCGGCATCCTTCGAGACGCCGACCAGCCGGCCCGGCATCCGGCGCTTGTGCTCGTCGCGCGTGGCCAGAAACGCGGCGTGCGGGCCGCCGAATCCCATCGGAACCCCGAAGCGCTGGGCCGAGCCGACAACGATGTCCGCGCCCAACTCTCCCGGCGGCGTGATGATCGTCAGCGCCAGCAGGTCGGCGGCGACGACCGCGAGGGCGCCGGACTCGTGGGTGCGGGAAATCAAACTTCCGAGATCGTCGATCATGCCGTCGGTCGCGGGGTATTGGAACAGCGCGCCGAATACCGGCTCCTCCGGGCCCGACTCCGCGGGGCCGCTGAGAATCCTGATGCCGAGCGGTTCCGCGCGTGTGTGCAGGATGGCGATCGTTTGGGGGTGGCAATGGTCGGCCACGAAAAACGCGTCTCCGCCCTTGATGTCGTGGCAAAGCGCCATGGCCTCGGCCGCGGCGGTGGACTCGTCGAGCAGCGACGCATTGGAAATCTCCATGCCCGTGAGGTCGCAGACCATCGTCTGGAAATTCAGCAGCGCCTCCAGCCTCCCCTGGGCGATCTCCGCCTGATAAGGCGTGTAGGCGGTATACCAGCCGGGATTTTCCAAAATATTTCTACGGATGACCGCAGGCGTGTAAGTTCCGTGGTAGCCCGCTCCGATGTGCGTCTGGGCCACGACGTTGCGGTCCATCAGAGCACGCAAATCGGAGAGAGTCTCCTCTTCCGAACGCGCGGCGGGCAGCGTGAGCTCCCGTCCGAGCCGGATGCCCGCGGGAACGGTTTCTGCGATGAGGGCGTCGAGAGAAGCTGCGCCGACAACGCTGAGCATCGCGTCGATTTCTGTCCCGGAGGACCCGATATGGCGGGAGGCAAATGCGCTCATGCCCCGATCTGCGCGCTGTAGGCGGCGGGGTCTTTGAGTGCGGCGACTTCGCCAGGGTTCGAGAGGCGGATTTTATAAATCCACCCCGCGCCGAAGGGATCGGTGTTGAGCAGTGCGGGGTCCGCTTCCACGTCCGCGTTGCGCGCGATCACCTCCCCGGAGACCGGGCTGTAAATATCGCTGGCGGCCTTGACGGATTCCACCACGGCCGCGACTTCGCCGGCCGTGAGCTTTCTTCCGACCGGAGGGGGTTCGGCAAAGACGATGTCAGTGAGTTCGGCCTGGGCGTGGTCGGTGATGCCGACGGTGCCCGTGTCGCCCTCGACGAGGATCCATTCGTGGCTTTCGGCGTAGCGGAGGGTTTCAGGAACATTCATGCTTCTTTTTGGTAAAGGGGTTTTTTGCGAACGCAAGCGCGGAATCTCCGCCCGCGCACTTCAATCTCAACTTCCTGCCCCGGCTTCGAGTATCCGGCCGGGAGGTAGGCGAGGGCGATCCCGTCGCCGAGCGATGGCGACAAGGCCCCGCTGGTCGTCTCGGTCACCGGCTCGCCGTCGATCCAGACCGGATAATGCGGGCGGATCGGAGGCGCTTTTTCCGTGACGCGGAGCGCGCAGAGCCGGCTCGGAACCCCGTCCGCTTTCTGGGACGCCAGGGCCGCTTTTCCGATGAAGTCCGGTTTGTTGAGATCGACAAAATACCCGAGCCCCGCCTCGAGCGGCGTGTGGTTGGGCGAAAGATCCGAGCCGTTGAGCGGGTAGCACATTTCGAGGCGGAGCGTGTCGCGCGCGCCAAGCCCGCAGGGTTTCGCGCCGGCGTCAAGAGTGCGCCGCCAGGCGGAAGGGGCCTCGTCCGCAGGGATGAGCCACTCGAACCCCGCCTCGCCGGTGTATCCGGTCGTCACCGCAAAATGGTCGCCGATCTGGAGGATCCGGTTCCGCTCTGCGGGCATTTCCCGGCCGAACAGCTTCTCGAAGACGCCCCCCGCCAAAGGCCCCTGGATCGCAAGGGCCGCAAAGCCCGCGCTCGCGTTCTCGAACGCGACTCCCTCGGCAAGACGGTCATTCATCCATGCCGCGTCCTCTTCGATCATCGAAGCGTTGACAATGAGCAGGAATTTTTCCGCGCCGAGCCGGTAAACGATCAGGTCGTCGATGACCCCTCCGCGCTCGTTGAGCAGGAGCGAGTATTGGGCCGTGCCGTCCGGGAG
>JBAWVC010000237.1:0-3093 GCA_037147455.1 Verrucomicrobiota bacterium | reverse complement strand
CCGGCGTTCGGGAGCGACTAACTGAGCGTTGCGTCCAGCCATTTTTTATATTCCGTGTCGGGGTTGATCAGCCGTGCTGCGAACCGGGAAAGCGGACGGATCTGACGGGCGTTCCGCGCCAGCAACTTTTTGAACTGGGCGATGAGCACGTCCTCTTCGAGATGTTGTGCCAAGGCCTCTGGAGCAAGGCCAACGGATGTCAACCAGGACTCGAATCCGCTGCGTGCGATGAGATGGCGGGAACGGCGAAAGGTCCGGAGGGCGTTTTGAAGCTGACGGGCGGAGACGGTGATGCCGGCCTCTTTGGCGGCCTCAACGGTGGCTTTCCGGAGGATAACCTCCCGCAAAGCCGAAGAATATTTTCCGGTGACTTTGGCGAAGACCAGGATTTCGGGCACCGGAGCTTAAAACTGACTAATTGCTTACAATGCGCGAGGAATCTTCCCGCCCCACGGGGAGACCGGTCACCTGCCCATGCCCGCGCATTTCTTTTGGACCGTGCCCAACTTCACTAACGAAGCCGTGCTTTGGATTTGGCTCGCGCCCAACTTCATTATTTCAGCCCCGCATTTCATTCCTGCCGGCGCGCCGCCTTTGACCTTTTTGCCCGCTTTTTTACTTACGGTGAGGTCCTTGACTTTGATCTTTTTCATAACATCCTTTCAGTAGTTTGACGGTTAGCAACTATCAGTGGCATTGTTACCGTTTCGCTGGATGACGCAAGCCAAAATCCGAGGTTGTAATAACTGCGTCGGGATGAGATAACTGCCAGCGAATTGGCGAACACGAAGCCGTTTTCGCCTGCGATCCGGAAGTCTGGGCCCTCCCGATGCAGGCGTTCCAGTTTTTTCGATCAACATGCGCACCGAAGAAGACAACCCCGCCAGCCGCACGCCCATGGCCACAGCGGTATTCGAGGCGGGGGGCAGGAGGTTCACGGCGGCCGACATCGTCGATGCCGCATGGTTTCGCGGAGATCTGGAGCCGCTGTGGCAGGAGTTTCTTCTCGGGATCGCCTGCGAGGAGCATGCGGACGAGGAAGGGCTGGAGGCCGACAGCGATGCCCTGCAATCCCTTTCGGAGGATATCCGCTACAACAACAATCTGATCACCGCCGAGGAGACGGAAGAATGGCTGCGGGATCGCGGCATGACGCTCGACGATCTCGGCGCCTCTGCCTGCCGGAGATATTGGAGGGAGAACCCCGCCGCTCCCGCACGGCCGGCGGACCTCGATTATCCCGATGCGGAGGAGGACCTCCGGGAGCTATTCATCCAGGATCTCCTGTTCGCGGGGAAACTCGCGGAGCTGGCCCGGCTCCTGGGCGCCAGGGTCGCTGGTTTGGCTGGAAGCGCCCTGCCGGCCGCGGCGGTTCCAGGGCGGATCGAGGCCGAGCGCACGGAATTTTTTCAGCGGACCGGTTCGGATCCCGGGCGGCTTTCCGAATGGCTCGACCGCCTCGGGCGCGAAGGGGCGTGGTTCGAGGCCATGGCCGGGATGGAATCCGTTTACAGATGGAGATGCGAGCAGTTCAAAACTCCTGAGAATCGGGACCGGACGCTATCCGTCCTGCGGCTACCGCTGACGCGGTTCGAAGTCGAGACGCTGGATTTGGAATCGGAGGACGCCGCTCGCGAGGCCTGTCTGTGCCTGAATGTTGACGGACTTTCCATGGACGAGCTGGCCTGGCAGGAGCATTGCCGGACCGAGAGGAGGGAACTCCTGCTCGAAGATTTTCCCGAGGCGTTGCAGCAGCGGTTTCTCAGCGCGGAAAGCGGGCAGGTGATCGAACTCAACACGGCCGGCGAGCGGTTTCAGATCTGCCGGATTTTAAACAAGCAGGAGCCGTCGCTGGACGACGAGATGGTCCTTGCGCGGGTGGACGCCGAACTTCTGTCCGGACATTTTGGGAATCTCGTCTCAAACCACATCACCTGGCTGATCGAGCCGGATTCCCCCGCATGAATTCCCAGGCCGAGGAATATTTGAGGGGAGCCTCGTTTTTGCAGTTCCTGCCGCAGGATGCCTACGAGCGCGTCCGGGCGCGGTTCCGCGAATCGCAATACGTCTTCGGCGAGACCATCGTCCGCCAGGGCGATAAAGCCGATGCATTTTACGTTCTCGTGGCCGGCCGCGCGCGGGTGCTTCGGACCAACGCCGAGGGGCAGGAGGTTTCGCTGAACACTCTGAGGCCGGGCGACGTTTTCGGCGAGACCGCGCTGCTCTCCGAGGAGCCGCGCAACGCCAGCATCCGCTGCAGTTCGAGCGTCGAGGTTTTACGGTTGGGGCGCGACGATCTCCTCGAGCTGGTGCGCGAACAGCCCGGGCTGAAAAACTATCTGGAGATGACCGTCCGCTGGCGGACGCTTCACGGGTTCCTTTACCAGTTCAGCAACTTCGGCCGCCTGCCCCGGCCGGCGCTCTCCGCGCTGCTGGCGCGGATCGAACCCGCACAGTTCGCAAAAGGTGAGACGATCATCCAGGAGGGTCAGCCGGCCGGGCCGATGTTCATCATCGAGCGGGGCCACGTCCGCATCTTCACGTCGAGCAACGGGTCTGAAAAAAACCTGGCATTCCTGCGGGACGGGGATTTTTTTGGCGAGCTCTCCGCGATCAAAGGCCTTGAGCGGACGGCCTCGGCCGAGGCGGTGAGGGACTGCCAGCTGCTGTCGCTGAAGCCGAAGGCGGTCCTGGAGCTGAGCCGTGAGTTTCCAGATTTTGCCCGGCTGTTGGAGGAGCGCATCGCCCAATACCATGTGGGCACCGAAGCGCGGGTGCCGTTGGATTTCTCCGCGGAGCTTCTGCCCGCCGAGTCGGGCGTCCACGACAAGGTGGCCGTGGACGAAGCCCCGCAGGAGGCCGGGGAGGGGACCTCAGCGGAGGACGAGGATCTTTTCGCCGATGAAAACGGGCTGTTTCGAAAAGGCAGAAAACGGATCCGGCGGTTTTCCCTCGTCCAGCAGATCGATGAGATGGACTGCGGCGCGGCGTCCCTTGGCATGGTCTGCCGCCACTTCGGCCGCAACGTCAGCCTGCCGCGCATCCGGCAGCTCTGCCACACGGCGAGCGACGGCACGAGCCTGAAGGCGATCT
>JBAWVC010000236.1:0-3149 GCA_037147455.1 Verrucomicrobiota bacterium | reverse complement strand
TTCCCCGCGCCTCACCGTGATTGTCCTGAATTTCCGGACGCCGGATGTGACAATCGACTGCCTGAAAACTCTCGCCCCGGAAGCTGCCGCGAACCCCGGGATGAAGGTCGTCCTGTTGGACAATGCCTCCGGCGATGACTCGGTGCCTCGCATCGAGGCGGCGATCCGCGAGAACCGATGGGACTCCGGCTGGCTGGAGTTCCGGGCGATGGACAAGAACCTCGGGTTTGCCGGCGGGAACAACCTGATCCTGCACGAGCAGATGGCTGGCGAGAATCCCCCTGCCTATCTCCTGCTCCTGAACAGCGACACGCTGGTGCGCGATGGCTGCATCGCCTACTGCACAAAGATCATGGAGGCGGATCCAAAGATCGGCGCCTTGAGTTGCATGCTCCGGAACCGCGACGGCACGGTGCAGAACGTCT
Source organism: Verrucomicrobiota bacterium (assembly GCA_037147455.1). Taxonomy (GTDB): domain Bacteria; phylum Verrucomicrobiota; class Verrucomicrobiia; order Chthoniobacterales; family Terrimicrobiaceae; genus QYQL01. The sequence goes on along the minus strand of JBAWVC010000236.1, from coordinate 2,724 downwards.
GCCGGAAATTTCCTCATCCGGCATGGGAATCGGTTCGCGCGTTCGGGCTTCCGTGGTTTTTTCCCGCGCTATTCCGATGGGCTGACCTCGAGGATTCCAGCTGGGACCGGACGGCCGGGCCGCGCGATGTGGACTGGATCGGCGGGGCATTCTTTTTTGCGCGGACTTCCGCGCTGCGGGAGGCAGGGGTCCTGGATCAGGAATTCTTTTTTTACGGCGAGGATTGCGAGTGGTGCCACCGGCTGTGGAATCATGGCTGGCGGATCCGGTTCGATCCGGGCGCCGAGACCGTGCACCTCGGCGGGGCGTCCTCGGACTCCACCCGCGTCAGGAACCGCCAGCGCGACATCTACACGTGGAAGGCCCGGTTCCTGATCCAGCGCAAATGCTACGGCCCGCTCGCAGAGAAATTGGTGCGCGGGTGCTATACGGCGATGTTTGCGCTGCGGCTCGGGTTCGCGCGGATCACCGGAAAGGGTCGCTCGGAAAAAGCCGCCGAATTGCGCGAGGGGCTCTCGATGCTTCTAGGCCCGCTGGACAAATGAAAATCCTCATGGCACTCCCGGGCCTCCACCGCGTGAGCCGCGGCGCTGAGGTCGCCTTCGAATCGGTCGCATCCGGGCTGGCGCAGAGCAGGGAGTTCGAGGTCACGGTTATCGGATCGGGCCCGGAGATCTCCGGACGACCCTACAATTTCCTTCACGCCGGAATGATCCCGCGCGAACGGTTTGAAAAGTTCCCGAAATTCCCCCCGCTGCGCAGCGAGTTCCGCTGGGAGGAGCTGACATTCGCATGGAATCTCCGCAAGGCCGCGAGGGCGCTGCGGCCGGATGTCACCGTGACGTGCAGCTACCCCTTCGTGAGCTGGGTCCTGCACGGGATGCGGGACGCGCAAGGCCGGCGCGCTCGACACGTCTTCGTCACACAAAACGGCGACCATCCGGCCCGGCGCACGAATTCCGAATACCGGCTCTTCCGCTGCGACGGACTCGTCTGCACGAACCCGGATTTTTACGAGTTCAACAAATCGACGTGGCGCTCGGCGCTCATCCCAAATGGAGTTGACGTGAGCCGGTTCACACCGGGACCGGATGCGCGCGCGGAGCTCGGGCTTCCGCGCGACGGCAAAGTCGTCGTGATGGCCAGCGCGCTGATCCCTTCAAAGAATGTGGCGCTCGCCGTGCGAGCGGTCGCACTTCTCGACGGCGTCACGCTGGCGGTGGCGGGCGATGGGCCGTGCCGGGACGAGGTGGACAGCCTTGGCCGTGATCTGCTCGGGGCGCGGTATTTCCGCACGGCTCTCACCGCCGCCAAAATGCCCGGTTTTTACCGTTCGGGCGATGTCTTCCTGCACCTGAGCCGCGAGGAATCGTTCGGCAATGTCTATATCGAGGCTCTGGCCTGCGGGACCCCGGTCGTCGCCCACGACTATGGAACCACCCGATGGATCCTCGGCGACAGCGCAACGCTGCTCGACACCTCGGACCCGAAAGCGACCGCACAAGCCATCCGCCGGGCGCTCGACGGTCCGCCGCCCGACAAGCAGGCCCTGCACAACGCAGCCTGCGAGCGGTTCTCGTGGCCGGTCATCACGGAAGAATATGCCCGGTTTTTCCGCGAACTTCCGGAGGTGTCAAAATGAACGCCATCGGCTTTGTGGCTATCGGGAGAAACGAGGGCGAACGGCTGAAGCTCTGCCTTCGCTCTCTCGTCAATGAGAGTCAGAGGGTCGTCTATGTGGATTCCGGATCGACCGATGGCAGCGCGGAATTCGCCCGATCGATCGGAGTCGAGGTCCTGCCGCTGGACACATCGGTCACGTTCACGATGTCGCGCGCCCGCAATGCCGGATGGAAAACGCTTCTCGAGCACTGGCCTGAAACCGATTTGGTGCATTTCGTGGATGGCGACTGCGAACTGATCGAAGGCTGGGTGCCTGCGGCGGCGGACTTCCTCGTCGCCAACCCGCAGGCCGCCGCTGTTTGCGGAAGGCGCCGCGAGAGGTTTCCGCAAAAATCCGTTTTCAACCGCCTCTGCGAAACCGAATGGAACACGCCGGTCGGAGAGGCAAAATCGTGCGGCGGCGATTCCCTCATGCGGCGCGAGGCTCTCGAGCAGGCCGGAGGCTTCAACGAATCCCTGATCGCGGGAGAGGAGCCGGAACTCTGCCTGCGCCTGCGCAAAGCGGGATGGAAAATTTGGCGCATCGACAAGGACATGACCCGCCACGACGCGAATATTCTTCGCTGGAACCAGTGGTGGCGGCGCAACATGCGCGGCGGATACGGGGCAGCGGATGTCGCCACGCGCACGGCGTCCGACCCCACGCTCGGCGAGGTTCTCTTCGGCGGGCAGGCCCAGAGCGCCCGCCGCTGGGTCCGGGGCATTGCCTGCGCGATCGTCGCCGCAATCGCCGCGGCTGCCGCCGGATATTTTTTAGCGGGCATCGCCATCGTCGTCGCAACCGGCGGCGCGATTGTCCTCCAGATGGCACGCATCGCCCGCAGCTCACGCCGGCGCTGTCCGGATTGGCGATCCGCTTCGGAATACGGCATCCTCACCGTCCTCGCCAAGCTCCCGCAGTTCCTCGGAATCCAGAAATACGCGCGGGACCGCCGCAGCAACACCGGAGCCAAACTCATCGAATACAAGACATGAAGATCCCCGACATTGACGCCGACCGCGCCCGCTATCCGGCATCCGCCTGGGTGCGCGAACAATCGC
>JBAWVC010000235.1:0-3180 GCA_037147455.1 Verrucomicrobiota bacterium | reverse complement strand
GCTCTAGGATGTCTTCAGCTGACCGGCTATCCCTTGGCGAACTGTTCTTCGACGAACGGCCAGTTGACCACGTTCCACCAGGCGGCGACGTAGTCCGGCCGGCGGTTCTGGTATTTCAAGTAGTAGGCATGTTCCCAGACGTCGAGTCCGAGCAGCGGTTTTTGTCCGTCGAGCAGCGGGGGGTCCTGATTCGGGGTTGAAAGGATCTCAAGCCGGCGGCTCCCGTTGATCACCAGCCAGGCCCATCCGCTTCCGAATCGCTTCAGTGCGGCATCGCTGAACCGGGCTTTAAATTCCTCGAAGGACCCGAATGTTGATTGAATGGCTGCTGCCAGTTCGCCCGAAGGCGCCCCGCCGCCCTTCGGCGACATCATGAGCCAGAAGAGAGAGTGGTTGAAATGTCCGCCGACATTGTTCCGCAGGCCGGTGCGCAGGGATTCGGGCGCCTGGTCGAGTTTGAGCAGAAGTTGGGCGGGCGTCAGTTTCGCGAGCCCGGGCTGTCCCTCGAGCAGCTTGTTGGCGTTTGAAATATAGGCCTGGTGGTGCTTGTCGTGGTGGATCCTCATCGTCTCGGCGTCGATGTGGGGCTCAAGCGCATCGTAGGCATACGGAAGAGGAGGCAGGGTATAAGGGCCTGCGGGAGCCGGCGGCGGGGCCTGCGCCATCAGCCGATCGCCAAACATTCCGACGGCAAGTGAAGCGAACCCAAGGCGGAAGGCGCTGCGGCGTGTGATTTGAGGCATGTTCATGGGTGCAAAATACGCGAGGATCGGGTTCGCGCAACCGGCGCGATGCACCGGAAGGAATTCTCCGCTCAGGCAACGGGCTTCGGCGTCGTCCCGATCCAGGCGGCGATGTGGACGTCGCGGACGCTGACTCCGGCCATCTCGGCGACCGCGAGGCAGGATTCGAATTCCGGCGCCGACTGCACGAGGTCCTCGCCCAGGAAGCCCAGCTTGATGCGGACCGGACCGTAGGGGGTCTCGACGTCGCGGAACTCGCGGCGGAGCTTGTAGCGCTTGGCGGTGTGGATCCGGACCCCGAACGCGCTCGTTTCGGTGAGCAGTATCCTTGAGATGTCGTCGGTCTTGTCCGGAGCGCAGAGCGTCGTGAGCACGAAGCCTGGACGGTTTTTTTTCATCTGTGCCGACGTGAAAAAGACATCGAGGGCCCCGGCTTGGAAAAGCTTCTGCATGGCGGAGGCGGCGAGTTCGGGAGTGATGTCATCCAGGTTGGTCTCGATCTGCGCGATCTCGTCGGTCTCCGCAGATTCTGGGTCGCCGGTCTGCCCGAGGACCGCGCGGAGAACGTTCGGGCGGGGAGGGGTTTCGCGGGTTCCGAGCCCGTATCCCGTGCGCTCGATGCGCATTTCGCCCATCGGGCCGTAGCGCTCGCAGAATTCGGCCAGCAGGGCGGCTCCTGTCGGTGTGATGAATTCCGATTCCTCGGCCACCTGCCGGAGCGGGACCCCGGCGAGAATCTCAAGGGTCGCGGGCGCGGGGATCGGGAAGCACCCGTGGGCGCATGAAATCCAGCCGGAGCCTTCGACCGGAACCGACGCCTCGACGCGCAGCGGGCCGAGCGCGTGGATGCCCGCGCAGGCGGCCACGATATCCGCGATGGAATCCGCCGCGCCGACCTCGTGGAACCCCACGTCTTCCGCCGGGACCCCGTGGATCTTCCCCTCGGCAACAGCGATCCGGTGAAAGACCGACAGCGCTCGGGATTTCACTTCGGTGGCCAAAGAGGAATTTTCGAGGAGTAGCCGGATGTCGCGGTAATTCCGTCCGTGGCCTTTGTGGGTGTGGTGGTGATCATGGGGCTGATGGGGCTCATGAGACCCATGGTCGTGCGAGTGGGAGCCGTGCTCGTGAACGTGATCATGCGCGGGTTCTTGGGTTGAGCTTTGCTCCGCTTGCGCTCCGGTTCCCGCTCCCTGTTCGTGTGAGTGGACGTCAAACTTCACCCCGGCGATGTTCTGCCGGGCGGCCCGGTGGAAGTGGGCGTGGATCTCGTCTCCGAGCCCGAGCGCGGAGATCGCTTTGAAAAACACATCCTCCTCCACGCCGAGATCCCTGAGCGCTCCGACCGCCATGTCGCCGCTGATCCCGGAGAAACAATCGAAGTAAATAATTCGCATGGGAAAGGTCTGGTCGAGAATCAAACCAGAAAGCCCTCGCCCATGCAATCCTGCGTCACCCGACATATTTCCCCTCAGGCGTGGCGGTGCTCCAGATGCACAAAAAGATTTGGGAGCCGTGCGCCCATGGGTTAGCATGCCGGCCCATGGAAGTCCGGCTGACAAAACAAATATCCCGTCGGGGCGGCGCGGAACCCCGCGAAAGTTTCTGCGATCCGCAAGCGCGCACGCCTGCGTGAAAACCTTGCGTTAGGCTCCTCTTATCGCGGAAACTGAGAGCATTCGATTTTTTCTATGATGCATACTATCCCTCTCTGGCCCGGCCCGGCACCCCACGCAAAAGGCGATGCCGCAGCCGACATCCCCACTCTCGATATCTACGAGCCGTTCGGAACGAAATTCCCGGACACCGCGATTCTCATTCTCCCCGGCGGCGGATACGGCGGGCTTTCGTCGCAGGAAGGCGAGGGGTTCGCGGGCGTCTTCCAGCTCCAGGGGTTCAAGGCCTTCGTGCTCAACTACCGGCTCGGCAGCGATGGATACCGGCATCCGGTGATGCTGGCCGACGCCGCCAGGGCGCTGCGCATCGTCCGCTCCCGCGCCGCCACAGACGGGTTCGATCCGAACAAGATCGCGATCATCGGCTCGTCTGCCGGCGGACATCTCGCCGCGACACTTCTCACGAAATGGGACGCCGGAAACCCGGACGATCCGGATCCTGTCGAGCGGGTGAGTTCGCGCCCGGACCTCGGTATCCTGTGCTACCCGGTGATCACGATGGGCGAGTCCACGCACGGAGGATCCCGCGACAACCTGCTGGGCACCGATGCGCCCGAAGCCTTGCGCGAGGAACTCTCAGCCGAAAATCACGTCAACGCCAAAACCCCGCCCTGCTTTGTCTGGCACACGTGGGAAGATCCCGGCGTGCCGGTTGACAACCCGCTTCTCTTTGTCTCCGCATTGCGAAAGGCTGGAGTCCCGTTCGAATGCCACATCTACCAGGATGGCGGCCACGGCCTCGGGATGAAGGACGGAATCAC
>JBAWVC010000234.1:0-3260 GCA_037147455.1 Verrucomicrobiota bacterium | reverse complement strand
CCCGCATCGCGCACATGCCACGCGTAGGCGGCCATGCCTTTCAATCCGTAGGTCAGCAGTTCCTGCAAACCGAGCAGGTCCGCCCCGATCGCCTCCTGCCGCCCCTCGATCCCGGTTTCCTCACCCTGCCGGATCAAGTCGTCCAGATTTTCAGCCGGAACAAAACACGTCGCGCCGTTGAACTCGGTCCTGTCAGTCTCCGCACGGACTCCCTCGTAAAGACTTCTTGCGGCTTCAAGATGCCTTCCCGCTTCAACCAGCATGCCCTGCAGCCGCGCCGGATCGAAATTCACGTTCGTCACCGTCGTGAACAACGCGTCGAGCGCGAACCGCTCCAGCGCCTCCGACCGCGCTCCCGCCTTAGCCGCCCGGTGAGCAAATACGCTCACCCCTTTCAGCGCGTGCAGAAGCAGGTCCTGCAGCGCCGCCGTCTCTGGGGTTTTCCCGCACACGCCGACCGCCGTGCAGCCGGTGCGCTGGGACGATTGCTCACACTGATAACAAAACATGGAACTCATAGATAATAGATGATTTTTGGTGACTGGTTGGATTCGATGAAGGTGCATTTCTAACAGCGACGGCTGCGATATCAAGAATAAAAGAAGGTTTTATCGTTTTTACAACCGGGCGCTAACGCCGTTCGATTTGTCAAAGATCCTCCGCATGATTTCTCCGCGCTAACCTGAAAAGATCACGCCTCGATTTGGGAGGACGGAGGTTGTAGCGGCGGCCTGTGGCCGTCGGTCGCTTGGCAAACCAGCGGGGATCGACGCTCATAGGGCGCCGCAAAAACTTGTCACAAATCGCTTTCACCCCCTCGGGTCGAAGGCGTCGCGCATGGCGTCGCCGAGGAAGTTCAGGGCGAGCAGGGTGACCGACATGGCGGAGGCGGGGAAGACGAGCAGCCACCAGAAGCTTTTCAGCGGGTTGATGGCTCCCGCCCCGTCCGAGAGGAGCGATCCCCAGCTCGCCTGCGGGGCCTGGATCCCGAGGCCGAGGAAGCTCAGGAACGACTCGTCGATGATCACCGCAGGGATCGTGAGTGTGAGGTAGATGAGGATGACCCCGCTCAGGTTCGGTAGCAGATGCCGCAGGAGGATGTTGGTGTGCGACTGGCCGAGCACCTGTGCCGCCGTGATGAACTGGCGCGACTTCAGCGAGAGCACCTGCCCGCGGACGATCCGCGCCATGGTCAGCCACTCGATCACCCCAAGCGTCAGGATCAATATCGCGATCCGCGAGGATCCGACGAGCCACTCCCAGCCGAGGCCGGAGGCGAAGCCCTGCAACTGCGCGTTGAACGCGTTGATGGCGATCAGAATGAAAATCAACCGGGGCACCGAGTAGAGGACATCGACGAACCTCATCATCACGGCGTCGGTCTTGCCGCCCGCGTATCCGGCCACAAGCCCCCAGGCGGTGCCGATGAAGAGGCTGACCAAGGCCCCGCAGGCTCCGACCAGCAAGGAAATCCTGCCTCCCGTCAGCACGCGGAACAGCTGGTCGCGGCCGTTGAGATCGGTTCCGAACGGATGTTCCCACGATGGCGGCGAATACTGGTTCGGCCCGGGTTCCCCGAGCAAGGCCGGAAGGAACCACGGCCCGACCACGCAGGAGAGTACGGCGATGAGCAAGATCGCAGCGGAAACCCAGGCCGCAGGGTTGCGCGCCAGCCGGCGGATGGCGCGCGGATCAGCCACGGATCCTCCGATCCAGCAGACCGTAGGTCACATCGACCGCGAGGTTGAAAAGGACGAGGAGCACGCAATAGACGATAACCATCCCGCCGAGCAGAAAGCCGTCGCGGTTCAAAATCGAATTCACAAAAAATCCGCCCGCACCCGGGATGTGGAAGATTGTTTCCACGATGATCGAGCCGGTGAGGAGGTGGGCCGCAAGCGGCCCGAGGTAGGACACGACCGGGAGGACCGCGATCCGCAGCGCATGGCGGTAAACCACGGCGGACTCGCGCAGCCCCTTGGCGCGGGCCGTCCGCACAAAATCCTGCTGGAGAGTCTCGACCATGCTGCCGCGCATCAGCCGCGCGATCGCGGCCATCGCGGGCGCGGCGAGCGTGACCGCCGGGAGAATCAGCTCCTGCCAGCTCCCCCACCCTCCGACCGGCAACCACCGCAGATCGAGCCCGAACACAAGGATCAGCAGCGGCCCGACGATGTAGGCCGGCAGAGAAATCGCGGCGAGCGCCAGGAACATCGCGCCGTAATCCCGCCACGAGTGCTGGTGCATCGCAGCCAGCGTCCCGAGCCAGATCCCGCCCACCGATGCGAGCAGGAACGCGACTCCCCCGAGGCAGAGCGTCACCGGCAGCGTCTGCGCAAGAATCTCGTTGACCGTGCGGTTTCGGTATTTCGTCGAGAGCCGCAGGTCGCCGCGCATCAAGTCCGACAGATATCCCGAGTATTGCTCCCAAAGCGTGCCGTCGAGCTTGTATTTCGCCAGCAGCTGCTTCTCGATGGCCGGCGGGATTTTTCTCTCGCCGTCAAACGGCCCGCCCGGCGAAAGCCGGATCAGGACAAACGTGATCGAGACCACGCAGAACACCACCAGCACCAGCGCCCCCAACCGTCTCAGCAGCGACAAGCCCATGGTTTTTGAAGTTCACCCGACAACACTCAAGTCGACCTGCTGCCTCAGCGGATCCCGCGCATCATTCGCATATACGACGACATTGGAATCGATAAACGTCAGAGTCAATCGGACCTCCGATGCGCGGCATCACGATCAAATCGGAAGCCCTCGGGTGAACGTCCCGGATGGTCGGCGGCATTCCGAGTGAACTCATCAGCCGCCTCATCCCGGGCTTTCACCGAGACCAGGCTTGTTAAAAAATCACGCACCAACTGGTTGAGCGAACTCCCGTGTTTCAGCGCATAATCGCGGGTTCGCTCAATGATTTCTTTATCCGCCGAAAGAGTAAAATTCATATTTTCCGGAACTGTTGCTCATATTAATCAGTTACACGCATGTGTGATACGCGCCAATAAGTATTCAGCGGTTTCCAGTTGCCCTCGGGAATGTTTGCGGTATATCCCCCTCGCATGAAGATCCCACTGGAAGACACGTTTGTGGATATTATCGGCAAAGCGCAGCGAGGGTTGAAGCTGTCCGACAACGACCTGGAAATCCGCGCGGGAATTACCGAGTCCGACCGCATCGTCCTGAAGGAGGGGAAATTTGAACCGTTCGTCCTCCGCTCGCTCGCTCCCGTGCTGGGTTTGAACGCGGAGGCTCTCGTCGCG
>JBAWVC010000233.1:0-3273 GCA_037147455.1 Verrucomicrobiota bacterium | reverse complement strand
CCGCGTTTCTGGCGTTCGAGCAGCTCTTTGGCGAGCGCCCTGTAGGCGATGGAACCGGCACCTGTCGGGTCGTGCTCGAAGATCGTCCTTCCATGGCTCGGGGCCTCGGCGAAGCGGACCGTCCGAGGGATGACGGTTTCATAGACGACCTCCTGAAAATGGTTTCGCACCTCGGCGACAACTGCGGGATTCAGGTTCGTCCGCCCGTCGAACATCGTGAGCAGAAGTCCTGAGATCGAGAGGGTGGGGTTCGCGCCGCTCGCGCGGATGCGCTCGGTGACTTCCATGAGGAGGCCGAGCCCCTCCAGAGCGTAATACTCGCACTGGATCGGGACGAGGATCTCATCCGCTGCGGCGAGCGCGTTGGTCATGAGGATGCCGAGAGACGGCGGGCAGTCGATGAGGGCAAAATCGAAGGCGTTCTGCTCGCGGATGTCCGCGAGCGCCTTGCGGAGCTGGATCATGTGGTCGTCCCCCATGCTCGCGACCTCGATTTCGGCCCCGGCCATGTCGAGATCCGCCGGGATCGCCGAGAGGTTCGGGATCCGGGTAGGGAGGATCAATTCCCTCGCGTGGCGGGCTCCGATCAACGCCTGATAGATGCTGTGGCCGGCGGCGTTTTCCTTCAGGCCCAGTGCGCTTGTCGCGCTGGCCTGAGGGTCGATATCCACGAGGAGCACCCTCTGGCCGGCCTCGGCGAGGGCGGCGGAGAGATTCACGGTCGTGGTGGTTTTTCCGACGCCGCCTTTCTGGTTGGTGATGGCAATGATTTTCATGGTGATCTTCTGGAGTAATATTTCACGAGGCCCGCCGTGACGGCGTCCGCGTATTCGCGGTAGATGCTCTGCCGGGCCACGCCGCCGAACGTCTGCCGTCCGTTGTAGTCCCCGGCCTGGATGCGTGCAAACCCGGACCGGCTGTTCATGACGTAGGGTTCGACATAGACGACCGGGCAGGTGAAGAGGCGGTTGGCGAGCAGGTTTCTGGCCCAGAGATACGGGCTGACCCGGATGACGCTGCCCCCGCGATAAACGTAGGGCGGAAGTCCGGTGGCCTTGGCCATAACATCCGCCATCGTCTCTGCGAGCGGCACCTCCTCGCTATAGGAGCGGTTCAGTAATTTGACGAGCATGTCGAGGCGCTGGTCCTCGCAGGCGAGCTCGTCCTTGGTCCACGCGCCCGTGACGAGAAAATGCAGGTGGTTGTCGTTCACGAGGGAGGGATGTTTTTCGTCCCCCCACGCTTCCGCGTTGAAGTGGAGGCAGAGGACGAGGTCCGGCTTGATGGCCCCGTTCACGATCTGCCCCCTGCGGCGGATTTCGCTGACCCGGTAAAAGAGACGCTCGCTTTCCTTGGCCACGGATTTCTTCGTCGCCGGTTCGTTTTTTTGTTGGAGGGAATCCACGGCCGCACCGCGGAGCTGGGACGGGCGCGCGCCGGTGACCGGGGCCGTTTTAGAGCGGGTCAGGAAGACCTCCGCTCCGAGGGCGGTCAGCCTCGGGACCAAAAGCTTCGCGACTTTGAGGGTCATGTCGCCCTCGGTCACCGGCGCGGACTTTCCCATTCGAAACCAGCGCTCCTCCATTTTCGCCCAGCTCCCTCCCAAGTGGCCGGGGTCGATCGCAATTTTCAGGCCGGCCAGCGGCTTGCCCGGCTCGAGACCTGGAAGCGCCCGGCGGGGTCGCCAGTAAACCCGCGCCTGCCGGGCCGACGCCGCGTCCGGGGCAAATTTCAAAACATACGGGGGCTTATCCGGCGAGGTTTTGATGATGGCGTCCTCGTTCGTGAAGGAAATCGAATCCACCCAGGCCCCTCCCGGCGCATAAACTTTGTCCAGCAGGGCAATGAAATCCGCCTTCGTCATCGTCTGCTGAAAGCCGTCCAAAACTGTCCAGACCGGCTTCGGCGCAAGCGGGCTCAGGCGGGCCTGCGCGTGCATGGCAAGGAAAAAGACGGCGAAAATGAGGAAGAGTTTTTGCAAGCGGGTCTTTTTTTAAATGCGTTCCTCCGTTCTTACGATAAAAAGGATGGATGATCCGACTTCTTTTTCTTGGTGACATCGTGGGGGAGCCCGGCCGCAAAGCCGTGACAGCCGCCGTTCCGGTCTTTTTAAAGGAGAGGGGTGTGGATTTTGTCGTGGTGAACGGCGAGAATGCCGCAGGGGGGCGGGGGATCACGGGCAAGATCGCGATCGACCTGCTCCGGGCCGGCGTCGCTGTCATCACCACCGGCGACCATGTCTGGGATCAAAAAGAGACCGCCGGCTTCATCGCCTCCGAGCCGAGGCTCCTGCGTCCGCTGAACTATCCGCCGACGGCGCCCGGGCAGGGAAGCATCGTCCTCGATACGACCAAGGGCAAGGTCGCCGTGATGAACATCCAGTGCCGGACGTTCATGCACCAGCCCCTCGATAACCCGTTCCACTGCGCCGAGGCGGAGGTCGAGCGGCTCCGGAAGGAGACGCCGGTGATCTTCGTCGATGTCCACGGCGAGACCACGAGCGAAAAGGTCGCCCTCGCGCGCTTCCTGGACGGAAAAGTCTCCGCCGTCGTTGGAACCCACACCCACGTGCAGACCGCCGACGAGCGGATCCTCGCGGGCGGAACCGCATTTCTTTGCGACGCCGGCATGTGCGGGCCGTCGGATTCGATTCTCGGGCGCGAGCCGGCGGCGATCATCCGTCGGTTCACCCACTGCCTCCCGGTTTCCTTCCCGATCGCGCAGGGCCCGGTCCACCTCTGCGGGGCGCTGATCGAAATCGACCAGCACACCGGGCGCGCCGAGTCGATCCAGAGGATCCGCGAGCGGGCGGAATAGGATGTCCCTTGGTGGACTCTGACTGGAGAGGGGGCCTTCCCATTTCCGCTCCAAATGCGGACAAACCAAAAGATGCAGGGCATGAAAATGCGCGAGCGAACCGCATCCTTCCGGGGAGCATACGCGACCCGCGTGTGGAGGTCGGCGACTCGCCGACCCGATCGGCTTCTGATCGGAACGAGTGAACGGCGGGTCGCCATTCACAACACGCGAGTCGCGTGTGCTCCCCAGCAAAAGAGAGCCTCGCGCAATCGGCGTTCTCTATTTTCTCGAGAGACGGCATGGCGGAGGCCCTCGATTTCGGAATTTTCTTTCGGCAGAGGCTATCGTCTGTGACAACCCTTGCGCAAATTGTTCACATGCTGAAACTGATCCTCTCCGAAAACCGCCGGACGCTGTCTCTCGCGGTTCCGATTATTTCCGGCCACCTCGGGCAGATGCTCATGGGGCTGGTGG
>JBAWVC010000232.1:0-3283 GCA_037147455.1 Verrucomicrobiota bacterium | reverse complement strand
TGCGGCCTTCGCCGCCGCAAAACAGTGGCTATAGAATTGTTTAAACTGCTCTAAACGGGCGGGACGCCCGTTCCCCCTGTGCTCTGCAACTTTCAGGCGCCCGTTCGAGGAACACGTTGTCCAACAAGCGCCCTTTCTCATCCATACTCGCTTTTGACACGCACTACCAGCGGAGGCGTCCGGCCCGGACGTCGGTCTGACACACGGCGCAGACCGCGACGTTGAGCGCCGCACGCAGGAGGGCGACGGGAAGCGCGAGGACCCGCTTTGCGAACGGGAGGCCTCCAAGTTTTTTCAGCGGCTCGGACACAAAATCCGCCGCGCCCGGGAGCGGGCCACGGTAGGATTTCGCGAGGTCCGCGACCCATGAGGGATTGGCCTCGTTGTTCGAGCGGATCACCTCGCCGGGATTTTTTCCGTGCGAGACCAGCTCGCGGATGTGAGCGAAGAGAAGGATGTTGACCGCCGTGCCGTTGACCAGCCGGCGCTCGTGTTTGAACCAGGCCCGGAATCCGGTGACGGCCTCGAAATAATGCGTGGCCCCGGGGGCGCGGACGATCGCGGCCGTATTTTCCGGCTGCCGGAAGCTGTCGGTGAGCAGCATCGCCTTCACGAACCCGTCCTCGACGATCAGCCCGAGCGGCATCCAGAAGCTGCGCAGAGCCGCCGCCCGCGCCAGGTAGAGGCTTCCCGCGATCTTCGGGGCGCCAGCGATCTGGAGGCGGGATGCAGAAATCGACATCTGCTCGCGCAGCGTGGGATCTTTTTTTACGGTGATGTCCTTGAGCGGCAGATCCACGGCCACGGCCGCCTGCGGGTTCGAGGCCAAAGTTTCCGCCACGCGCTCGAGGCATTCCCGCTCGCCGAACTGGATATCGGCATCGAGCAGGAGCAGGGCCTCGGCATCGGGCGCGCTGAAGCCGTGCACGAAGCGGTTCCAGGCATTCGCCTTCCCCGCCTGCTCGACCTCGTTCACCTGGAGGACGGCCCCGGGGTGCCGTATCGCAAACGGCCCGAGGGCCTCCCGCGCGCGGTCGGCCGTCGCGTCGCGGCAGCCGTTGGGGACAACGTGGACCGACACCTCGTGGGGGCCCGATTCAAAGAGCGTCTGGTCGGACAGCGAGGAAATCGTGAGGCCAATGTTGCGCTCCTCGTTGTAGGCCATGATCCCGATCGCGATTTTCATGGGGAGGCAACTCGGCCCGGTTTTTCATCGGATTCAAACGCCCGGAGGTGCTCGCACAACGTTTGGAACGCGGACCGGGCGGCGGGGAGAAGTTCGGCGAGGCGCGCGAGGTCGTTCGCCTTTCCGGCATCCTGCATGTCGGCGGCGATCCCGCTGAAAACCTGCCCTCCCATGTTCGCGGCCGAGCCCTTGAGCGCATGGGCGCATCTGCCCGCCTCTCCGGCATCCCCTGCGGCAATGGCCTCCGAAAGTTTGTCGAGCATCGGAGGAGAGTCGGCCAGGAATGCGGCCGTGATCTCGCAGGCAAGGATGCGGTCGCCCAGAGTCCGCTCGAGATAACCTTCCTTATCAAACTCGCGCGGTGCGGCCACAGGATCCACCACGGGATCAGCACGGACAAACCCGGCTACGGAGGACAGGCACCGCTCGATCGCTGCCGCGAGATCGTGCACGTTGGTAGGCTTCGAGACATAGTCGTTCATCCCGACCTCGATGCAGAGGTCGCGATCACCCTTCATGGCATGGGCGGTGAGCGCGATGATCGGGATGCGGGGGTTCAGGACATTGGATCCGGGGTCGCGGATGATCCGGGTCGCCGCAAAGCCGTCTATGCCCGGCATCTGGCAATCCATGAGAACGAGGTCGTAGGGAATCCGCCGCAGGGAATCGATGACCTCCTGCCCGTTGGCGACGGCCTCCGCCATGTGCCCCAGCTTTTCGAGCATCTTGACGGCGATGATCCGGTTCGTCGTGTTGTCCTCAGCGACAAGGACCCGGAGCCTTTTCCGGGCGGCCTCCGCCACGGTGTGACGGGTAATGAGGTCGCGCTCGGATCCGACGGGCTCCTTCCGGCCGAGCACGAGAGCCAGGCATTTGCGCAGCAGCACGGGCCGGATCGGTTTCGGCAGGTATCCGGAAAAGCCGACCCCGGCGAGTCGCTCGGCATCTCCCCGCTTGCCCAGCGACGTCAGCATCACCAGCCGCGTGGATTTGATCTCCTCGTCGCCCTTGATCCGTCGGCCGAGCTCCGCGCCATCCATCGCGGGCATCTGCATGTCCAGGAGCGCTGCGGCGAACGGGTCATGCTCGTGGACAGCCTGCTTGAGCAGGGCGAGGGCCGATGGGCCATCCGGGGCCTCGGCAAACCGGCACCCCCAACTCTTGAGCAGGTTGGTGACGAGGATCCTGTTGGTTTCAAAATCGTCGGTCACGAGCACCTTCACCCCAGAGAGGTCCGCCTCCTTCTGGGTCGGCTGAATGGATCCGGCTGGAGGCTTCTCGAACACGACGGTGAACGAAAATGTCGATCCCCTCCCCTCCTCGCTGGCCACCTGGATTTCCCCTTGGAACAGGTGGATGAGCTGCCGGCAAATGGCGAGGCCCAGCCCCGTGCCGCCGAATTCCCGGCTCGTGGACGGATCCGCCTGGATGAATTTTGAAAACACCGCCTCCTGCTTGTCCGGCGGAATTCCGATCCCGGTATCCTCCACGCTGAAGCTCAGCGTCACGGAGGTTTCGGACTCGTCCTGAAGACCCGCACGCACGGTGACCCCGCCCCGGGAGGTGAACTTGATGGCGTTGCCGACAAGGTTGAACAGGATCTGCCGCAGCCGACCCGGATCCCCGCGCAGGATTTCCGGCACGTCTTCCGAAATCATGCAGACGACATCAATGCCCTTCTGCTGGGCCTTGACGGCAAGGATCTCGAGGGAATCCTCTACCGTGGTTCGGATGTCGAAGTCGAGGGCTTCGAGCACGAGCTGTCCGGCCTCCACTTTGGAAAAGTCGAGGATGTCGTTGATGAGGGAGAGGAGCGAGTCCCCGCAGGAATGGATGGCCTCGGTATATTCGCGCTGGTCCCCGGTCTGCCGGGTGTCGAGGAGGAGGTCGGTCATCCCCATGATGCCGTTGATCGGGGTGCGGATCTCGTGGCTCATGTTCGCGAGGAATTCGCTCTTGGCGAGGGTCGCCTCCTCGGCGCGATCCAGCGCCTCGCGCAGGCTGGCCTCCATGTTCTTCAGCTCGTTGATGTCCTCCTGGACGCCGATGTAGCGGACGATTCCGCCGCTCTCGTCGAACACCGGGGAAATCGTCGCC
>JBAWVC010000231.1:0-3288 GCA_037147455.1 Verrucomicrobiota bacterium | reverse complement strand
CCGCAAGCGCATGAAAGAAAACCGCCACAAGAAGCGGTTGCGCTACAAGTCGTAACCGGCTTGATCTGACGACGCCCCGGAGGCCATCGCCTCCGGCGGGTAGCAATCTCAATCACACACCGGCACTAGGCGGCGTGTTCTTTTGGCTTTGCCGAAACGGGCTTGCAAACCGCAGGAAGTTCGCGGGAGTGGCCGCTGGCACCAGCAGGCTCAATCCTGACCTGTCAGGAAAATGGATGAGCCGAAAATTCTTCGGAGGTGCGACATTCCTGTCGCACGCTGCTTGGTGGACAGGAAAACCAGCGCGATAGCGCTTCGTGGCACGGGCAACTGGAGAGTTTGGTGAAGGGGGGCACAACCGTAGCGAAGCGGAGAAGGCGTCCGTCGAGAGAAGTCGGACGGCTCGGCGAGCCATCCCCACCAATGATGGTCTCGCCAGCTTTCCCTCTCACTTCCGGATGTCTGAGGCTGTAGCGGCGGCGTGTGGCCGTCGGTCGCTCTGCGGGCAAGGCGGATCGGACTTTTATAAAATGCGACGCTCATAGAGCGCCGCTACAACGCCCCCGTGAGATATACGGGCAGGATCCAGGCCCTGGAGGGCTGGGTGTTTTCGCCCGGTTCTCTACCCGCCCGGAGGTTTTCCGGTTTCAAGCATTTCAATGAGGCGCGGGTAAACGATGTCCACCCGCTGATCGGACTGGCTCGGGTCAATAAAATCGTGGGGGACATTTTCCGAGGCGGGGAACTCGTAGGTTTCCACGGCTCCGGGGCGGATATTCCGCCAACGCGAAGCCAGGCGCGCGGTGGCCGCATTGCTGGCCGCGATGTCGGATGCGGAGGTGACGACCAGGATCGAACCGCAGGCGGGCGGAGATGTTTCCGCCTCGCTGAAGACCTCGACGCCAAGCCGCATCGTCTCCCCGATGCTGCGCGTCGAGAACCTCGGGTAGGCATGCCCCGAACCGGAGATCTGGTCCTTATGAACCGGATCCCACCACAGGAAAATATTCGGCATCCGGATGAGAAGCTGGCTGAGCGGCCTGATCGCGAATTGCGGGAGCCCGATGGGTGAAAAGAACGGGGCCAGGAGGACGGAGCGTTCCACATCCGGGCGATTTTGGGCAACCCAGGCCGTGGTGGCTCCGTTGACCGAGAGCCCGGCGACGGTGAGATGCCGGCCAAGCGGGCGCGCCAGCGTGATGGCGAGGTTCGCGTAGTCGAGCATCCCTTTCGCGGTGAAAACGCTCAGCGCATCGGTCATCAGGTCGGCATCACCGTGGCCGGGGGTGCGAGGGATCACGACGTTGTGACCGCGCTCGAAAAGGATCCGGCCGAGCTTGTCGAACTGCTCGGGGGAATTCGTCAGCCCGTGCAGCAGCACATAAACATGTTCGGTCGGGGCATCGTGAAGATAGACCCTCGGCCTCCCGGCCTCGGAGAGGCTCGATGGGGCATTGGCGATCTTGCTTTCGATCAGCGCCCTCGCCGCCGCGTAGTCATCGGGCGCAGAATATTTTGGCGCGCTGTATCGGAACGGCATCGGGAGAAACGCGGTGACCAGCAGGCCGGCGAGACAAACCCCGGCTCCGAAAACCATCAAGCGGCCGATCCGCCCGCGCATTTTTCGAAAGATCATCGGGTTTGATCTATGCCAGACGCGCTGATACACGAGAAGCGCATTATGAGAATTCTCGTTCGGGGGAGCACGCGCGTCCCGCGTGTGGAGGCCGGCGTCCCGCCGACCGCATCGAAACCATCCCGTGGCATGGGCATCTTGCCCATGTCTTGCTGGATTTCTGGCCTTTTGATCGTCGCGATTTCCGGATGCGCCCCGATCTCGAAGTATCCGGCTCCCCCGCGTGTGCGGACGGGCGCGCTCGCGCAGGCCGGCCAGTGGGCGGCTTCCGCCCGGCGGAGCTTGGATGAAAATGCGGCCTCTGGAAAATGCCTCGCCTCCCTGCGCGTGGCGCTCGCTGAAAATTCTCCGCAGGCCCGCGACATCGCGAACGTCGCGCTCGGGCGGTTCTTGGAATCGAACTTCGACGGAGCGACGCCGCACGAAACCGAATTCACCGGACCCGACAGCGTCGTTTACCATGTCCGGATCGCCACGAACCCTCGCGACTGGCCAACTTCACTCCTGAACGGACTGGAACCCATCCGCCCGGCGAGAACCCGGACGTCAGCCCCTCTGCAATGGGCGGGTTGGGGAGTTCCGGTGATCGGAGTCAGCAAGCCTGACCGCGCGGCCCAGCCATTCTCGCCCCGCCAGGGATACCGGCTGCCTGTCACGGTGGTCGCCGACATGCGGACCCGCGGAGAAGTGTGTGAAACGACGATTCGGTTTCTCAACCCCGAGGTCACAAAATCCGTTTCAATCGAGGGAAAACATCGGCCGGTCGCGGGCGACCTCTTCGCGCCAAACCTTGCGACATTCCGGCGGGGAGGAAACCCGCTGATCCTCAGCCTGCGCTGGCTGTTCCAGGTGGACCGCTTTTCCTATCCCACGAGCCTCATCTTCCTGCAGCCCTACGATCCGAAGCGGATTCCCGTGGCGCTCGTGCACGGGCTGCTCTCGACCCCGCAAATGTGGGGCGAGGTGGTGAACGGCCTGCAGGAGGATCCGGTCATCCGGAAAAATTTCCAGTTCTGGGCGTTTTTCTATCCGACCGGCCAGCCGATTCCGGTTTCCGCGTTGGACCTGCGCACAGACCTCCGTGCCGCCGAGGCACGCTACCCGCTTCCCCGCGGCCTGGTGCTTGTTGGCCACAGCATGGGCGGCATCATTTCGCGCGCTCAGGTATCAAGTTCCGGCGGCAACGCCCTTCTCAATGGAGTCTTTGGAACCGATTCCCCGCACGTCATCAAGCGCCTCCAGAAAACGCTGCTCCTGCGCGACTCGCTGATCTTTGAACGCGATAGAAATGTCCGACGGGCTGTCTTTGTGTGCGTTCCGCATCAGGGCAGCAACATGGCGTTGGCCGGACCGGCCGGCTTCTTCGCCTCACTCATCCGCCTCCCGAACAACATCGTCAGCGCGGTCGCGGAGGTTTCCGATGTGGTGACCACGCTGGACCTCCGGCGTCCGCCGACGAGCATTGCCGGTCTTTCGCCGCGCTCCCCATTTCTCCGGGCCTTGAACCAGCGTCCGATCGAGGTTCCCCACCACACGATCCTCGGTGACCGTGGGCGCGGGAATTCCCCGAACAGCTCAGACGGAGTCGTTCCCTACTCCAGTGCCCACCTCGCGACTGCGGAATCCGAACTCGTCGTCCCATCCGACCACGG
>JBAWVC010000230.1:0-3327 GCA_037147455.1 Verrucomicrobiota bacterium | reverse complement strand
ACGTCCGCGAATGCCTCGGCTGGGCGCCGCTCGTCACCCCGATCTCCCAGATCGTCGGCACCCAAGCGATGCTCAATGTCAAATTCGGGCGCTGGAAAAATTTCTCGCCCTCCGCGATGGACATCGTCCTCGGCAACTACGGCCGCACGCCCGCGCCGGTCGACAAGGAAGTCCTCGCCCTCGCGGAGAAGATCTCCGGCAAATCGCCGATGACGACCCGCCCCGCCGATTCGCTCAAGCCGAACGTGGACAACCTCCGCAAGCAGCTCGCCGAAAAAGGCCTCCCGACAACCGACGAGGCGGTCGTCCTCTTCGCCATGTTCCCGGTCGAATACGAAAAGCTGATCAAGGACCCCGGCTCGATCGTGGACCCGGCCGCCGCCAAGAAGCCCGCAGAGGCGCCGGCCGCCGCTCCCGCCGCTCCGGCACCCCGCCCGACCGGCCGCCACCAGCATCTCCAGATCACCATCAACGGAAAAACAACCGAAGCCCTCGTCGAGGAAGTTCACTAAAGAGTTTTCAGTAACGCCAGCATTTGTCCCATTATTCCTATTAGTCCTATGAATCTCACCCTCGACGAATTTCCATCCGCCACTTACGAAGAGTGGCGGCAGGCTGCCGAAGAATCCCTCAAGGGCGCGCCTTTTGACAAGAAGCTGATCACGTCCACGCCGGAGGGCATCAAGCTTCAGCCGATCTACAACAGGCAGGATGTCGAGGCGCTCTCGATCCCCGAGTCCTGGCCCGGGCTTCCGCCGTTCGTGCGCGGGTCGCACGCGTCGGGAAACAAAAAGAGCCCGTGGCTCATCGCTCAGGAGCTCCCCTACGGGTGCCCCGAAAAATTCAACGCCGCGCTCAAAAGCGATCTCATGCGCGGGCAGAACTCTGTCGCGCTGCTGGCCGATGTGGCAACCCGCTTGGGGCGGGATCCCGACGAGGCCGCCTGTGGGGAAGTCGGCGAATGCGGGCTCTCGCTTGCGACGCTCGACGATGCCAACCGCGCGTTTGCCGGGGTTGATCTTCAAGCGGCGCCGGTCCTGGCGTTCGCGGGCGTGAGCGCGCTCCCGCTGGCGGGGC
This sequence comes from Verrucomicrobiota bacterium, assembly GCA_037147455.1. GTDB lineage: Bacteria > Verrucomicrobiota > Verrucomicrobiia > Chthoniobacterales > Terrimicrobiaceae > QYQL01. The sequence goes on along the minus strand of JBAWVC010000230.1, from coordinate 2,250 downwards.
TTCTGCAGGCGTTCTCGGGAGGATTCGCCGGGGCCGTGCTCGCCGACCCGCTCACCGAGTGGGCGCGTGACGGGAAACTCGAAATCTCCCTCGATGACGCTTACGCCGAGATGGCCGCGCTCTCAAAATGGGCGGCCGGAAAAGGGATCCGCACGGCGGGCATCCAGGCCAACCTCTGGGCGGATGCCGGCGGCACAGCCGTCGAGGAGCTCGCGTTCGGGCTCGCGACCGGGGCCGCCTACTTCCGCGTCCTTGCCGCCGCGGGCGTTCCCGATGATGAAATCGCGCCGCGTTTCGTGATGGCCCTCTCGCTGGGGTCGAACCTCTTCATGCAGATCGCCAAGCTGCGCGCGGCACGGCTCCTCTGGGACCGGATCGTCGAGGCGTTCGGCGTCAAGCCGTCCCCGCTCTTCATCCACGGCCGCAGCAGCATTTTCAACAAGTCCGTGCTCGACCCGCACACGAACATGCTCCGCTCCACATCCGAAGGATTCGCGGGTGTCGTGGGCGGCGTCGACAGCATGCACGTCGCGGCGTTTGACGAGCCAATCCGCACGCCGGACGAATTTTCCACCCGCATCGCCCGCAATATCCACGCCATCCTCGCCGAGGAATGCGGGTTCGCCGAGGTCGCCGACGCCGCCGGAGGCTCGTGGTATGTCGAATCTCTGACGATCGAGCTCGCGAAAAAAGCCTGGGCGTTGTTCCAGGAAGTCGAGAAACACGGCGGCATGGCGGTCGCGCTCCGCGAGGGGTTCCCGCAGTCGGCGGTCGCCCTCAGCGCCAAGGCCCGCCTCGACGCCGTCTCGAAACGCCGCGAGGCCGTCCTCGGGGTCAACCTCTTCCCGAATCCCGCCGAAACCCCGCTGGCCTCGAACCCGGATGATGCGGAAAAAAAATTCGCCAAGCGTTCCAAACTCATCGCCGCTGCCCGCAAAGGCGGCGTGAGCCTCGCGTCTGCTTCGGTGGAGGAGGTCGCCAAGGCGTTCCAAGCCGGCGCCACGCTCGGCGAGATCCGCAAAGCCCTCCCGCGCAAAGGAGCCGGCGTCCCGGAAATTACCCGCGTGCGGGTCGTCCGTGCCGCCGAAGGCTACGAGCGCCTCCGCGCCTCCACGAAAGAGCATCCCCCGCAGGTCTGGCTCGCAAAATTCGGCCCGCCGAAACAGTCGAAAGCCCGCGCGGACTTTTCCTCGGGATTCTTCGCCGCCGGCGGCTTCGACGTCCGCCAGCAAACCGCCGGCGCGAAATCGGTCGAAGAGGCGCTGGATCAGGCCGCGGCCTCGAAGGCGCAGATCGTCGTCCTCTGCTCGACGGACGACACCTATCCGGAAATTGTCCCGGCCTTCGTCCCTGCGCTGAAAGCCAAAATGCCAGTCGTGAAAGTCATCCTCGCCGGATACCCGGCCGACCAGATCGATGCCCACAAAGCCTCGGGCGTGGACGACTTCATCCACATCAAGGTCGATTGCCTCGCCTTCCTCACCAATCTCACCAAGGAACTCTGACTCATCAAATAAATCGCGCCCTTCCAGATTCACCACAGGAGCGCACGCTTCCAGCGTGCACCAGACCGGCATCCTGCCGGTCGATCTGAAAAACACAACTTTTCCACTTCCGCCATGAAATGCCCTGACTTCACACAAATCGCTTTCAGCCCCGAACCGGCCGCCACCGAGGCCGCATGGGAAAAATCTTTCCAATCCGAAACTGGGAAATCCCCCGCCGATTCCGTCTGGACGACGAACGAAACCATCCCGGTGAAGCCCGCCTACGGCCCGGCGGACCTCGCGGACTGCAACCATCTCGGCTACACGGCTGGCGTGGCCCCGTTCCTGCGCGGACCCTACGCGACGATGTATGTCCAGCGCCCGTGGACGATCCGCCAATACGCCGGGTTCTCGACCGCCGAGGAATCGAACGCGTTCTACAAGCGCAATATCGCCGCCGGCCAGCAGGGGCTTTCGGTCGCCTTCGATCTCGCCACCCACCGAGGCTACGACTCCGACCATCCGCGCGTTGTCGGCGATGTCGGCAAGGCGGGCGTCGCGATTGACTCGATCCTGGACATGAAGATCCTCTTCGGCGGCATCCCGCTCGACCGGATCAGCGTCTCGATGACGATGAACGGCGCGGTCCTGCCGGTTCTCGCATTCTACATCGTCACCGCGCTCGAGCAGGGCGTCACGCTCGAGCAGCTCGCCGGAACAATCCAGAACGACGTCCTCAAGGAGTTCATGGTGCGGAACACCT
>JBAWVC010000229.1:0-3364 GCA_037147455.1 Verrucomicrobiota bacterium | reverse complement strand
CTGAACGTGATTTTGACCGACTGTAGTCCGAACTGGGGCGGGCAGCAATACCGGCTTCTGCGCGAGGCTCTCTGGCTGGCCGCGCGCGGGCACAAGGTGCTTGTTGTTTGCGGGAAAAGAAGCCAGCTCGGCGTGCGCCTGCGCGAATTCACGCCGCAGATTTCCCTGCATCTGCTGCGCTCGTGGGGAGGCCTGCACGGGTTGCTGGAATTTTTCTGGACCGTCTGGCGGTGGAAGCCGGACATCATCCACACGCGGAACTGGCAGGACGCGTTCTGGGGAGCGCTCGCGCACGTTGCCGGCTGGACGAACGTCCGCTCGTGCCATGTGACGATGCCGGACCACCTGTCGGCGCGCCGGAAATTTCCGTTCCGCTCGGGATGCGCGAGGGTCATCGCCGCCGCGGAATTCATCAAAAAGCACCTCGTTCTTGTAGCCGACATCCCGGAATCCCGCGTGGATGTGGTCGGCGAGGGCGTGGATTTGAACGAGTTCCATCCGGGGGTGGACGGGCGCGGGTTTCGCGAGGAGTTCGGCATCGCGGAAGGGGTTCCTGTTTTCGGGCTCGTCTCGATGATCCGCGGAGAAAAGGGATACAACCACTTCGTCAACGCCGCCGCAAAGGTCCTGGAAAAATTCCCCGACGCGCGGTTTGTCATCGCCGGCGACGGCGAGCCCGTGCGTGTGGAGAAGCTCCGCAAAAAGATCCGGGATATGTTTCCGCAGCAGCCATCGCCGGTCCTGCTTGTCGGCTACCGGGATGACGTGCCGAACGTGATGGCGGCGATCGATGTCCTGGTCCTGCCTTCAAAGCAGGAGGCGCAATCGCTTGTCATTCCCCAGGCGTTCGCCACGGGCAAGCCGGTGATCGCTTCGAATGTCGGAGGGATTCCGGAAAACGTCCGGGATGGAGTGAACGGGTTTCTTGTGAGCCCCGGCGACGAAAACGGCCTCGCCGCCGCGATGGAGCAACTCGCCGGATCGCCGGATCTACGCAGACGTTTTGGGGCGGCCGCCCTGGATCTGGCGCGCAGGGAACTTTCGTTCGATAGGAAAATGGACTTGCTGATCGAGAGTTACCGCCAGGCGATCGGGTGATCGCAAGCAGGCGTTGGCTAGACTTTCACAATGATTGACGAGCTGCTCTCGGACGAGGACAGGGAGCGACTGTCTGAGCGGATCGGGGCCGGCGTTCTCGAGCGCCGGCTCGAACGGGAACGGCTTCTCGTGCGCAGGAAAAGCCCGGAGCGGCAGGGCCTGCTCCGGCCATTCGGCGGCAAAGAGCCGGTGATCGCGTTCTGCCTCCGGGCGCTGGGCCTCGAAGGTCTCGCCCGACGGAATTATCTGGATGTCCGGCTCGTGGAAAACCGGGTGGTGCTTCCCGGGCTTCCGGCGGCGTTTGACGGGTTCCGCCTGCTTCAGATCAGCGACCTCCACTGCGACCTGGATCCGGCTTTGATGGGTGTTGTTGAGCGCGCGATCGGCGGGGTCGCCTGCGATGCCGCCGTTCTCACCGGGGACTACCACGACCGCGTCGGAACCAGCGGACAAACCTCGCTCGCTTTGATGATGCGGCTCATCCCGCTGCTCCCCCGGCCGCGGTTCGCGATCTTCGGAAACCACGATTTTCTCTGCAGGGTTCCCGCTTTCGAGAGGGCAGGGCTGCCGGTTCTCCTGAACGAAAACGCGGCGGTCGAACGCGGCGGCGACCGCCTCTATTTCTCCGGCATCGACGACCCGCGGCATTTCCGCACGCACGACCTCGTCCGCGCGCGGCGCGGCATCCCTCCGGGTTCAACCGCGATCCTTCTCTCGCACAGCCCGCAGGTCGCCGCGCAGGCCGCAGCCCTCGGCTACTCGCTGATGCTCTGCGGCCATACCCACGGCGGACAGCTCTGCCTGCCCGGGGGATTTGCCGTTGTGAGAAATGCGCCTGTCGCCGCCAAATTCCTCGCGGGGGCATGGGCCGAAGCCGGCATGCCGGGATACACGTCGCGCGGGACCGGCGCGAGCACTGTCCCCGCCAGGCTTTTCTGCCCGCCAGAAATCACGCTCCATACCTTGCGCCGGAGCGAATGATACCATCTCCTGAAAATAACTGGACTGGGAGAATGCAGCTCCTGCTGCGTTCATGAAAGCCGGACGGAGCAGGAGCTCCATCCTCGTGCCGTCCATTTATCTCAAAAAGGTGGTATGAGGCGGTCGCTGACGACGCGGCGCCCTCCAATTCTCAGCGTCTCTCGGTGGCGAGGGAAGACTGCGCGCGAAGGGTTCCGCCATCGTGCCACTCCCCAGGGATGAGCACCTTGCGGGGCTGCCGGGGAACGCCGATCTCGTTCCGGCTCAGCTGCCCGATCAGAAGGTCCACGGCGGCCGCGCCGATCAGTTCGTGATTTTCGCGGATGCCGCTCCAGTTTTCGACGTCGTCCACGACGTTCAGATTGACGAGCCCGCATTCATCCGGGACAGAGCGGCCGGACTCCTGCACCCACTCGCGGACCACGGGGTTGATGGAAAGAATCGCGTCCGGCTTGTAGGTTTCGAGCCAGCGGTCGAACGCGGCGGGGCGGCCTTCTTTGAAGCGCTCCAGGAAGAGGATCGGGAGGCGCTGCGCCTCGGGAAGCTGGGATTGCTCGACGAGGAATGCGCCCTGCGTCCTGCCTTCGGATTCCCTGTCCAGATAGCGGCTGTAGATGAAGCCGATACGGGAGTATCCGCGCTGGAGCACCGTCTGAAAAGCCAGCCGGAGATTGAAATAAAAGTCCCGGTCGGCGATCGGAAATCCCTGAGGGTAAAATCGTGAGGCCCCGGCCGGCATCGGCCCCGAACCGCTCATGTTTCCGCTTCCCACCAGGGCGATCACGCAGTTCGACCATTCCTCCTGCAGAAACTGATGGTGGAGCATCAGGGGAAGGATGACTCCGAAAATCCCCCGCTGGCGCATGACTTCCAAAACCCGCGTGACCTCGGCGGCGGTGGTGGTCCCGTTTTCCCCGATCGGAATTTCCTCGAGCCGGAACCCCCGGTCTTCGCAGCGTTGCCGCGCCCCGTGCAGGTAGCCGCGCAGCCACGGAAATTCCTGCCAGCAGCCCGGGTTCGGGTAGTCGTTGAGCCATGCCAGGGTGGACTGCATGGCGGTCGGCCGGTTCGAGCGGGCCTGCGCCTGATACATGGCCACCAGCGGGTTCGGGCGGTATCCTTCCTGCCGCGCAATTTCATGGATTCGCTCGCGCGTGTGGAGGGGGATGGTCGAGTGGTTGCGCAACGCTCTGGAGACAGTAGCTTTGTGCACGCCAGCCAGCTTGGCAATATGATCGAGGGAGATTCTTTGAAGTTTCATTGAACTGTCAGCCTGCTTGGATCG
>JBAWVC010000228.1:0-3426 GCA_037147455.1 Verrucomicrobiota bacterium | reverse complement strand
CGCCCGCCCCGAGCCAGCTCGCTTTGCGCGAAGCTCCGGCCCGCCCAAAAACCGAAGAGCGGCCCAAGCCGGCACCGACCGCCCAGCCGAAGCCTCAGGCCGCCTCGGGTTTTCAGCCGGAGACGAGGATCACCCGGATCAAAGGGAGTATTTCCAACCGGGGTAAAGCATCGGTGGATGCGGCAGCAACCCCGCTTGGCCGCTACAAAAAAATGGTCTCCGACGCCATCGGATCGCGCTGGTATTACTATGTGAACGACCAGATCGGGCTCCTGAACATCGGCACCGTCGAGATCCGGTTCATCGTTTCCTCCAACGGAAAAGCCGGGGGAATCAAGGTCCTTTCAAACACCTCGAACGAAAGCTTTGCCTCCGTAAGCGTAAACTCCATTATCGAGGCGGAAATCCCGCCGATCCCCGACGAAGTGGCTAAGCTGCTCGTCAACGGACGGCTTGAAATCGACTACACTTTCACCATTCTGAGCAACTGATGTCACTATTCACGCAAACCATCGACTTCTTCGTGAGGGGCGGCCCCTTCATGGTCCTCCTTCTTCTTCTCTCGCTTGTTTCCTGCACGGTCATGCTGCTGCGCGGGCGCGCGCTCCGGGAAATCATCGTGCTCCCGCCCGCGGTCGCGATCGCCCTGGAAAAGCTCTCGCCGGGGGACAGTATCGATCTCCTGCAATTTGCGATCAAGCGCTACCCCTCCCCCATTTCACGGATCCTGACCGTCCTCATCGCCCACCTGAACTGGCCGAAGTCCGAGAACCTCGAAGCCGTCCAGACCCGCGCGAGGCAGGAGGTCGCCCACCTGGAAAAAGGTTTGGTTCTTCTCGAAATCGCCACGGGGGTGGCCCCGCTTCTCGGCCTGCTCGGCACCTTGTCGGGGCTGGTCGGGATTTTCGCGACGCTCGGATCGAGCGGTGACCCGGTCCTCATCGCGCGCGGGATTTCCGAGGCGCTCAACTGCACGATCGTCGGGCTCGGCGTCGCCGTCCCCTGCCTGATCGCCTTCAACTATTTCCAGCGCAAGGTCGAGGTCATGGCGATCAGCATGGAAGCCATGGCCTCCGATCTTCTCGCCAAATGCTACCCGCACGGGGAGCTCCCCCAGGTCGAAAAGCAGGTCTTCAAATAATTCCATGCGGTTCTACACGCGCAAAAAGCGGAGCCCCCAGTTGATCATCGTTTCGCTGATCGACATTCTCGCGATCCTCCTCATCTTCTTCATCGTCAGCACGACGTTCCGCAAGGAACAGCCCCGGCTCCAAATCAACCTACCGGAATCCCAGTCGGCCGAGATCGTGGCCGCTGAAAAGTCCGAACCGCTTGTCCTCCGGGTGAAAAGCGCGGCCGAGATCACGCTCGGGGCCGAACCCGTCGCCATCGAAAGCCTGGCGTCCGCTCTGAAGACGGCCAGAAAAACCTCGCCCGACCGCCCGATTGCCATGCAGGCCGACCGCGAGGCGCCGTTCGGCGTCGTGGTCAAAGTCCTCGACGCCCTCAAGCAGGCCGGAGTCAAAAACATCCCGGCCTTCACCCAGCCCGAACCCCGATGATCCTCGAAATCACGACCCACGACCACCCGGCCCTCCGCACCAAGGGCCGCGCCATCGAAAAAGTGGACGCAAAAATCCGCCGCCTCGCCGAGGAGATGATCGAGACGATGCGCGAGGCGGATGGCATCGGCCTGGCCGCCCAGCAGGTCGGCCTCCCGCTCCAGTTGTTCGTCCTTGATGTGCCCCACATGAAGGACCGCCCGAGCGCGATGCGGATCGATGGCAATCCGGTCGATTTTGAAGCCCACATGCCGATGGTGCTGATCAACCCGGTTATCGAGATGTTTGGAAGAACCCGCTTCGGGAACGAGGGTTGCCTCAGCTTCCCCGGCCTGCGTGGCGATATCCCCCGCCCGTATTCAGTCCGAATCAAAGCCCAGTCTCTCGAAGGCAGCGAGATCTCGTTCGAAGCCGACGGCCTTCTAGCCCGCGCCGTCCAACACGAGTTCGACCACCTCCAAGGGATCCTCTTCATCGACCGCATGAGCGACGAGGACCGGATGCGTGAACTGCCGGAGGATATCCGCCAACTCGCCCGCCCGGGCCTGGTGGCCTGATGGGACACTTTCTCTTCGCAATTCCCCCCTGCGCACGCATTCTGTCCCAGAACCGAACATTATGCATCCATTAGCCTGCCTCCTCATTATCTTTATATTCCTGGCCCAGCTTCAGGCCGGCACTCCGGCATCAAAGTGTTTTTATGCGGGCTCCGACCGGCTTTTTCTCACCAGTGAGGTTGTTTCCGATTATTCGGAGCTCGGTTCGAAAATGCCGCAAATCAAATGTGATTCCAAAGCCAACCCGACGGATTTGATTTGGATGCCGCTTCCAGAAAAAGCGTTCGCGGATGTCGAAGAAATCGGAAGATATCTGGGCCGGTCTATTTACCGGGTCAGATATCTCAAGCCGACCGAGAATCCGGACCCGGATGACCGAAAGCCCGAACTGATCTGCATCCTGTTTGCTTTGGAAAGACCGCGGACCAGCAAGGGCGGAGCCCCCGCACTGACACCGTTTTTTGTCGATGCGGACGAGGACCCCTCATGTATCAGTCATTTTGGTTCCCCCCTGATCTCATCCAAGGAGCATCCGTTCGCTCTTTGTATTGAAAAATCCATGAAGGGAACCGGCCTTTATAGTTACTCTTGGACCTTCTTGTTCCTGGCGGATGGAGCCCATCTTGCCGAGCGCACCACGTTCGGCAGAAAGGAAGGAGGCAAAACCTACCGATACGACATGTCCGGAAAACTCGCGTCGGCTCAATCGTCCGAAAACGGTTTTTGAAGGCCGTTGAAGTCAGGGGACTGGACTGTGGGCACAGCGGAACCCGATGCCGGAGCTACTGGAGTCCGGGACGCCGTAAACGCGACACGGCAGTTCCACGCGTTGTTGCCCCAGAGGCTGCCCTGGGCCACCCAGTATGAGCCCGAAGAAGGCTCTGTCGGGTCAGTCACAGTTCCACTCCCATACATTCCACCCCAATCCCAGCACCACTCAAACACGTTTCCTGCCACGTCGCAAAGACCATACCCGTTCGCCGCAAAACTCCCCACCGGCGATGTGTAGGGATAAACTCCCTCCTTGTATGTCGGGTTGTAGCCATCTGGGCCGAGGTCATAAGTGAGCATTCCAGTGTTGCCACAATAGTTCGCCTGGCTTCGCGAAATCGTATCCCCCCACGGAAACCGCTTCCCACTCACCCCCCCGCGCCGCCTTCTCCCATTCCGCCTCCGTCGGCAACCGATATCCGCCGATTCGATTACCCAGAAGCTCAGTTGCCGTTCCTGTGGGCACGGAATGGCGGTCATTCCAAAAAACAGACCAAGCGAAAACGCGGCGTCGCAGCGGCTTCACTCTCGTCGAG
>JBAWVC010000227.1:0-3429 GCA_037147455.1 Verrucomicrobiota bacterium | reverse complement strand
ATGCGGCAGGCGATGCGGCAGGCGATGCGGCAGGCGATGCGGCAGGCGATGCGGCGGGCGAAGCGGCTTCCTTGCGCTTTTTCTTTTCCTCCTGGATATAATCCTGAAATTCGTTGAAGCGTTTTTGCGGCAGTGGTTTTCGGAATCCGACCACGCTGGCCCTCACCCCGGTGCCGGTGATGATGACATCCTTGGTTCCCTCGAGAAACTGTCCGCCCACGGTCACATCGACAGACGTTCCTCTTTTCCCACCGGCGGGAAACGCGCAGCCGGCGCGGGGGTCCTTGCTCTGCTGGGCCTGCGCGGACGCGGCCAGCAACGCGGCGGCGATCATGGCGAAGGTGCCACGCGTGCGGAAGACGCGGGAAGCATTAGGACAAGCGTGGCTCACATGATTTCTTTCAGGCGGCCGCCGGACTTGATGTTGCCGCTGATCTGCTGGAGGAGGCGGATATTACCTTCCCCGATCTTAGGGAATACCCCCTCGGGATCGATGCCCATAAGCTCGTAGATGCTGGCGATGAGATCCCACGGATACACAGGGCGTGACGCGACCACTTCGCCTCTCTTGTCCGATGCCCCCACGATCTGCCCGCCGCGGAATCCCCCACCCGCAACGACCATCGAAAAGACTTTCCCGTGATGTCCGCGCCCTCCATCCCATGGCGGCTCCCACTGAAGTTTCGGGGTCCGGCCGAACTCGCTGCAAATCCAGACGATCGTGCTTCCGAGAAGGCCGCGCACGGCGAGATCCTGGAGCAGGGCCGCGACGCCCTTGTCCAGCTCCGGCAGCTTCTGGCGCATCGTCTGGAAATGCTGCTTGTGTGTGTCCCAGCCCTTGAAGTTGATCGTGACGTATTTCGCCCCGCGCTCGACGAGCCGCCGCGCGGCCAGGCAGGATTGGCCGAAGCGGTTGCGGCCATACCACTCGCGCATCCCCTCCCCTTCCTGCGCGAGATCAAAAATTTTAGCGCCGTCGCCGAGGATCATGTCGTAGGCGGCGTCCCCGCACCGGTCGAACTCGGCCAGCTTCTGGTCGCCCGGCATCATCGCGCCAAGCGTGTCGAGTTCGCCAAGCAGTGTGCGGCGTTCGAGCTGGCGCTTTTCGGAAATTCCCTCGGCGACGATGCCCTGCACGGCAAACGGTGTCTTCGAGGGATCTCCTCCGGTCGCAAACGGCTTGTAGCGCGGCCCGAGAAACCCGGCTTCCGAAAATCTCCCCTGCGGTTCGGTGAGCACGATGTATGGCGGCAGGATCCCTTTGTATCCGGCATCGTAGCCTTTGAAGAGGGAGACCACGGCTCCGGCCGACGGATAGACCAGCCGCTCGCCTTCGGCGTGTCCCGTCTGGACCATGTAGGCTCCGGTCTCGTGCGCGTTCGAGCCGTGGGTCGCGCTGCGGATGATCGAGTATTTGTCGGCCTGCTTGGCGAGTTCGGGAAGCAGTTCGCTAATCACGATGCCGGGCACGTTCGTCTGGATCGGCTTGTCCAGGGGCCCGCAGTAATCGCTGCCGGCGTCCGGTTTCGGGTCAAAAGTGTCCAGATGGGATGCCCCGCCCCAAAGCCAGATCTGGATAACCGCCTTCGCTTTCGCGACGAGGGGGACGGGCGGAGCAGACGCGAAGACGCCCAGGCGACCGAGCGTCATCCCGGCTGCCGTTAGCGCGGCGCGGCGCAGAAGGGAGCGCCTTGAGAGATTGTAGGGAGCGTTCATCTCAGTGGCGAAAAACGAATTCCGGGGAGTTGAGCAGCGCCCAGGCGAGGTCCTGCATCGCCTTCCAGCCGCCCTTGGCTTCGCCGGACTTCGTGTAGGCTTCCACGGTTTTCCATTCCTCATCGGTCGGGTAGCGCGAGAGGATCGTCAAGTAGAGTTTCGTGGCGACCGCCTTCGGCCCGCCGGGCGTTTTGAAAATGGCGTTGAGCTTCTCGCTCTTGCTGATCTTGCCGAGGATGTCCCCGGAGTTGAGCAGGTGCAGGCGCTGGGCGGTCGTCGTGCGCTCGCCGCGCTCGCTGAGCAGGCCGGTGTCCCGCGGCGGACGCCCGAATATTTCCAGGAACGAGCCGGTGATGCTCCCGTCCGGCAGGGTGACCGAGCGCGACTCTTCGGGGAGGAACGTGAACGGCTCGGGGATCATGCTCGAGTATTGCTCGTGCGATCCGCTGATCTGATTGATCGCGTCGATGAGCACCTCCGCTTCGAGGCGCCGCAGCGGGTAGAACGCAAACTGCTCAGCCCCCTTGGGCTGGTCGCACGGCGGGATTGACGAGAGCTGGTAGGTGTTCGAGTTGAGGATCATGCGGAAGAGGTGCTTGGTGTCGTATCCCGAATCGGCGAATTCCCGCGCCAGCAGTGCCAGGAGTTTCGGGTTCGATGGCGGATTGCCGGGGCGCATGTCATCGGGCTCATGGACGATTCCCCTCCCCATCAACCAATACCAGATCCGGTTGGCGCCGCTCGCGGCAAATGGGGAGCTCTTCGAGGAGGTCAGCCAGTCCGCAAAGACCTCCCTCGGGTCCTGACCCGGCTTCAGGCGGACGGTCGTCCCGTCCGGAAACGTGGCTTCCTTCGGCCCCTTCATCGCCCCGTCGATCCCCTTGTAGTAAACGATCTCCTCCTTCCATTCCCCGGATTTCTTGAACCCGATCATCGAGAAAAATGCGGCCAGGGCGGCCTGCTTGGACCCGGGCCACTTTTCGGCGCGCTCCCCCATGAAGGCGAGGGCAACCGCGCGTGCGACCGCCTTCGGATCCTTGCTGCCCGCAGAGCGGTAAAAATTGACGGCCGGATTTCTGAAGTTGCTGCCGGACGCGGTCAGGATTTCCGTGGCGATCTTGGAATACGGAGTGTTCAGCCGGATATTTTCGCGGATCCACCGGTCGTAGGCCTGCGCGGCGTTCGGCCAGAGGTTTACGGGAAATTCCGATTTCACGCGCAGGATGTCCCCCCACCGCATCCCCCAGTAGTCGGCGAACTCCCCGCGCTCCAAAAGCGCGTCGATCAAGGCCGCGCGCTTGCCCAGGGACTTGTCCTCAAGGAAGGCGGCCGCTTCATCCGCGGTCGGAAGCGTGCCGATCACGTCGAGGAAAACCCGCCGGAGAAAGGCCGCGTCGGAACAGGCGTTTGCCCGACGGATCCCGAGCTGCTTTTGCCGGGCGAAAACCAGGGCGTCGAGATTCGCGGAAACGCCCGGGGCCTCCTGGAGTTCCGCCCGGCTCTGGAACGGATCCTCAGCCCAGACCGTCGAAACCCCATACCAAGCCACACCGAAGAAAAGGGCGAGGAGGAAGGGGGATTTCATTTTTCACCATCGCATCCGGCTGCACTGGAAAACGACCTCCGGCGCAAGACCCAGAAGAAACAGATGTAAGACTCAAGCACGCAACCAGCACCAAAGCAACCTTGAAGCCCTGGGTGATCATGGGAGGG
>JBAWVC010000226.1:0-3454 GCA_037147455.1 Verrucomicrobiota bacterium | reverse complement strand
GCCCGGAACGAAGTCCGGCTTGCGCATCGAGCCGTTGTGGAAATGGCTCGCCGCTTCAGGGATGGCATGACCGCCCTGAGCCTGGACTTATTTTATCGCTCCCCGCGCGTGTCCATGAAGCTGTTCGCGCAGAGCTTGGCGTAGAGCCCGTCCTTCGCGACAAGCTCGTCGTGACGCCCGCGCTCGATGATGCGTCCGCGCTCGAGCACCAGAATCTGCGAGGCATGGCGGACGGTCGAAAGCCGGTGGGCGATGACGAAGCTGGTGCGGTGTTCCATGAGCCGGTCGAGCGCCTGCTGGATAAGGATCTCGGTGGCCGTGTCCACGCTGGCAGTCGCCTCGTCGAGGATCAGGATCGGAGGGTTCTTCAGCAGGGCGCGCGCAATGGAAATCCGCTGCTTCTCGCCGACGCTGAGCCGGATCCCCCGCTCGCCGACCGGCGAATGGAGACCCTTCGGAAGCCGCCGCACGAAGTCCCCCGCATTCGCCGCCTCGAGCACTTTCCACATCTCGTCCTCGGTCGCATCGGGCCTGCCGACGCTCAGGTTCTCAGCCGTGGTCCCGTTGAAAAGAAACGTCTCCTGCGTGACGACGGCGATGTTCCGCCGGAGATGATGTCGCGGGATTTTACGGAGGGGGATCCCGTCTACAAGGATCTCTCCTCGGCTGAACTCGTAGAAACGGACCAGCAGGTTCACGAGGGTGGATTTTCCGGCGCCGGTCGGCCCGACCAGCGCAATCGTCTCGCCGGCCCGCGCGGACAGGCTCACATCCGCGAGGACCGGGAGATCCTCGGAATACGAAAACGTCACATCCCGATACTCGACCGCCCCGCTGACTTTTCCGCCGGCGGCGTCCGCCTCGTCGGCAAGCTCCGGATCGGAATCCATGATCTCGAAAACCCGGTCGCCGGCCGCGCGGCCGGCCTGGAAAATCTGGTTCAACATGTGCAGGCGGCCAACCGGCTCGTAGAGGTAGCGGGCGAGCACAAAAAACGCGACGAGCACGCCGACATCCATCCGCCCGGCCATCACCTCGCGCGCGCCGTATCCGGCGATGAGAAGCATCCCGCACGAAGTGACAAACCCCATCGTCGGCTGGTAGACCGCCCACGCCCGCATCACGACGAGCGTGGACTTCCTCACCTCGTCGCTTGCGTCGTCGAACCGCTCATGCTCGCGCTCCTCGCTCGTGTAGGTCTTGATCTGGCGGATGCCCGCGATGTTGTCGTGCAGCAGGGAATTGAGGGCGGATACGGTTTTGCGCTGGAGGCTGTAGCGCGAGCGGGCGGTGAGCGTGTAGACCATGGCGCCGGCGGCCAGGAACGGGATCGGCACGAGCGCCGCCAGCGTCAGCGCCGGGCTCCAGGCCAGCATCATCCCGCCCACGATCAGGATCTGCAGCACGGCGACCGTCCCCTGCTCGATCCCGTCGATCAGCACCCGCTCGACGCTCGTCACGTCCTCGATGAGCCGGGTCATGATGTCCCCGGTCGCGCGGTTGTCGAACCACGGCAGCGGCAGCTTCTGGATGTGCCCGTAGAGCTCGCTGCGCAGGTCGCAAATCACTTTTTGCTCGAAGTGGTTGTTGAAAAAGATGCGCAGGGTGTCGAGCAGGCCCTGCAGGAAAAACCCGGCGAACCCGACCGCCAGCAGCGGGATCAGAAGCCCGGGCTGGTTCCCCCGGATCACGTCGTCCACGATCCGCTGCGTCACCGCCGGAAACACCACCACCATCAGCGTCCCGAGCACCGCGCAGCCCAGCGTCGCAAACGCCAGCAGCGGATACCGGCGCACGTAAGGCAGGACGCGGAGGAAGACGTGCATGGGTCAGGCGTCCTCCCGACACGGTTGGTGGAAATGCACGGGCTTCTGCGCGCAGAGCGTCAGAAACGCGATCCAAAGCCCGGGGTTCGTGATGCAGTCCATAGGCGCGCTGTTTTACCAGAGCGCGGTCACGTGTCCATGACGATTGGCAGAGCAAGCTTCGAGGTATCGGACCGGATGGGAATGAAAATCCCCAATCCGCGCAAGAACGCTGGCGGGAGGGAAACGAGAGTTGAACGGAAGCCCGTCTGCCGGCGATCCCTCTGGCGGCGCATTCCAAGAAAATTGTGGAACGGCCGCCTTTTCTGGGTTAGGGATGGCTCGAAAACCATCCATTATGATCAACCCTTACACCGTTCCCGTATCCGAGCTTTCTGCTGAAGACCGCGGCTCGTTCATCGTCCGCACCTACTCGCACCTGACGCTCGCCGTGCTCCTGTTCGTGGGGATCGAGTTCTGGTTCTTTTCGAGCGGGATCGCCAACGTCATCATGCACGCCGTGGCGAGCGTTTCCTGGCTGATCATCCTCGGCGGCTTCATGGTGCTTTCCTGGATGGCGACATTTTTTGCGAGCCCGAACCTATCGAAGCCGGTGCAGTATCTCGGGCTGTTTCTCTACGTGCTCGGGCAGGCGATCATCACGGTGCCGCTGCTCGTGCTGGCGAACCAGGCGGCTCCGGGAACCATCGCGAGCGCGGCCCAGGCGACGCTCGGCGGATTTTTCCTACTCACCGGCGTGGTGGTCACGACGAGGAAGGATTTTTCCTTCATGAAAACCTTTCTCTTTTGGGGCGGGCTTCTGGCGCTGGGGACGATCGTCTGCGCGGTCCTCTTTCATTTTGACCTCGGAACCTGGTTTTCGGTCGCGATGGTGCTGCTCGCCGGCGGATCGATCCTCTACACCACCTCCTCGGTGATGCGCGATTTTCCGGAGGACGCCTACGTGGCCGCATCGATCCAGCTTTTCGCGGGCGTGGCCCTGCTCTTCTGGTATGTCCTGCGGCTGTTTATCGGCTCGCGGAGGTAGTCGCGAATTCCCGCAGGGTTCAGGGTTAACCACTAAATTCCACTAACCGTCACTAACCACAGAGCGGATTAACAGTTAACGCCTCTGCCGTTTTTTAGTGGTTTTTAGTGGTTCAAGGCGTCACCTCGCGCGGAGGGCGCTCACGCTGGTGAGGATTCCGGCGATCATCGAGTAGGCGACCACGCCGACAAAGAGCGCAACGAGGAGGATGATGGCCGGCTGGATGAGGGTGGTCAGGTGCCCGATCCGCGATGTGAGTTCGCGGTCGTAGCGCCGCGCGGCCCGCTCGAGGGCGGCCGCGATGTCCCCGGTCTGCTCGCCGACGCCGAGGATATCCATGAGCACCGGAGGAAAAAATCCGACCCGGCGGAAAGCGGAGGCGAGGCTGGTCCCCTCGCCCACGAGATCAGCCACCTTGCGGAGCAGGCCCTGGAGATAGACGTTCGCGGTGGCCGCCAGCATGAGGTTGATGCCGTTCAGGAGCGTCACGCCATTCGAGACCAGCGTCGAGAGCGTCTGGAGCATCTCCGCGTAAAACTTCGCGCGCAGGACCGGTCCGACTACCGGAATATCGAGCATCGCCCGGTGCCACCAGGCGCGG
>JBAWVC010000225.1:0-3487 GCA_037147455.1 Verrucomicrobiota bacterium | reverse complement strand
TATCCGCCGATGATCCGGCTCGCGGGAACCTGCAGGCTGAACACCGGATCTCGCGTCGAGGAAAGCTGGTGGACGAGCTTGCGGGTCGGAATCCCGCGGTCCCAGATCCCCTGGTCGCCTTTTTCCAAAATCACGAGGCAGCTTCCCTTGATCCGCTCGTCGGCGGAGTCCACGGCGGCGGTCACGACATTCGCGAACCCCATGTTCGTGATGAACCGCCCGCGCTTGTCCACATGCAGGACAGGCTCCTCGCCTTCCATCCACGAAACGATGCGCAGCTTGCCGCCGAGCAGCCCGGTCTCGACGCCCACAAACGGGATCGGCTCGGTCAGCGCAAACGCGGCGCGGATCGGTGCGCGGCCCTCGGCCGGCGCGGCCAGCGACATGTAATGTTCGCGCTGTTCGGGGGTCCCCCGCTCATGGATCGGAGCCAGCCCCAGGTTGCCGGCCAGGCTGAACGTCGCCGCGCCCGCATCCACCCACGACAGCTCGAACGCCACCAGGGCCATCGCCAGATTCTTCGGCCCCTCGATGAACCCGCCGTATTCCGGCCCCAGAAAAACCGCGCTGATCCCCGAGCTGTCGAATACCTCGAGGAGCGAATTTTTTTCCTCCGTCCACTCATGGCTGTTGCGCGCGCCGTTAGCGACGAGCCGGGCCACCGGTCCCCGGGCGACCGCTCGCACCGATTGCACCAGCATCGAGAGGTCGTAGCGCTCGGAAAAACGCCAGAGGATGGCGCGAAGTTCGTCGGACGGCAGGGTCTGCAGGGTGGGTGCTTTCGGTTCCATGGGAATTATCAAATTGTCACACGATCTGCTATCAGGACTCGCGGCGCGAAACAACAGGAACCTTGCCCCGTGAAAGACCTACACCGACTTCTCGAACGTGTGGATCTGGCGGGCCATTTTGGCGACGAGGGCGGTCCAGCCGGTCTGGTGGCTGGCCCCGACGCCGGCGCCGTTGTCGCCGTTGAAGTATTCGTTGAAGAGGAGGAGGTCGCGCCAGTGAGGGTCGTTCTGAAACATCTCCACGCCTCCGTTGAACGGGCGGCGTCCGTCGGACCCGCGCGCGAAGATCCCGACGAGCCGGCGCTCGAGTTCGAGCGTGATGTCCCAGAGGTTCATTTCAACTCCGCTGCCGGATGGGAATTCCACTTTAAAGGAATCGCCGAAGTAGAACGCGAATTTTTGGAGGGCCTCGATGAGGAGGTAGTTCATCGGCATCCAGACGGGGCCGCGCCAGTTCGAGTTGCCGCCGAACATGGCGACCGGGCTGTTGGCCGGGCTATAGCGGAGGGTCTCGGTTTTGTCGCCCTCGGTGAATGTGTAGGGGTGGTCCCTGTAGATGCGCGAGAGGGCGCGGATGCCGTGGGGCGAGAGGAACTCTTCCTCGTCGAAAAGCCGCTCGCAGAGCCGCCGCAGGCGCTCGGGCGAAACGAGCGAGACGAGGAGCCGTCCGTCCACCTCCCGCCCGATGTGGTGGAGCTGCTCGAGCAGGTGCGGACGGTGGTGGGCGAACCACTGGATGCGCTTGCGGAGGAGTGGGAACTCCTGCGCGGTTTTCGCATCAAAGCTCTCGACCGCGAACAGCGGCGTGAGTCCGGCGATCGATCGGGTCTTCAGGTAAGCGGTCGAGCCATCGGTCCGCTTGAGCACATCATAGTAAAATCCATCCTCATCGTCCCAGAGCGCGAACCCTCCCGAGCCGACGGCGTTGACCGAGGCGGCGAGGTAGATGAAATCGTTGAGGAACTTGTCGGCGATGTCCTCGTATTCCGGCTCGGTCTTCGCGAGCTCGATCGCGATGTTGAGCATGTTGAGGCAGAACATCGCCATCCACGCGGTGCCGTCGCTCTGCTCGATCTTGCTGCCGTCGGGGAGAGGATACCGCCGGTCGAAGACCCCGATGTTGTCGAGGCCGAGGAACCCGCCCTCGAAGACGTTGTCGCCGGTTTGATCCACGCGGTTCGCCCACCAGGAGTAGGAGAGGAGCAATTTGTTGAACGCCTTTTTGAGGTAGGAAACATCCCCCTTCCCGGTCATCCCGCGCTCGATCGAATAGATCCGCCAGGTCGCCCAGCCGCCGATCGGCGGGTTGGCATCCGAAAGCGCCCACTCGTAGGCCGGCTGCTGCGCGCTCGGGGAGGTGAAGCGCTCGCCGCGCAGGAGCATGCTCTGCTTCTTCGCGGTCGCGGGGTCGGCGAGCGTGAAAGCGACGGATTGAAACATCAGATCCCACGCGCAGAAATACGGATACTCCCAGGAATCCGGCATCGAGATGACATCGTGCGCGTGGAGTTCCTTCCAGAAGCTGTTCCGCCCGGTCCAGCGCTCGGCCGGCGGGGTCGGCATCGTGGGGTCGCCCTGGAGCCATTGGATGACGGGGTAGTAGTAGAACTTTTTGCACCAGAGCAGGCCCGCAAGCGCCCTGCGCTGGACGAGCGCGAGTTCGGCGGGCAGGCCGGGTGAGCGGAGTTCGTAGAAGTTTGCACACTCGTTCTCTCTCTGCTGAAACAGTTCGTCGAATGCTGCGCCGAACGGCTCGGGCTTCGGCGGGCGGCACAGGCGGAGGCGGATCGTCCACTCTTCGCCGGGAGCGAGCGTCCGGCGGTAGATTCCCGCGGCCTTCGTCCCGCAGTGCGAGGGGTTCACCGCATCGGATTTGCCTTCGATGAGGAAATCGTGGAAACCGTCCTTGAGATACGCGGCCGGATTTTTGGCCCCGAACAGCCTTTCCGCATTTGTCTCGTTGTCCGTGAAAGCAAACCCGTCAGCCGCGTCACAATACAGGTGGTATTCCGGCAGCCCCCACGGCTCCGCAATGATCGCCTGACCGTGAGGCGCGAGGTGCATTTCCGGCTTTGCGACTCCCGCCTGCCCCCACGACCAGACGTTGCGGAACCAGAGCGTCGGAAGGACGGTCAGCGGCGCGGGATCCGGCCCGCGGTTGATCGCGCGGATCCGGATGCCGATGTCCTCCGGGGTTTCTTTCGCGTATTCGACAAAGATATCGAAATACCGGCTTTCGTTAAAAATGCCCGTATCCACGAGCTCATACTCGGGCTCCGTGCGTGGGCGGCGGCCGTTTTCCTCGACGAGCTGGTCATAAGGAAATGCGGCCTGCGGGTATTTGTAGAGCCCGCGCATGAAGCTGTGCGTGGGCGTGTTGTCGAGGTGGTAGAAGTAGTCCTTAAGATCCTCGCCGTGGTTGCCCTGAGGGTTCGAGAGCCCGAACGGACGCTCCTTCAGCATCCGGTCGTGCCCGTTCCAGAACGCCGGCGCGAAACACACCCGCCCGTCTGAATCGCTGATCCCCAGCAGCCCGTCCTCGCCCCAGCGGTAAACCCGCGAACGCGCCTGCTCGTGCGTAAAAAAACTCCAGGCATCGCCGTCGGCGGAGTAGTCCTCCCGGACCGTCCCCCACTGCCGGTCGCTCAGATACGACCCCCAAAGCCCCCAGGGTTCCCGGCCCGCATCGCGCGCCG
>JBAWVC010000224.1:0-3506 GCA_037147455.1 Verrucomicrobiota bacterium | reverse complement strand
GATCTCGCCCTTTTGAAACTCCATGGCCTCGGCCACGGCGGTCGGGAAGTTGATGTAGTATTGGTCGGCTCCCTGTTTGCGGGAGATGAGCTGGACTTTGGTTGGGTATCCCATGGCTGGTATGTTTTTTGGTTGGAGGGTTATTAGGCGTGTTCTAGCGTATATACTAGAGCGTTAAGCGCGGCAATCAAGCAAAAAAACAAGAAAACTAGATCGCCGATCTAGAATAAACCAATCTCGAGGCGGCGCTCTATGAGCGTCGCATTTTTCGATCCCCGCTTGCCCTCGGGTTATCAGAGGATTTTCAACCGGGTGAGATCCTGCGAGTCCACGATGCCGATGGGCTCGTTGTCCGCGTTCACGACCACGAGGTCGTCGATGCGGTGCTGTTCGAGAATTTGCAGCACCTCCGCCGCGAGCTTGTCCCCGGGGATCGCGATCGGGTTTCTCGTCATGAACCCGCCGACTTTTTTCGGGCCGATATCCGGGTTCCCGGGGAAGTGGCGGGAAAAGTCCCCGTGCGTGAAAATACCGTCGAGCTTTCCCTCGCCCGAGACGATCACGGCCGCGCCCGCGCGCCTGGCGGTCATTCCGCGCACCGCATCGAGGACGGTGTTGTCGGCCGAGAGGATCACCAGTTCGTCAATCGGCCGCATGATTTGATGGACGCGCAGCAGCAGGCCGCGGCCGAGGCTGCCGCCCGGATGGTAGCGCGCGAAGTCCTCCTTCTGGAACCCTCTGGCTTCTAGCAGGGTCATGGCGAGCGCGTCTCCTAGCACGAGCATGGCCGTGCTGCTGGAGGTGGGCGCGAGGTTGAGCGGGCAGGCCTCTTGCGATACCTGAACGTCCAGCACTGCTGCAGACGCCAGGGCCAGGGTCGAGCCGGTGTCGCCGGTGATCGCGAGAATCGGGAGGCCCATGCGGACGAAGGCCGGAAGCACTGCGAGCAGCTCCTCGGTTTCCCCGCTGTAGCTCAGGGCCAGGACCACGTCGCCGTCCGCGACGACTCCCAGGTCGCCGTGCAGCGCGTTCAGGGAGTTCAGGACCACGGCCGGCGAGCCGGTGCTCGTCAGGGTCGCGGCGATTTTCTCCCCGATGTGTCCGGATTTCCCCACGCCGAGAACGACGACTTTTCCGCGGTTTTCGACCGCGGTCTTGATCAGCTCGACCGCCTTGGAAAAATCTTCGCCGAGGCGGGCGCAGACGGCGGCGGTTTCCTGAAGTTCGATATCGAAAACCCGTCGGGCACGTTCGAGATAGTCCATCCCGTCACCATGCGACAACCATGCGCCCCCTGCAAAGCGCAAACCGCGAGAGGGGCTGCTTCAGATGCCCCGCGAAAACGAGGTGTCCGACGGAGCGGCGAGAAAAAGCAGCGGGCGCGGGGGCATCGGGGTGTCCGGGGAAAGCGTCTGAGACGATATTTCTTTGGATGACATCAGGAGCTCCTGCTTAGCGGGGCGGCCCCTCCGCTCTCCGCGATCGCGCGGATCTCGTCGAGCGACTCCACCTTTTGAAGCCGCTCGCGGAGGCGCGCTCCGCCAGGCATCCCGCGCGTGTAGGCCATGAGCCGGGCCCGCATCGCCTTCATCGCGGGCTCTTCCCGGCCGCCCCACCATTCGATTTCCTTCTCGCAATGGTGAATAATGAACTCCCACTGCTCGCGCAGCGCGGGCGGCTCCGGGCAGGCGCCCCCCTCAAGCGCCCTGCGGATTTCAGAAAATATCCACGGGTGATGCATCGCGGCGCGCCCGATCATGATGCCGCTCACGCGCGTTTCCTGAAGCCGTTGCACGGCGACGGCGGCATTGTTGATGTCTCCGTTTCCGATGACCGGAACCGACACGGATTCCGCGACCTGCGCGATGACCGTCCAATCCGCAGGGCCCGAATATCCCTGCT
This sequence comes from Verrucomicrobiota bacterium, assembly GCA_037147455.1. Lineage (GTDB taxonomy): Bacteria > Verrucomicrobiota > Verrucomicrobiia > Chthoniobacterales > Terrimicrobiaceae > QYQL01. The sequence goes on along the minus strand of JBAWVC010000224.1, from coordinate 1,604 downwards.
CTTTGGTCCGCCCGTGGACGGCGATTCTGCGGACTCCCTCGGCCTCGAGAATCCTCGCGACCTCGACCGCGTTGACCGATTTCGCGTCCCACCCGGTCCGGATTTTTGCGGTCACCGGAACCGGGCCGGCGGCCTGGACGACCGCCCCCGCGACCCTGGCCAGCAACGGGCAATCGCGCAGCAGCGACGATCCGCCGTTATTGCAGACCACTTTGCTGACCGGGCAGCCGAAGTTCAGGTCGATAAAATCCGGGGCCACCCAGCCGATGACCGCGCGAGCCGCTTCGGCGAGGTGTTGCGGATTCGCCCCGAACAGCTGGACTCCGAGCGGGCGCTCCTCGGGGTGAAAATCGAGATACCGCCGGGTCCGTTGGTTGCGGTGGAGAATCCCCTCGGCCGAAACGAACTCCGTGGTGAGCACGTCGGCTCCCAGCCCTTTGCACAGGCGGCGGAACACCGTGTTCGTCACCCCCGCCATCGGGGCGAGAAAAAGCAGCGGGCGCGGGTGCATCGAGGAGGGTCGCGTCATCGGCAGGCGCCGTTGCGGCAGGGTTTCACCCGATCGAGGATTCGGGGGAAAGAAGTTCGCTGACTTCCTTTTGGACAGCCGGAATCTGGTCGAAATTCAGGCGTGGATTGCCGAGCACGATGGTCTCTCCCGTCGCGACGTGCTCATACACGAGCATGTCCTCGTCGCTGCTCTCCATCGGGCGCAGGATCCTCTTCCGCTCCAGCATCAGGGCCAGGATAAACCGCACGTTCGAATAGGCGGGATTGTTCTCCGAGACAAGCCGGCGCAGCAGGCTTTCCGCATCATCGCGGGGAAGCGGCTCGGGGCGCGGCGGCGCCGGCGGCTCGTATTTTGAACGCCAGAAAGAAAACGGCTGGATGTTGTCGTTCCGCGACTCCCAGGCTGCCTCCGAGATGTCCTCGCGGCGGAACCCCTCCCCCTCCCGGACCAACAGAGTAAAAAATGTCTCTCCGGGCTGAAATTCCGCTCCGGTCCTCGCGCACACGTGCGCCCGTGATTTGATTTCCCAGTCGGCTTGCATGAAAAATTAGAATCCGGGAAAATAACAGGCAAAGGGCGCTGGGAACTTTTTCAGGATATATCGGTCAAGGATCGTCATCAGGCGAAAGTTGAACCCTAGCGGCCCCGACCGCGCGCGTCAACGGCTCCGGAATGACAAATTGAGGGCCGATTACAAATGCCTCCCGGCGAATTCGCGGCCTGAGCCGGACTTGAGGTATTTCTCAAAAGCGGCCGCTTTGGATTTGTCCCGGAAGGCGACAGCCGTCTCGAAGAGCCAGGGACGGTGTTTGCTGGTGTGGGTGACTTTTCCGGCGCTATGTGAAGCGAGGCGATTCTCAAGGTTGTCGGTGAGGTCGACATAGTGGCGGTCGGGATCCAATTCGCTCACGAGAATATAAACGTAGTGAAACATGAAATCAGATGGTTCGTTTTTTCGAGGCTGGCTTGCCAAGCCGTAGTCTCGCAGCGACGTTGAGTCCGCCTCCGCTCCATTCGGCGACTCCGGCGTGACAGCCTTCGCTCTTGCTGCGCTACGAGCAAAGGCTGGAGGCGAGGGGAGTCGAACCCCTGT
>JBAWVC010000223.1:0-3548 GCA_037147455.1 Verrucomicrobiota bacterium | reverse complement strand
CTTCATTGTTTGAGGAGCGGTTGTTCCAGCACGACTTCCATCCTCAGGTCGTTGGCTCTGGTCCCTTTGGCGAGCCGGACGCTGCTTGTCCTCAGCGTGGGCATTTTGACCTCCAGATCCCCCAGCCAGTTCAGGAGCCTGGCGTAATCATCCTCAAACGTCAGGTAGGCCTTCATTGTTTTCGGGATCGACTCGTTGCCCTTCACTTGGGACTCTTCGAATCTCTGGGCCAGATTGACAAGATTCGCCTCCTTGATCTGCATCGATAGATTGACCTCGGCGCTCTGGCGGGTGTCAATGGCGGTGAAATAGGGCTCCCAGATTTTGAGGAATTCGATGCGGTCCGCCGATTGCCTCCGGAGTTCTCCGAGCTGTGTCCGCTCCTGGTTCAACAGCGTAGTCGCATCCGTCTCCGCCTGCTGGGCGGCCGAGGCCTCATCCTGGACTTTTGAGCGGTTGCCTTTGACCCAGAGCGTGAGCTGGACGAGGATGACAATGAAGAGTGCCACAATCCCGCAGGCGACGTGTTTGTTGTTCATTGGGAACCCTCCTCGTTTTTTTTGCTGAGCGGATCCTTATACACCAGGGTGGCCTTATAATCGAGCATGCCCCGGCCCAATGTCTGGGTGGGGGAGAAGGCCCGGTAATTCAAAGTGGAAATCTTCTCGACCGTGGTGTCCAGCTGCTTCGTGGAATCGGTTCCCATGCTGAGGCCCATCCGGATCTGCGAGGGGTTTTCCGCTTCCCTGTCGAGCCGGAGGTCCAGAATCAACGAGCGGGAGCCCATGCTTCTGGTGATTTCCACCAGCAGCGGCTCGAGCGGGCGCGAGCCGGCCACCCAGTTCTGGATGTCGGTGGCTTTTTTGACCTGCGCCTCGAGCGCGGTCCTCTGGTTTCTGGCGTCCTGGGTCTGGGTGACAAGAGAGGCGGACTGGGTTTTGTGGCTGTCCCGTTTTTGGACGGCGAGCTGGAACTGGATGGCGAAGATGGAGCTGAGGATCACCGTGACCGCGATGGAGCAGTAGAATAGCAGGGGAACGAGCCGCAGAACCATGGGCAGCGGCGGCGTGATGTCCTTGCGGTCGCTCTTGAAGTCGTCGATCTGTCGCTCGGTGATTTGCATGGCTTAATGTTGGACCATCAAATTGGCGAGCAGCGCCGGTTGGGACAAGTCGTTGATCGAGCGGCCCGGGAACACTTTGGCCAGCCGTTCATTGAGACCCTCCATGGGCTCATCGCAGATGAGCGTGATTCCGGTCTCGGGTGCGAGCCGGGAGTGGAAGGGTGCGAGCAGGTCGGTGATGGGAGTCATGTCCTCCTCATAAACATCCGTGCGGGAGCGGAGTTCGTTCCAGCGGTCCTGATCCTGGACGAGGGCGCACACGGCGCCTTCGCAGCAGACGATGTAGAATGCGCTCACCGGGGTTTCGGAGCCTTTGACGGTGTTCAGGGAGGCCAGGGCATGCTTCAAGAGCACGTAGGCGCCGCAGCAAAACCTCCCGACGCGTAAACCCGCCTCGCTGAACATGGCTTCCGACTTCCGGATCTGATCCTCGTCAAAGGTCAGGAGGATCGAAGAGTTGGTTTCCGGATTGTGGGTGAGCGCGTAGCGCTTGCCGCGCTCAAACCTCCCTCCCAGGACGCCGCGCGGATTCGTTTTCAGCATGTCCCCGGTTCCTGCCCGGCGGGACAGGTTGGTTTCCAGGCTGATCACATAGCGCGTGTTGAGAGAGGCCGCGCACCAGCCATGCTCGGTCAGCGATTTGATATGTTCGGCGGATTGGGTCAGAGCTTCTTTCGGGTCGGCGCGGACGGTCTCGAGCTCGCCGGGCGTGCCGGAACGGCTGATCGCCCGCCAGGAGAGCGTCGCGCGGCCCAGGCCGAAAAAGACGGTTTTCTCGGATGGGAAGCGCTTTTTCCAAGAGGCGGACGGGTCATCCGGTTCGGAGCGGAAAGCGGAAAAGTTGAGGATGGACTTGAGGTCGATCTTATTCATCGCGAGACCTCCGGCTGGAGCTCGAGGTATTCCTGCACCTCGTCCCACGAGAACGGGGCGGCCGCCTGGGCGAGGCCGGACGAGAAGCCCTCGTCGTTGCGCAGCGAGATGCTCTTCTCGAAGTTATACATCCCCTTCTTCCATCCGGTTTCGAGTTCCTGATCCAGCTTTTTGAAATCCCCGCGGCGGATGATGTTCACCACGCCGTCATACTGGAGCAGGACCTCATGGATGGGGAAGCGCTTCCCTTTTTTCTCGTCGAGCAGCAGCCGCTGGCAAACGATCAGGCGCAGGCAATCCGCCATCGTCTCCTGCGAGCTGTCGAGGCGCTCGGAGGGGATGAGCTTGAGGAACCGCTGGACGGTTTGCGAGGCGGTCGAGGTGTGCAGAGTGGCCACGACGACGTGGCCGGTCTCCGCCGCCTGCAGGGCGATCTCCGCAGTTTCTCCATCGCGGATCTCCCCGATGATGATGACGTCCGGCGCCTGCCGCAGCGCCGCCCGCAGGGCCTTGGAAAAGTCCAGCTCGTCGGTGCCCATCTCGCGCTGGGAGACCAGCGTGGGGAGGCCGTCGGGATAAATGAACTCGATCGGGTCCTCAAACGAGATGACATGCTCCCGCCTCCGCAGGGCGCGGTGGAGGACCATCGAGGCGATCGTCGTGGATTTTCCGCTTCCCGTGGCGCCGCAGATAAGAAACAGCCCGTTCTTGGCCTCGAGGAATGCCTTCAGCGCGGGGGTCGGGACTTTGATTGACGAAGGGTGGGGAATTTCGTTCGGAAGCAACCGCAGGACCCAGCGCAGCCGGCCCTGCGTGACCATCTGGCTCACGCGGAACCTTCGCCCGTGGAGGTCCAGCGCGCTGTCGTCGCAGCCCGGCTCCAGGTATTCCGGCGGGGTCATCTCGAAAACCGTCTCGTCGTAAATGAGCTGGCCGTTGTGCTTGTAGGAAAGCGGCTCCCCTGGGGTCAGGTAAAAATCGCTGACGCCATCGGCTGTGGAGAGATCCCGGATCCGTTCGCCGACGGGAGAGTCCGGATGAAGTTCAAGAAGTCGCATCGCTTGTGTTCAGTGGTGGCGTTTCGCTGGAGGGGAAAGGAAATATCAGGGATCGGATTCTAAAACAACCTTCTGTTGCTTGTAAAAGCGGCATCTTGCCGCTTGGCAAAGCCCAAGCGGCAAGATGCTGCTTCTACGGTTTGAGATCGTAAGGATTGGCACGTTCACGGGACGACCCCCACGGATCTCAGGTAGTTATGGAGGGTCTGCGTGCTGCCGCTCACGTTTGTCTGATCCCATGTCCAGTTCGGATTCATGGTTCTCATCGCCGCGTTGGTGTAGAAATCGGAGGGATTGGAGATGGTGTTCATCGCCGCGTTCGCGGTCATTCCCGTGGCCGTGAAGACCATGTCCTGGTAGTCGGCCGTGGTGGACGTCGTGGTCACCATGTCCTCCACCGCATACGTGTTCGAATCGGTCCCCAGCATGGCGAACTGCTTCGAGTAGAACGATGGGATGTCCACCCCGTTTTTTGCCACGGAGACCAGAGGGGA
>JBAWVC010000222.1:0-3563 GCA_037147455.1 Verrucomicrobiota bacterium | reverse complement strand
GGGAGGCGGATGTTGTAGGCCATCTTGCTGGAGGCGCGGTCGGTGGCGAGCTCGAGCTTGATCTCTTCCTTGATCTGCATTTTGACAGGCTCCGGGATGTAGGTGACCCGGACGTCGTCCGGCGAGGCGGGAGCGTTCTGGGCCTGGGCGATGGCGACTTGGTCCGAAGCCGCCTGGACGGCCGCGACCTGGGCGACGGCGAACATGTCGGCCTGCGCCTGAGCGCGCGCGGTTTCGGCCTCCGCCTGGGCCTGGGTGATCATCTCGCGCGCATCGTCCTTGGTTAAAATCCCCCGCTGCACGAGCTTGTTGATCAGGTTGATGGTGACGCTCTGGGATGGCGAAGCCGGCTCGGGTGGAGGGGTCGGAGGAGCGAGGTCCGGAGTCTTGTTAAGGATATCTTCCGCAGGGTTTGAAGCGACGGGCAGGGGACCTTCAATAGGGTGTGCTGCGGAAGGGGGAGAGGGTTGAGGCGTTGGCTCGGCCTTGGCCACCGGTTGCTGCGGCTTCGCTTCGACGACGTGCTGCGGCGTTGGCGTCGCTTTGGTTACGGCGGCGCGTGGCGGCGATGGATTCGGCGTGGCGGCGACAACCGGCGATGGAACAGGAGTGGCAGTGGCTGCCGGAACAACCGGGGTGGTCTGCGCCACGGGCGTTGGCGTTGCCGTTGGTTTGGGCGTTGCCGTTGGCTTGGGTTTAGGCGTTGGCGTTGGTTCCGGCGTGGAGAGAGGAATTGACGGGGCCTGCGATGCGGAGGGAGTTGGAGCGGGGGAAGGAGGAACTTCAGGCAAATCGGAGACGGGCGCATCGGGCTGAAGCCATGCCGGTTTGCTTCCGGGCGATGAACCACCCGGGGTCGCCGAAGCGGTGGGAGTCGTGGACGGGAGGGCTGGCGAGGGATCGCCGCTTTCCGGTTTCCGCTTTCCGGTTTCCGGTTTTTCCGCCGAGGGGTAATCAAAGATGATCCGGTTTTTCTTGCCCACCTGCGCGATCTGGTAATCGGCACCGGAGGAAGGAAGGATGAAGGATGAAGTCAGAAGGATGAAGGAAAGGCAGCAGGCAAGGCGCGCCCTCAGACGCAACGGGACAGACGAGCGGCGGTGGATGAAGGGCGGAAAGTTCATGGAATCAGTTGGGCCGGGTTGCCGAGAGGTGTATGACGATCGGCATCGGCATGCCGTCCGGCGGAGGGTTTTGAAGTTGCAGCCCGGATAAAATTTCGTCGCGGATCGCGGCATCGAGATCCGGCTTTCCGGAAGTTCCGGAGACGGTGGCGCGGGTGACGCGCCCAGTGGCGTCCACCCAGATGCGGACTTTGACATCGAGGGCGGCCGAGCGGGTTTTCTTGTGGTTGCGCAATGCGCCCGCGACGCTCGACTGCACCTGTCCGGCATACATCCCGTATTTCGAGCCGCTGCCGCCGCCCTTGCCGGTTCCTTTGCCGCCGATCATTCCGCCGCCGCTCCCGACGCCAAGGCCGAAGGCATTCGGGCCGTTGCCCTGGAGGTTTGTGCCCATCGGGGCCTCGTCAGGCGCTTTCGCAACAGGGTCGGGTTTCGGGGCGTCCTCGGGCACAAACTTTTCTTCCTTCACGGTTTCCGGCTCCGGCGGCTGCTCTTTGGGCGGAGGCGGCGGTGGCGGAGCCGGCGGAAGCGGGAGGACGATATTCACCATGTTCACCGAAGATTTTTTTTTCGGCGCCTCTTTAGGTGAGGTGGCGGCAAAGGCGATCCCTGCGAGAATGGCGACGCCCGCCACGATCATTTTGCCCCTGTGTTTTTGGAGGAACGCGAGCCCCTCGTCCTCCTCGTCGTCGGTCACCATGGTCTATTTCGGCCCCTGGGTTGCGAGGCCGATCTGCGTGACGCCGACGCGGCCGATGACGTCGAGCGCGTCCATGACCATCTGGTATTGGGTCGCGCGGTCGCCGCGCACGACGACCGGAAAGTCCGGGTTCTTGGCTTTGTAGTCCGTCAGCTTGGCCTCGAGCTCCGCGAGCGAGACGGGGACCGTGTCGAGGAACACCTTGCCCTCGTTGTTGATCGTGATGGCCTTGCTTTTCGGGCCGCCGATCGCGGGGGCCTTGCTGCCTTTGGGAAGGTCCACTTTTGTCCCCTGCACGCCGGCGGTTGTCATGATGATAAAGATCAGCAGCAGCACGAGGTAGAGGTCCACCATCGGCGTGACGTTGATGTCGTCGAAGGCCTTGTTGTCGTCGCCGGCTGTCATGCGTCCTCCCTGACTCCCATTCTCGGCACCGGGACGCCGGGCTCGCCCGTGGGCGGATAGAACTCCGCCATCTTCGTGATGAACTCGTCGATGAAGAGGTTCATGTTCGAGATGGCGTCCTTGATGCGGGCGTTGATGTAGCTGTAGAGGAAGAGGGCCGGGATGGCGACGAGCAGGCCCGCGACTGTGGCGAGGAGTGCGCTCGCGATGCCGGGGGCGATGGAGTTCACCTCGACGTTCCCGCTCTTAGCGATGACCGCGAACGTGATCATGACGCCCATCACCGTGCCCAGCAGCCCGACGTAGGGGCCGCCCGCGATGCTGATCGTCAGGTAGATCAGCCCGCTGTTCATGCGGTGCACTTCGTGGGTGAGGCCGGAGTCCAGGCTCGCCTTGATCGCCTGGATCGAGCGCGCGGACAGCCCGTTGAAGCGCTTCTTTTTGTCCTCGATCCGGTGGCGGATTTCCTCCGACCCGATGTGGTAGATGTGGTAGAGCGGCGACTGCTTCATCAGCTTCTGCGTCTTCACGTTCGCCGTTCCGCCCAGGCTGCTCACGCTCTCGGCGTTCGAGTGGTCGAGCGCGGTCAGGTCGCTGGACATCTGCTTCCACTGCCGGATGAATTCCTGGCTGCCCTTCTGGATCTTGTTCAGGTAAAAGAATTTTTTCAGGGCAACCGACCAGCTGACGACGGCCATGATCGAGCAGAAGAAGACGACCAGCCAGCCGTCGAACATCATGTTTTTTGCGATGTCGCCGAAGAGCATGACGTGTTCGAGCGCCGCGCTGTGGCCGCCGCCACCTGAGCCCTCGTCCTCACCGGGGACGATCAGCTTGGTGCTCGCATCGTTTCCGGCCTGGCTGAGGTAGGCGAACTGGACCCAGCCGGCGCCGCGGGCTGCTTTGTAGATTTCGAACTCGTCCATCTCCCCGACGACGCCATTTTTTCCGTCGCTGTCGGCCCCGAGGGTTGCGCCGGCAGCCAGCGCGGGAACGGGCGCGTCGATTTTTCCGTATTCCTTCCCGTCCACATAGAGCGTGGTCGTGGCGTTCGTGGCGACGACCGCCAAGTGCTTCCACACGCTGGCTGCGACGGGGGCTCCGGGCGCGGATTTCTGAGTGCCGGAGCCGTCCTTGATCTCGATATACGGAACGCCCGCCTCGAGACCGATCTGGAACCGGCTCGCTCCATCCGCCCAGTCGAACAGAACGCCCTTGTCCGTGAGGGTCGTGGACTTGACCCATGCGGAGATGGTGAGCGGTTCGCCGGCGGCCCGCTGGAATGTCGCGCTGGACGGGATTTTGATCGCGGTGTTTCCAAGCAGCCGCATGCC
>JBAWVC010000221.1:0-3565 GCA_037147455.1 Verrucomicrobiota bacterium | reverse complement strand
GCGATAGCGCATCGTAAAGTGGGAAAGACGAATGTTTGGTGCAGGGAGCACAACCGAAACGAAGTGAAGCATCGCCCATGCCCCCTAGGAAGATCCGCGAAGTTGCCATCAGAGATGCGCCCGCTCGGAACATGGCGCCCAGAATCCTCTTTCGTTTTTGGGCGAACCGGTTTTTACTCCCCGCCCATGACCGAACCGGAGGCCTATATCGCCCTGAACATGATTCGCAGGGTCGGGCCTGTGCGGGTGCGGCGGCTGCTCGAGGCCTTGGGCTCGCCGGTCAAAATTCTTCATGCGTCCGAGCGCGATCTCCGCGGTGTCGAAGGCGTCGGGCCCGATGTGGCGGAATCGATCCGGGGCTGGGAGAGCCAGATTGATCTCGGCGCGGAGCTCGCGCTGGTGAAGGATTTCGGTGCCAGGGTGGTGACGATGGGGTGCCTGGACTATCCGGCGCTGCTGCGGGAGATCCACGACCCGCCGATCGTGCTTTATGTGTGGGGCGAGCTGCAAGACCGCGACCGGCACGCCATCGGAGTCGTCGGGACGAGAAAGCCCAGCCACTACGGCGGCGAGTGCGCGAAAAAGCTATCCTACCAACTGGCGTCCGCCGGCGTCACCGTGGTGAGCGGGCTGGCGCGAGGCGTTGATACGGCGGCGCATCAGGGGGCGCTCGCCGCAAAGGGCCGCACGATCGCCGTGATCGGGAGCGGGTTCCTCTCTCTCTACCCGCCGGAAAACCTGCCCCTCGCCGAAAAAATTGCCGGGTCCGGCGCGGTGGTGTCCGAATTTTCGATGCAGGTCCAGGCCGACAAGCAGACGTTTCCGATGAGGAACCGGATCATCAGCGGATGTTCGTTCGGGCTTCTGGTTGTGGAGGCGGGGGGCCGCAGCGGGGCGCTGATCAGCGCGAACCAGGCGGGCGAGCAGGGCCGCTCGATCTACGCGGTGCCGGGGCGGATCGACCAGCCGAACGCGATCGGTTCAAACCGGCTCATCCAGCAGGGCGCGAAGCTCATCACCTCGGCATCCGACATCCTCGATGACATGGGCCTGCTCTTTGCGGAGAGCCCGTCTCTGATTCCTTCGCCGGCGCCCGAACTCGGCGGGAACGAGGCGCTTGTTTACGCGGCGCTCGGGGACGAGGAGGCGCATGTGGATGAGATTATTTCGAGATGCGGGTTGCCAACCCACGTCGCGTCTTCTACGTTGCTCGCCCTTGAAATGAAAAAGCTGGTGCGGCAGCGCCCCGGCAGCCGGTTCGTTAAACTCCGTTGAAATCACCCATGTCAAAATCTCTCGTTATCGCAGAAAAGCCGAGCGTTGCCGCCGATCTGGCCAGAGTGCTGGGCAAGATTCCCAAGAACGGTGATTATTTCGAAAACGACGAATACGTCGTGACCTCGGCGATCGGGCACCTGGTCGAGCTGTGCCTGCCGGGCGAGATGGACAAGAAGCGCGGCAAGTGGAGCTTCGCGAACCTCCCGATCATCCCCGACCACTTCGAGCTCAAGCCGATCGAGAAAACCCAGACCCGCTTCAACCTGATCAAGCGGCTCCTCAAGCGCGCGGACATCACCGACGTCATCAATGCCTGCGACGCCGGCCGCGAGGGGGAATTGATTTTCCACTACCTGGTCAAGCTCGCCGGCGCAAAAAAGCCGGTCCGCCGGCTCTGGCTCCAGAGCATGACCCACGAGGCGATCAAAGAGGGGTTCGCCGGCCTCCGCAACGGGGAGGAGATGGTTTCGCTGGCCGAGGCCGCCGTCTGCCGCAGCGAGAGCGACTGGCTCGTCGGCATCAACGGGACGCGTGCCATGACCGCATTCAACTCGAAGGGTGGGGGGTTCCAGCTCACGCCGGTCGGTCGGGTGCAGACGCCGACGCTCGCGATCCTCGCCGAGCGCGAGGAGAAGGTTCGGGCGTTCAAGCCGCGCCCGTTTTTTGAGGTTTACGGAGATTTCGGGGTGGCGGCCGGGAGCTACCGCGGTCGCTGGTTCACCGAGGGTTTCAAAAAGAACGGAGACGAGGATGCGCGCGCGGAGCGGATCTGGGAGCGCGCGGTCGCGGAGGCGATCGTCGCGAAGTGCGCCTCGAAGCCCGGCATCGTGGTCGAGGAAAAGAAACCGACGACGCAGATCGCCCCGCAGCTCTACGATCTGACGACGCTCCAGCGCGAGGCCAACTCCCGGTTCGGGCTCAGCGCCAAGCGGACGCTGCAGATCGCTCAGGCGCTCTACGAGAGGCACAAGGTTCTCACGTATCCCAGAACCGACTCCCGCTACCTCCCGGAGGACAACATCGGCAACGTGAAGGCCGCCTTCACCAAGCTCGAGGACCAGGATCTCGCCGCCCACGCCCGCAAGGCCCTCACGCAGGGCTGGGTTTGCCAGAACAGGCGGATTTTCAACAACGCGAAAGTCACCGACCACCACGCGATCATCCCCACGGGGGTCTCCACAAAATCCCTCGATGACTTCGAGCTGAAAGTCTATGACATGGTCGCCCGCCGGTTCGTGGCGGCATTTTATCCGGCCGCCCAATTCGAGGTCACGACCCGCATCACCCGCGTCGAGGGCGAGGCCTTTAAAACCGACGGCAAAATCATCACCGACCCCGGCTGGATGGCCGTCTATGGCAAGCAGGCCGCATCGGGCGACGAGCAGAGCGTCTGCGCGATCCGGAGCGGAGAGACCGCTCTCACCGAGGCGCTCGAGATCAAAGACAACGAGACGAAGCCGCCGCCGCGCTTCACCGAGGCCACGCTGCTCTCCGCCATGGAGGGCGCGGGCAAGCTGGTGGACGACGAGGAACTCCGCGAGGCGATGAGCCAGCGGGGGCTCGGCACGCCCGCCACCCGGGCGCAGACCATCGAGGGGTTGATTCTCGACGGCTACCTGCTCCGCCAGGCCCGCGACCTCATCGTCACCTCGAAAGGGCTTTCACTCATCACGCTGCTCCGCGGGCTCGGAGTCCCGGCGCTCACGTCCCCGGAAATGACCGGCGAGTGGGAGCACAAACTCAAACGCATGGAGCGCGGGGAAATGCCCCGCCCGCAATTTATGGAAGAAATCCGCACATTCACCAACGAGATCGTCGGCAAGGCGAAAAACTTTGAGGGCGACACCGTCGCCGGCAACTTCGAACCCCTCGACGAGAAATGTCCGAAGTGCGGGCACGCGGGCTTCGCCGAATCGTTCAAGGCGTTCGAGTGCGGCGCGAAATGCGGTGCGATCATCTGGAAAAACATGGCGGGCCGGCAGTTCGAGCGGGACGAAGTCCGCAAGCTTCTGCTCGACGGGGTGGTCGGGCCGCTCGAAGGGTTCCGCAGCAAGATGGGCCGGCCGTTCGCGGCGGTCGTCAAGCTGGACCCGGAATTCAAGCAGTGCTTCGATTTCGGGGACTCGCAGGATTCCTCACGCCAGATCGATTTTTCTGTCCTCCCGTCGATCGCGACCTGCCCGGTCTGCAAAGCCGGGACGATCCACGACACCGGCACGGCCTGGCAGTGCAGCAAGACGCCCGAGTGCAAATTCCGCATGGGAAAATCGCTCTGCCAGCGGGAGAT
>JBAWVC010000220.1:0-3602 GCA_037147455.1 Verrucomicrobiota bacterium | reverse complement strand
TCCCTAGGCCGGCGGATTGGCTTGTTAATGAAAAGAGCGGACAGGATTTCTCCCGGTGGCTTACTCTGCAAAAAGAGGCCGGGGCGTGTCAAGGCCGAATCGACAGTCGAATCGACAGCCGAATCGCATCAAACCGAAGCGCGGGGCGCGCGCGGCGGCATTTCAGGAAATTTCAGGGCTGGGGAGCCTGGGGATCCTCGATGAGGGCGGCGATCCGCCGTGCGATCTTCGTCTGCGCGCATTCGAAGAGGAACGCATGCCTGGGCGAGCCGTCGCGGTGGGAGATTTCGATTTTGTCGCAGAGGAAGCCGGCGTGGTGTTCGATGACGGCGCCGGCCACATCCATTTCCAGGACGGTTGCGCCGACGAGGCTTTTGCCGATGAAAAACAGGCTCTGCGGCTCGTCCTGCAGCGCGACCAGCCATCCGCGCACATTCTTTTTCAGCCGGGAGCCTCCTCCGCTCAGGCAGGGCGCGCTCCATGCGATCGGGGCCTTGCTGGCGTGGGCGCGGCGGAGCAGGAGCTCGCAGGCACCCGGAAGGGTTTGCGCGGGTTCGGGCTCTTTCTCCTCCTCGGGCGGGGCATTGAGTTTTTTCCATGCCAGCCAGAGTTTCGCCCGGATCCCGCGGAGCAGGCGCGGGAGCACGGCGAGCACGGACGCGGTGAAACCAACCGAGACCGCGAGCGCGGCGACGGGGTGCCATGCCACGAGCGCGAGCCCCGCGCAAACGATGCCGTCCTCCGCCAGGCTCAGGGCGATATTGGAGACGGGCTCGGGGGAGGCGTTGGCGGCGAGGCGCGTGCCGGCCTTGGCCACATGCGAAGTGAGGGCCATGCCGCCTGCGAGCAGGGCGGCGACGATTTCGAACGCCGGGTGCGCGCTCCCCAGCGCGGCCACCGCGAGCGCGGCGGCTCCCACCGGCCGGATGAATGTATGCACCGAGTCCCACGCGGTATCGATCCAGGGGATCTTGTCGGCAAAGAACTCGATGAGATACAAAAACCCGGCCACTCCGATGATGATCGGGTCGCCGAGCACCCCGAGTCCGGCCATCGGCGGCGGGAGCGCCACCCAATCCATCCGGACCGCCAGGCCGGTCACGAAAACCGTCAGATAAAGATTGATCCCCGCCAAGCTGGCCAGGCCGAGGGCCACACCGAGCAACCGCAGCTCATCCATGCCGCAACTATCAACGGAAGCGGCGGATTGTCACGCCGGGATTCGCGCCATTCCCTAGGAGGTTCATGCCGTCCTTGTGCGGGTGTGGGGAACATGGTAGATAGCTGCGGAGCCTCCGCCGGGGGAGAGGCGGTTGGCAAGACATGCGCAAGAAGAGCTTTATTTTCCATGATGAGGGGGGCAGACGCTGGGTGTGGTTCCGGCTTCTGGCCTGCGCGGGAACGTTTTTTGGAGTCGGGGCGCTGACGCTTTTTCTCCAGGCCCTCTTCATTGCGCCGGAAATGGATTCGCCCAAATTGCTCAAGGATTTGAAGCGCCAGATCAGCGCGTTTGAGAACCATGTCCGGGTGCCCTCGCTGAGCAACAGCGACAGGGAGCTTTCGAAGAGGCTGACGACAAAGCCGTCTGGGCACGAGAAATCCCGCTTGGCCGGGAGCCCCGGGATTCGCGCTGCGTTCTTTGCCGGCTGGGATGAGGCGGCGTTCCGCTCGCTCAAGAAACATCAGGGCCTCCTGACCCACCTCTGCCCGGAATGGCTCACCTTCACGAGCCTCAAAGACGGCCCGGTGGAGGATCCCGACGCGGCGATCGACCGGCTGCCCGACACGCTCAAGCTTATGCCGGTCCTCACAAACCTGGAGGGCGACCAGCGGGTGCCCGAGGGCGTCGAGTTCCTCATGCGCGCGGGAACGAAAGAACGGGCGCAGTTCATCTCGCAGCTCGCCGCCCTCCTGAAAAAAATCCAGGCCGCCGGGGTGGTTGTGGATTGGGAGGAGGTGGATCCCGGCGCGAACAACGAGCTGACGTATCTGCTCATCGCGATTTCGGACGGGCTCAAGGCGAAGGGATTGGAAACCTGGCTTTGCGTCACGATGGATTCCGGGTTTTCCTCATGGGATTTCGAGCGCCTTTCTCCGCATGTGGCGCGGTTCGTCGCGCTTCTGCATGATGAGAACGGCGAGGGGGATCCGGCCGGGCCGATTGCCTCGCAGGATTGGTTCGACGGGTGGGCGGAGGTGATCAGCCATTGCGGGGATCCCGGGCAGTGGATCGCCTCGCTCGGAAGCTACGGGGCGGATTGGGAGGAGGGCGCGCCTCTTGGCGAACAGATCTCCTTTGCCGATGCCATGAGCCGCGCAGGGAATGCCGGCGGAACCCGCGTGAAGGATGAGGAGCCGGAATTCAACGGCAGATTTTCTTATTTCCACGAGGGAAAGGCCCACGACGTCTGGTTTCTCGACGCGGCCTCTTTCGCGAATGAATGGAATGTCGTCCGGGCCTACGGTTTCGGCGGAGTCCTCCTCAACCGGATGGGCCTCGAAGACCCTTCGGTCTGGAATGTCATGGGTTCGTTGAAGGAGGTGAAGGCCGGAGATTTTCCGCGGGCGATCCCGGGCGGGGAGGCGATCACATCGATTGGAAAAGGCGAGGTCGTGAGCCTGGATTCCACGGTCTGCGACGGCCGGAGGGTGTTTGCTCAAGGTGCCGATGGCAGGATCTCCTGCAACTACGAGGCGACCCCCTCGTACCCGACGCTCTTCCGCCTGGGCGCGGAGAACGCCGACAGCATCGCGATCACATTTGACGACGGACCGGATCCCGACTGGACCCCCGCGATTCTGGACATCCTGAAAGCGCACGGGGTGAAGGCGACGTTTTTTTTGGTCGGGCAGGAGGCCGAGCGGTATCCGGAAATCGTGGGGCGGATCGTTGCCGAGGGTCACGAGATCGGCAACCACTCGTTCACGCATCCGAACCTTGCCGAAGCCCCGGCGTCGATCGTCCGCCTCGAGCTCAACGCCACCCAGCGGCTCATCGAATCGCTGACCGGCCGATCCACCACGCTTTTCCGCCCGCCCTACAACGCCGACTCGAACCCCACCAGCCTCGAGGAGATCGCCCCCATCGCCACCGCGCAGTCGCTCGGCTACCTGACGGTCCTCGAAAATATTGACCCGAAGGATTGGGAGTCGTCGGGCAAGGCGGAACTGCTCGCCCGGGTGAAAATGGGACGCCGGAACGGGAATGTCATCCTGCTCCACGATGGCGGCGGCGACCGAAGCGCCACTGTGGAGGCGCTTCCCGCAATCCTGGATTATTTGAAGGAGCGCGGGGACCGGGTGGTTTCCATCGGCGATCTGCTCGGGATTGACGAGCGAAAGATCATGCCTCCGGTCACGGCCGAGAACAAAACCGTGCATCTCTTTGCCAGCGGGCTCGGGTTTCAATTCCTGCATCTGCTTCAGGAATTCCTTTTCGCCTTTCTCGCGGCGGGAACAATTCTCGTGGTGGCGCGCACGATCCTCATCGTCGTCCTCGCGCGATATTACAAGCCGCCGGCCGTCCACGAGGGCGGACCCCGCCCGGACGTTTCGGTGCTGATCCCCGCATTCAATGAGGAGAAGGTCATTGCCAAGACCCT
>JBAWVC010000219.1:0-3630 GCA_037147455.1 Verrucomicrobiota bacterium | reverse complement strand
GCAGCCCTTCACCGCGCACGGTGTTTTCGGAGAGGATCGTCAGGGAAATCATTTTCGACTCGACAATAATGAGCATATGCCATTATCAAGCAAGCCCTGTTTATAAAATCTTCCGACGGCCGACTTTTGGTGACCGTTCCTACCGCCTTTCACGTTCAAGAAAAACGACCTTGATGAACCGCAGACTCGCCCCGGTGGACCGCAGTCGTCTTGCTGTTAATATAAATGAGCAGCTTCATCGGGAAGTTGAATGCCCTTCTGCGGCGAGTGGGGCCGCAGAGTTTTCACTTGTCGGGAAGAAATATGGCCGCAGGCTGCAGAAACGATGAAACGCGCATCACTCCGCAAGATCCTGTCATGGCTGGCTGTCGCCGTCGCCGTGGCTTTCGTCGTCTATCGCGTGGGCTTCACTCCGTTGAATGTCACGGCTCATCCCGTCGCAACAGGTGAAATTGTCGGTGAAGTCATGGGCACGGGGACGTTGGAGGCTCGTGTGAAGACAATCGTCGGGGCTCGTATTCAGGAGCGGTTGGCCGAGGTGCTGGTGGATCAGGGGGACAGGGTGAAATCCGGCCAGTTGCTCGCGCGTCTCGACGAGGGCGAACTCAGACGGCAGGTGGACGTTGCGGCGGCCACGCTCGCCGCCGCCAAGGCGACAGCCGAGCGGATCCGCGTGGATGAGGTCCGCGCCCGCGCGGTGGAACAGCAGGCACGACAAAAGCACAAGCGGACATCCGACCTCGTCGGCGCAAAAGTCAGCTCGCCGTCCGACTTTGACAAGTCGATCGAAGAGCTGCACATCGCGGAATCCGGGCTGCAACTCGCCCTCGCCGCCACAACCGAGGCCGAGCAGCAGACCATCACGGCGGAAAAAAATCTGGCTTTCCAGCAGGAGCGGCTCGGGTTCGCTCAGATTCTGAGCCCGTATGACGGACTTGTTGTCCGTCGCGACCGCGATCCCGGCGGGGTGGTCGTTCCGGGCGCCTCGATCCTCCAGCTCATTTCCACGGACGAGATCTGGGTTTCCGCATGGGTGGACGAAACGGCGGCGTCCGGTCTTGCCGCCGGCCAGCCGGTTCGGGTGGTCTTCCGCTCGGCGCCGGAAAAGATTTTTGCAGGGGAAGTCGCGCGGCTGGGCCGCGAAACCGACCGCGAGACGCGCGAGTTTCTTGTGGACGTGCGGGTTCGGGAATTGCCAGCCAACTGGACGCTTGGCCAGCGGGCGGAGGTGTTCATCGAGACGGGGCGCAAGCCCCATTCACTCGTCCTGCCCCAGCAGTTTCTCCAGTGGCAAGGCGGCAGGCCCGGCGTGTTTGTCGCGGACCACGGCCGGGCCGCATGGCGCGATCTGGCGCTCGGTCTTCGGGGCCATGGCACCGTGGAAGTGACGGAGGGTTTGTCGGCGGGCGATCGCGTGATTGTTCCCGCCAATCCGATGCAAGCCGCGCTGCATCCGGGCCAGCGCATCGCCACGGAATGAATCTTGCCGCCAAAGACATCCGCCACAATTTTGGGCGATTCGCGCTGACGACTGTCGGCATCGGCATGCTGCTCATGATTGTCATGGGCATGGGCGGTATTTATCGCGGTCTCATCCGCGAGGCGACGCTGCTTGTGGGAACAATCGGAGCCGACCTCTGGGTCGTGCAGGGAGGCACGCGCGGGCCGTTTGCGGAAATCTCCCGTGTTCCCGCAAATTTGGAGGACCGACTTCGATCCGTGCCCGGCGTGGCGGGTGCCCGGCGGTTTGTCTCGCACACGATCCAACGCGAGTATCGCGGAAGGCCGCTCCGCATCGTGGTGCAGGGGCTGGCGTGGCCGGAAGACCGCGGGGACTGGATTCCGCTCGTCGCGGGGCGTCCGCTGCACCAGGCCCGCTACGAGATGATCGCCGACCGCTCGCTTGGGCTGGCACTTGGCGGAAAGATCCCCCTGGGGAAGGATATCTACGAGGTGGTCGGCATCACAAGCGGGATGGTGGGATCCGGCGGTGACGGGCTCGGCTTTTTCACAATCGGCGACGCGCAGCGCATCCAGTTTGATGTTCCCGGCGAGGCGACGAGGTTGGAGCGCCAGGCGCGGCGCGCCCGGGCCGGGTCGCAGGACATCGGGCGCCAGCAGCCGTTGCTGCTGGAGCGCGCCGCCGGATCTGCCAACGATATCCCGGCGATTTCTCCCCCGCAAATAAGCGCGGTGATGCTCACGCTCGAACCGGGAGCCGACACGGAAAAAGTCGTGGAGACGATTTCCACATGGCCGGATGTCACCGTTTATTCCAAGCAGCAGCAGGTGGACTTGTTGCTCTCCGGCATGGTGGACAAAGCGAAGCGCCAGCTCGGGCTCTTCCGCGTGCTGCTGATCATCATCTCGACGATCATCATGGCGCTCATTATTTACACTCTCACGTTGGACAAAATTCATGACATCGCCATGCTCAAGCTCATGGGTGCCCGCAATGGCGTGATCATCGGGCTCATCCTCCAGCAGGCACTGCTCATCGGCGGACTTGGCTACGCGCTGGCTTATTGGCTCGGCACCTTCGCATTTCCGAGATTTCCACGCCTCGTGGTTGTTGAAACCCAGGACCTCCTCTCGCTGGCTGTCATTGTTTTGGGCATTTCTGTCCTCTCAAGCCTCATCGGCATTGGCAAAGCCATGCGCGTCGAGCCGAACAAGGTGCTCTGATGAACTCCCCCGCCGTGGAGGCCATCGGCCTGACAAAAATTTACGGGTCCGGAAACACCGAGGTCGTGGCGCTGAAGGACGTGTCGGTGACATTGGCTCAAGGCGAAATCGTGGCGCTGCTTGGCCCGAGCGGCGCGGGGAAATCCACTTTCCTCACCGCCATCGGACTCATCAACCCGCCCACCTCCGGGCGCATCTTCATCAGCGGGGAGCCCGTGATGGATGCCGACCGGGCGCTGGTGGATGTCCGCGCCTACCGGCGGCAGCACCTCGGGTTTGTCTTCCAGAAGGCCAACCTCATGCCGTTTCTCAACGCCGTGGAGAACGTGGCTCTCGCGATGGAGATCAACGATGTCGCCCCGCGCTCCGCCCGCAAGCGCGCGATGGAGCTGCTCGACTACCTCGGCGTGGCGGATCGCGCGAAGAACCTTCCGGACGCCCTCTCCGGCGGCCAACAACAACGGGTCGCCGTGGCCCGCGCGCTCGCCAACCAGCCGAGCCTCCTCCTCGCCGACGAACCCACCGCCGCCCTCGACAGCCATCGCGGACGCCAGGTCATGGAGCTGTTCCGCAAAGTCGCCCACGAGCGCGGATCCGCCGTGATCGTCGTGACGCACGACCATCGTTCCCTCGATGTCTTCGATCGGACCTATGAGATGGAGGATGGCCGGCTCAAAGCCTCAGGTCGTTGAAGCACACTGCATCGTGCTTTCGCACAGCCGTGGGCAAATGACGCACGGCTCACCCAGGCGGTTTTCATCGGGAGAAACTTGCAGAGGGACGAAATCATGTCGGGATTGGAGGCATGCCGGGTATGAGAGGCCAGGCCCTCAGTGGGAATGCTTCGCTCCCCGTCGCTTGGCGGGGTTGCTCTTTGGCGCGCAAGCCTTGCAGGCCCCGTAAAGGATGATTTCGTGATCCTCGACGCGGAACTTCGGCGGGGCC
>JBAWVC010000218.1:0-3635 GCA_037147455.1 Verrucomicrobiota bacterium | reverse complement strand
GCCGCCCGGGCGGCCGCTGGCGACGACGTTTCCGGACGGGTCCACCAATGCCCAGGCAAGATGGGGAAGAGGGAGCTTCGCCGGTGCCCCGGGATTCGGAGCGCCGGTCACGATGTTGAAATACGAGACGTGGCACGGGCACATGATCTGGCCCTCCGCATTCACCTGGCTGCCGACCGTGCAGCCGAGGTGCGTGCATTTTGCGGAGATCAGGAGCGGCAGGCCGTTCTTTCCCTTGAACGCCAGCCCGGGAGCCATCGCGTAGTCGATGAAGTATTTGCCCTTCGCAGCATCGAGCTCGGAAAACCGCGCGATGAGGATCATCGCTGCGCGCTGGCGCTCGAGCTCGAGCTGGCGCTCTTCCGCTGTCTGCTGGAGGCGCTCCAGCTTCTTCTGCAGGAGGGCGGATTCGGCCTCGGGGTCGGGGTCGGGGCCTTTGAAATACGTGAGGACCTTTTCGGAAACCCCGAGCGCGAGGAGCCCGGATGCTCCGGCGATCCCGACGGCTCCCTTGATGAAGTCGCGGCGGCTCTCCGCTCGGGCTGTGGCTTCGACCGCGTGGCGGCTGCGGCGCGGGTTGTTCCAAAGAACGAGCTGCGGGGCGCGGAAAATGTAGCCGAGCGGAACGGCGAGGACATGCATGAGGCGGGTGAATGGCACCAGCGCGATCAGCACCCAGGCCCCGATGATGTGGAGCTTGAAGAGCATCGGGAATCCGGTCACAAATGCCATCTCCGGCTGCAGGGTGAGGATCCCCCAGAAATACGGCACCACCGTCCCGGTGCTCCATGCGGCCCCGGAGCGGAAGGTGATCGCGCCCAGGAGCCCGACGACGATCTGCGCCATCAGGAGCACGACGACCACGAGGTCCATCGTCGTCGTGACCGCCTGAACCCTGGCATCCGTGATGCGCCGCACGATCAGCGCCGAGAGCCCGGCGATCGCCAGCAGCGAGCAGCACACGCCGACCGCCTCGACCCCGAAAAGCACGGACGGAATGAGCATCAGGCTCGACCATACCCTCGGCACGATCGCCACAACCAGATGGCCGAGCAGGATGGTGATGATGCCGACATGCCATGGCAGCGAGCCGAAGAGGAGCTTCCCGTCCTCGAGGAATTGCGATGAACGGGCGGACATGCTGAACTTGTCGTATCGGGAACGCCAGACGCAGCCGGCAACGCAGATCACGATGGCCAGGTAGGGAAGGCCGACAAAAAGAAAGGCATCAACCATAAGTTTTAAGCGGGTTCAAGTTCGGCGGGCGGCGCGCACGAGGCGCAGCCGGTGGAGGCGCACGGGGTGCTCCGCATCTGTTCGAGCGGGCTCGCTGCCGGAAGGATCCCCGGCAGCGCGTCTTCCAGCGCCGCGCGCACCGATTCCAGAAGAGCGCGGTAGGGGTTCGCCCCGTCGAGGGACTCGGTCATTTTTTGCAGGGGGCCGAGCAGGCAGAACTCCGCCAGTTCGCGGCGTTCGGCATCGTCCGCACCGGCGGCGAAGCGCAGGAGGTTCGCCAGGTGATCCGGGAGGTCGCCGTTGGGGACGAATCCGGTTTCCTCATAGCGCGCGAAGAGCGCGGCCATGAACTCGCCGCGCTTGAAGTTTTCCTCGCCGAAAAGATGGATCCCCGCGTAGGGCACGCACGAGGGGTTGATGTCGAACGTGGCGGAGAACAGCTCCTCGCGCTCCTCGGCGGACAGGGCGCGCATCTGCCTGACAAAGCCTGAGGCGGCAGGCTCCGCCGCTGCAAGGAGGCCGTCAAACCCGGGCGCGGGATATTCGAGCAGGCTGGCGAGGAGGGCGACGGTCTTCATGCGCGGGGAGTAAATGCGGGGTCGAGGGAGAATCCCGAACAGCCCTTGCATGCCTCGGGGCTGCAGGTGCTCTCGATGGCCTCCTCCCGCTGGAGCGGGGGCAGCACGAACCGCTGGTAGTGGGTCGGGATCGCGGTCATCTGGTAGATCGCCTCGACCTCCTCGGGCGTGGTCTTCGCCTCGCGGAGAATCTTTTGGACATCGCTCTCGGCCAGATCGCGCACGCTCTGCCAGCGTTTGAAATACCGCACGGCCATGAGCTTCCGCATCACGGCCTCGACGACCTGCTCGTTGCCCGCGCTGAAGAGGCTCGCCAGGTATTTCACGGGGATCCGGGCATCCTCCAGGCTGGTGAAAAAGTTGTCCGCGGAGTGCTCGTAGGTGCCGTTCGACGATTTGCCCATCACCGGAAGGAGCGGGGGCACATAAAAAAGCATCGGCATCGTGCGGTATTCGATGTGCAGCGGGAGGGCGAGCTTCCACTCGACCACGTATTTGTAGGCGGGGGAGTTCTGCGCGGAGTCGAGAAATTCCTCGCTGATCCCGTTGCGCAGCGCGGCCGCCACGACCTCCGGGTCGTGTGGATCGAGAATCGCGTCCCGCTGGGAATCGACCAGCGCCCGGTCGCTCACCTTCATCGCCGACGGGATTTTGTCCGCATCGTAGAGCAGGACCCCCATGTAGCGGATGCGCCCGACGCACGAGTGGAAACAGGCAGGTGGCTGCCCGGTCTCCAAGCGCGGAAAGCAAAGGATGCACTTCTCGGACTTCCCGGTCTTCCAGTTGAAATAGATTTTTTTATACGGGCAGGCGGCGACGCAGGCCCGCCATCCGCGGCATTTTTCCTGGTTGATGAGGACGATGCCATCCTCGCCCCGCTTGTAGATCGCGCCCGACGGGCAGGCGGCGACGCAGCTCGGGTTCGCGCAGTGGTTGCAGATGCGCGGGAGGTAGAACATCGTCAGGCGCTCGATCTCGAAGAGCTGCGCGCGCTCGTCATCGGTCAGCTTGTCGAGGTTCAGGTCGTTCTCGGCATAGATCGGGGAGCCGGAAAGGTCGTCATCCCAGTTCGGGCCGGACTTGATCTCGATCGGCTCGCCGGTGATCAGCGAGACGGGGACCGCGGTCGGCTGGTCGTCGCCGGCCGGGGCGGTGAAGAGATCGTCATATTTGTAGGTGAACGGCTCGTAGTAGTCCTGGAGGTTCGGCTGGTTCGGATTGTAGAAGAGCTTGAGGAAGGCGTCGGCCTTGTTCTGGCAGCGCAGGGCGATGTCCTTTTTCTCCGCATCGTATTTCCAGCCGCCGTTGAATTTTTCCTGATCCTCCCAGCGGGTCGGAAATCCGGTGCCCGGCTTGGTTTCCACGTTGTTCCACCACATGTATTCCGCCCCCGGGCGGTCGGTCCAAACGTTCTTGCAGGCGACGCTGCACGTGTGGCACCCGATGCACTTGTCGAGGTGGAAAATGACGGAAACGTGGGCGCGGACATCCATATTAATAAACGGCTTTCTCGAGTTTTTTCAGGACGACAAAGGTATCGCGGTTGACTCCCTGCGGCCCCCAGTAGTTGAACGCGTAGGTGAACTGCGCGTAGCCGCCGATCATGAAGAGCGGCTTGAGGCGGACCCGCGTGAGCGAGTTGTGGCCGCCGGCGCGCCGGTTTCCGCGCTCGGGGGATTTGGGCACTCCGAGCGTGCGCTCGGGGGCATGGTAGAGGAGGCAGATGCCCGTCGGGATCCTCGCGCTCACGATCACCCGGGTGCAGACGACTCCATGGTCGTTGAAAACTTCGACCCAGTCGTTGTCCTCGAGGCCGATGAG
>JBAWVC010000217.1:0-3643 GCA_037147455.1 Verrucomicrobiota bacterium | reverse complement strand
AGCACGTTTATCGCGTCCCCCGGATCCTGCGGCAGCCCGGCTCGATGGAAAACCGGATCCCCCATGTTCCCCCGGGGAGCGATCCGGGGAATTTGTCCCCCCACTCGATCGCGCGGACCGCAGGCCGCGCGAAATATTCGTCGTAGCCCAAGCCCGCGAGTTCCTGCTCCGAATTCAAGCGGTAGAGGTCAAAATGGACGAGTGGCAACCGCCCGCCCGGGTATTCGTGAACAAGCGTGAAGGTCGGGCTGGAAACCGCGGCCGGATCGATTCCGAGCCCCTCGGCGAGGCCCTGCACAAAACAGGTTTTCCCCGCGCCGAGCGGTCCTTCCAGGCTCAGCGTGGTGTCCTTAACGATCCCCTCCGCCAGCTCCCGCCCGAGGGCGCGGGTCTCCTCCTCGCAGGCGCAAACGACCTCCTGCGCCGCAAAGATTCTGCCAGATGCCGGATTTCGGTTTGCCATACCGCCACCAATCTAGTTCGCTTGAGGGCATGAGCACAATCTCCTCCTCGCTCTGGAATCGGTTCCAGCAATATTTCCTCAGCTATGACGACCTCGGGATTTCCGTGGACATCAGCCGGATGAATTTTCCGGACGATTATTTCGCCGGCATGGCGTTCGTCGCCGACCGGGCCTGCAAGGAGATGAAGGAGCTGGAAGCGGGCGCGATCGCCAACCCGGACGAAGGCCGCATGGTCGGGCACTACTGGCTCCGCAAGGCGTCGCTGGCCCCCACCCAGGAAATCAGGGACGCCATCACCTCAACGGAAAGAGCAATCGTGCACTTTGCCGAGGAGGTGCATTCCGGGAAAATCCTTTCGGCCTCCGGGAAAAAATTCACCGATCTCCTGGTGGTCGGGATCGGCGGATCCGCCCTCGGTCCCCAGCTCGTCGCCGACGCGCTCTGGAGCCCGGAAAATCCGGTCCTTCCGCACTTTTTTGACAACACCGACCCCGACGGGATGGACAAAGTCCTCGGCCAGATCGGCGCCAGCCTCGGGACCACGCTCGTCGTCGTCATTTCCAAATCCGGCGGGACGAAGGAATCCCGCAACGGCATGCTCGCCGCCCAGGCCGCCTTCCAAAAGGCCGGGATCGCCTTCGCGAAAAACTTTGTGGCGGTGACCGGCGAGGGCAGCGATCTCGACAAGGTCGCGGTTGCCGAGGGCTGGCTGCGCCGGTTTCCGATGTGGGACTGGGTCGGCGGACGGACCTCCGTGATGAGCGCAGTCGGGCTCGTGCCGATGGCGGTGCAGGGGCTCGATGTCGAGGACTTCCTGGACGGGGCGGCCGCGATGGACGCCAAGACCCGCACCGACGACATCCGCAAGAACGCCGCCATGCTGCTCGCCCTCATGTGGTATCATACGGGCGTCGGGCGCGGCCTCAAGGACATGGTGATCCTTCCCTACAAGGACCGCCTCCTCCTCTTCAGCCGCTACCTCCAGCAGCTGGTCATGGAATCGCTCGGCAAAGAGCTCGACCGCGACGGAAATGTCGTCCACCAGGGCATCGCCGTTTACGGGAACAAAGGCTCGACCGACCAGCACGCCTACGTCCAGCAACTGCGCGACGGGGTCAATAATTTCTTCGCCACATTCATCGAGGTGCGCAAAGCCTCCTTCTCGGCCCCGCTTGAAGTCGAACCCGGGATCACCCCGGGCGACTTCCTGCAGGGATTCCTCCGCGGAACGCGCAGCGCCCTCCACGAAAACGGGCGCGAGTCGATCACCATCAGCGTCCCCGAGTTCAACGCGTTCCAGCTCGGCGCGCTCATCGCGCTCTACGAACGCGCGGTCGGATTCTACGGCTCGCTCGTGAACATCAACGCCTACCACCAGCCGGGGGTCGAAGCTGGGAAAAAAGCCGCCGCAGAAATCATCGCGACCCAGCTCAAAGTCGTGGCGCATCTCGAAAAATCCGGGAAGCCCCAGACCGCCGAACAAATCGCCCTGGCCGTGGAAGCAGACCCCGAGGAAGTCTTCCACATCCTCCGCCACCTCGCTGCCAACCGCCCGGATATCCGGATGGAAAACGGGCGGTCCCCGGCGCTGGACACATTCGTTCTATGAGGCGCTGGCTCGTCGCGGCCGCTATCCTTCTCGTTCTCGCCGGCTGCGATTCCCCAGCCCGCACCATCGAGACCGCCCGGAAGCAGCTCGCGGCATTTCAGGCATCTCCCGACGCGGAGAAGCAGGCGGCGGTCGAGCGCTCGCTCGACAAGCTCGATGCTCAGGTGGACGAGCTCGAAAAAAAGGGCGACCGCACCCAGGCTGACCTCTTCCGCAGCCAAGCCTTCAGCCTCCGCACCGATTTTCAGGCGGCCCGGATGGCGCGCGCCATCAACGATGCCAAGAATGCCATCCAGGGGATCGGCGAAGCCTTCAAGGAAGCCGGAAAGAGCTTCAGTGAGACGTTCAAAAACGGCGGCACCAACAACCCGTAGCGCCAGCTAGCGGACCCCGGTCACAATCTCAGGCAGGGGCGGATCCTGCGGGTTGGGAACGAGAGGGTCTGGGACCAAGAAATCCGGCTCGCCGGCTGTTGTGTTTCCCTGTGCGGTGCCTGCCCCGAAGCGCAGGTGGAGCCCCGCATTCCGGATGAAGACCGGCTGCCCCGTCTCGACGCCAGATCGCCTCAACACCAGAACGACCGAATTGTCCCCCGCAAGCCACAGCCGGGCCGGGATAAAAACATAGCCGCTCCTCCATCCGGCCATCACGAGCCGCCCGAGGCTATCCGGAACGAGAGCGGGATCATCCAGGCGGAACTGGGAAAATCCGAGCTGTCCGACGGAGAGCGAATTGACTTGGACCTGGATCGAGGCCTCGGGATCGAGGCCGAGGACATCGAGCTTCAGCAGCGCGCCATCGACGGTTCCCTCGACGGGGACGATGAACTCGAGCTCTGCGTCGAGCTCCTCAACCGGGGTCGAGAGCTCGGCTTCGACAACCGCTCCGCGCCGGATGTCCCCACCCAGCGGAGTGTTCCTTCGGCCATCCACTTCCGTGCGCTCGAAAACCCGCAGGGCTTCGTCAACGAGAACCGGGTCGCTCCCGCCGCCCAGGACAGCAAGCGGGTTCTCGCGGGCCGGGCGAACGGCGAGGCTCACAAGCTTGTCGAATTTGGCGTAGTAGGAAACCAGCAGAACCCCTCCCTCGCGGGTCAAGGATTGCGGGAGCAGGATTGTCCTCGCGTTGAGGCCCAGAGAGGAACCCATTTCTCCAAGCCCTTGGGAAACGGTGGCGGTCGTGCCGTTAGCCGATCGCCACTCCACGGCTGGCCCCCCGTCGCCGCGGTCATCGAACACGACGGTTAGCGCGTAAACCTCGACCGCCGGAGCGGCCCAAAGGGCGGGCAAGGGAACCTCGATGGTCGCCGTTTCCGGAAGGACAACCGCCGGGCTTTGCATCCACCCCGGCAGGGGGCTCATCTGCAGGGATGGCTTCAACGCGAGCACGAAGGGCGCAAAATGGCGTCCAGTGTCGAGCGAGGGGTCGCTGGTCACAGCACGCGCCGCCCCGGCGGAGAAAACCACCGCCAACACCAAAACCAGCAACGTCCGCTCAAATCCGCGCATCGAACTACCCTAAACGAAGGATGCCGGAATAGAAAGCCCGAAGTTCCAAACCGATGCGCGAA
>JBAWVC010000216.1:0-3667 GCA_037147455.1 Verrucomicrobiota bacterium | reverse complement strand
CGCCGGCACGAAGGTGTAAAGTGAAGGGTTCCACTGCGGTCGCGGGTCCCGCTTGAATGTGAGAAAATACCCGCCGCCTGACGCCCCCACACGCAGCGGACGTGTCCAGGGATCGAGCTTCGCCTGCTTGATCGTTCCCATGACGCGGGCCACGGCGAAGTTGTAATCGTCGCGCGCGGCGGTGTCGGATGGGTTGCGATCAAGTTCCCTCGCCGCGGTCTGCGCCGCGGAAAGGTATTCCGCGAGCGCGACCATGGGTTCCCGGCGTTCCTTTCGCAGTGCTGTCGCGATGCTCTGCTCCACCGACACGAGAGCTGAAGCCACGGACCTCACCGGGCGAAATTGCGGGGGCCTCTCCGCGACGCTCGCGTATTGGGCGCAGCCGGAGAGCAGGAGCGCAATAATGAGGGCTGAGAAGCATAGGTGGAATCGGACGTTCATGGTGGTGATTTTTGCTCTGAAGAATGAAAATTGCGAGAGTTGTCGGCGCGGGGCCGGTTCATTGCCTGATTTCTTCCGCCCCGCCCGGCGGGAGGGCAAAACCGGGGAGACCTTCGCGGATCAAACGCGAAAACCCGGGCGATTTGTCGGCAGCCTTCGCGGCGGCATTGATCAAAGCCTTTTTCCGAAGTTCCGGGAAGGGCAGCCCGCCGGTGGTGATCGTGCGGTTTTCGAACATCATCTCGTCTCCTTTGCCGTTGAGCAGGATGCGCCAGTCCCACGGCATGTGTTCGGCGGCGGAATGCTGGGCGCGGATGCTGGTCGTGCAGTTGGTGGTGATGGCGTTATACCATCGCGGGTGCATGCGCATTTCGTCGAGCGAGCGCAGGTATTCGAGGAAGCGCTCGCGGGCCTGCGCCGGGGTCAGGGCCGTGCGGT
Organism: Verrucomicrobiota bacterium; assembly: GCA_037147455.1. Taxonomy (GTDB): domain Bacteria; phylum Verrucomicrobiota; class Verrucomicrobiia; order Chthoniobacterales; family Terrimicrobiaceae; genus QYQL01. The sequence continues at coordinate 2,788 of JBAWVC010000216.1, read as the reverse complement.
AAAGATAGATGTCCTCCCCCCTCCTGTAATTGGTGCGGACGCGGATGACGTCGCGCTCGTCGGCCACGACGTAGATCAACTCGAACTGCCGGTAGAGGCCGCCGATGGCTGAGTAGGCTTGGCCGGTCTTCATGCGCGTCTCGATGGAGAAGCAGACCGGAGGGGCATCGGCGAACTGGAAGCTGGCGATCGGATGCGCGATCCACGGCGAACCCCAGTAATCGACCGCGAGATCTACCCCGGAGATCTGTGACAAGCGCACGGTGCGCGTCTCCCATCGCGGAGTAAAATCGTCCTTGGTCCGGTAGTCGCAGTTGCGGACGTTGTGCAGCGTGACCACGTCGCCATCGATTTCCGCCCATGCGACTTTCGCGACATCCGGCTGCCAGTCGGCCTCGTTGGTAGGCTTCAGCGTCAACCACCAGGCGAGCACGAGGGCGAAAGCCATGAACGTCGCGCCGAGTTTTTGCCATGCGCTGCGGAGAAAAACCACAGCCGCCAGCACGGCGGCCGCGAAGGCCCAGGCGACCGGGGTTTTCCAAATCGGAAAGTCGTAGTGCAGCGCGCCAAACGCCCACACGGTGCAGCCGAGCGCGACAATACACGCGATGCTCCAGCACGCCAGTCGCACCATGCGTGAAAGCAAATCAAGCAGTTTAAACTCGGTGGCCATCAGATTTGCGCCGGCTACGACCTCGGCGGGAGCAGATAAAGCGTCAAGGCAAAAACGAGATAGACCATGAGCACGAGCACTCCCACAAACCAGGCCGATCGTCCGCTGCCCGTGACCAGCGAGGCGGTCAGGGCGGCGATGAGCATCATCACCACCGCGCCCGGCCAGAAGCTCAGATCCATCGGGGACGGGCCGATAAAGTAGCTCAGGAGCACGAGCACAGGTGCGACGAAGAGAGCGATTTGCGAGGCGCTGCCCAGCGCGATGCCGACGCTGAGGTCGAGGCGGTTTTTGCGCGCGGCGGAAAACGCCGACGCCATCTCCGCGGCCGCTCCGACCAGCGCCACGACGATGAAGCCCACAAACGCCTGGGTCATCCCGAATGTCACCGCCGCCTCCTGCACCGATTCGACGAAGATCTCGCTCACCAGGGCCACCAGCACCGTGACGCCGGCCAGGGTGGCTAGGGCCAGGGTGATCGGCCACACCTCCTCCGCCGACTCCCCGTGTTCCGCGCCGGCGAAGATCTCACGATGGGTCTTGAGCGAAAACAGCAGGCCCAAGCCATAGGCGACAATAAGCATCGCCGCCAGGCCCGCGCTCAACTTTCCGGTGAACCCCGCGTTCGTCGTGGAATCGGCCGCAGCAATCGCCGATGGAACCAGCAATGCAACCGTGGCCAGGAAGAGCAGTCCCGCCTGAAGGCGGGCGCCCGACCGGTTGAATTCCTGCACATGGTGCTTGAGGCCGCCGAGCAAAAACGACGCGCCCAGCATGAACAGCGTGTTGGTGACAATCGCGCCTGCGATGGACGCCTTGACGAGCATGTATTCTCCGGCGCGCAGGGCGGCGAGAGCGATGATCAGCTCGGTCAGGTTTCCCAAGGTGGCGTTGAGCAGGCCGCCGACCGCATCGCCGGTCTTAGCCGCCACGGACTCGGTGGCATGGCTCAGCAGCGCCGCCAGCGGAACGATGGCCAGCACAGACAGCACGAACAGCAGCGTGTGCGAGCCGGGCATAAACTTGCTGGCGGCAAGCACCGCAGGGACGAAGGCCAGCAGCCAGAGCAAAGGATTCTCTCGGATTTCTTTGAGGAGTGGGCTCATGGGTGCATTTTTGTTGTCTTCGAATCGGTTCTCCGGCTTACGACTGCAAAAAAGAAGGCGGTGGACCACCCGCACATCAGGATGCCCGTGAGCGCCTCGACCGCGCCGACCATCCGCCACGGCTGCGGCAGCACGACATCACCGTATCCGGTCGTCGTATAGGTTACCGCGCTGAAGTAAAAGGCCGTATCCATGTCCGGCAGGGATTGACTCCAATAGTAAATAAACGCCCATAACGAGATTTCGAGGAGGTGCATGAGGAGGACCCACCCCGCCACACGGGTCAGCATCCACGTGGCCAACAGGAACTTTCCCTCCATCCGCGCATGCCTCTCTTTCAGCCAGCGAAGGGCGATGGTCACCCCACATGCATGGATCGCAACGCAGACAGCCATCAGCGACCAGGCGAAGAGAAGTTTCGTGAGCATATTTCAGGAATTTACGGCTTGCTCGGGCCAGAGCTTTGAAATCCCTCAATCGCATCGGCGAGCGTCGTGAGTCGGTCGATGCGGCCGACCTTGTCGTCAACGCCTTCGACACGCAGCATGTCGCGGACGGAAGAGCGCGCTTCAACGAGGCAGAACGGAATGCCTCTCTTTGCCAGTTCCGCGTGCAGCGTCCGGAGCATTTCCGCGCCAGCCACGTCAAGGAGCGGAGAGGTCGAGAGATCGCAGACGACGAATTTGATCGGCTCGCGCACGGCGTCGATCCGGGCAAGCACGCTGTCGAAGATGTGCTCGGCGTTGAAATAGACGATGCCGGATTCGACGCGGAAGGCGACGACACCTGGCGTCGGCTCGTTGTCGGCGTGGCGTTCGATATCGGAGTAGCGGCGGGCGCCCGGGATGCGTCCGAGGAAGGCGACATGTGGCGTTGACGCGCGCCGGATGAGCAGCACGAGCGAGATGATCGCGCCGACGAGAACCCCCTTAAGCAGTCCAAAACAGAGGACTCCGAGCAGTGCGGTCGCCGCGACGAGAAACTCGCCGCGATGCACCCGCCAGAGCCG
>JBAWVC010000215.1:0-3690 GCA_037147455.1 Verrucomicrobiota bacterium | reverse complement strand
TTTGAAGCCCTCAGAGGCCATCTGCGATAGCGGCGCGGATTTCCTTCAACCTCTCCCTCTGGTGGGCATGATCGCGAACCATTTCTTCGCTTCCTCCTCCATGAGTAATTCCCTGTTACTGCAAATTTTCTTCACTCCCCAAGTCGTAGCTGGTGGTGAATTCCGCTTCGGTCTTCGCCTCTCTGGGCAGGTGTTTTTTTCGCTCCCAAACCGGAACAGCGTGCGGATGGCCTTGCGGTAGTTGTTTTTGTCCGGCTCGTTTTTTCTTCTCCGTTAAGTCAACAGGATCGGGCAGGAAGCCCACGGTCCTTTGGGTTGCACATTTCAGGCAGGCGACAGCTTGGAAAAATCGAACGCGCCTCTCTTGGCCGCCAGCGCGGAAACGACCTGTCCGAGCGGCCGGGCGTTGATGACCTCCGCCTTCGTGAGCCAGCCCTTGCGGGCAGCCCCGATGCCGAACACGAGATCCTGGAGCCCGGCGGTCGAGTGGGCGTCCGGGTTGATCGAGCACAGGACGCCCTTTTCCCTGGCGAGCGGCCACCAGCGCCAATCCATGTCGAGGCGCCGGGGGTTGGCGTTGAGCTCGATGATCGTCCCGGTCGCGGCGGCCGCGTCAATGATGGCCGGGATGTTCACGCGGTAGGGTTCGCGTGTCAGAAGGAGCCGCCCGGTCAGGTGCCCGAGCATGGTGACGTAGGGGTTGCTGATCGCCCGGATGATCCGGTCCGTCATCTCGGTCTCGGAAAGCGTGAACGACGAATGGACGCTCGCGACGACGTAGTCGAGCGAGGCGAGGACGTCGTCTGGAAAATCCAGGCTGCCATCCTTGAGGATGTCGCATTCGGTCCCGGCGAAAAGGTGCAGCGATTCGCCGCTGAGCGCGCGGATGGTTTTCACCTGGGCGTCGAGGCGCTTCTCGTCGAGCCCGCGCGCCTGGAACGAGTTTTTGCTGTGGTCCGCGATCCCGAGATATTCCATGCCGAGCTCTCGCGCGGCGGCGGCCATGTCTTCGAGCGAGGAGCGCCCGTCGCTTTCCGTCGTGTGGCAGTGGAATGTCCCGCGGAGGTTCTGCCACTCGATCAGGCGGGGCAGCTCATGCGCTTCCGCAGCCTCGATTTCGCCGCGGTCTTCGCGCAGCTCCGGGACAACCGGGTCGAGGCCCAGGGCGGTGTAGATATCGTTCTCCTCGCGGATTTCGGGCAGCGGCTCGCTGAGCTCGCGGCCCTCGGCCTCGCTGAACCGGTATTCGTTGAGTGACCAGCCCCGCGAGAGCGCCCGGGAGCGGATGCGGACGTTGTGCTCCTTGCTCCCGGTGAAATAGGCGAGCGCGAACGGATACTCCGGGCCGGTGACGACGCGGAGGTCGCACTGGATCCCGGACTTCAGGATCACGCTCGATTTTGTCGCGCCCTTGGCGAGCACGGATTCCACCAGCGGGTGGGACGTGAAAAATTCCGAGACCTCCTCCGGGTGCCGGGTGGACACGATGAAATCGAGATCGCGGACGATTTCCTTTTTTCTGCGGTAGCTTCCGGCGATCTGGGCCTGGGTGACGTGCGGGTGCCCGCAGAGGTCATCGAGGAGGCTCTCGGCGAGCCCGGCGACGTCGCCGATGAGGAATTCCCCCGCGTGCTTCTTCCGGTGGGCGATCGCCTGCAGGATGTTGGCAGCTGTCTTTTCCCCGAACCCCGGAAGGGCGGCGACCTTCCCGGACTTGCACGCGCGCTCGAGCTTCGTGACAGAATGCACGCGGAGCGAGTCCCACAGGACCTTGATCTTCTTCGCGCCGAGCCCCTGGATTTCGAAGAGGCTCAGGATGTCCGGCGGAAATTCGTCCGCGAGGCGGTCGTAGTAGTCGAGATGCCCGTCCCGCACGAGCGCCGCGACTTTTTCCGACGTCGCCTTGCCGAGGCCGTCCACCGATTCGAGCCGGTCCTCCTCGACAAGTTTTTCGAGCGGTTCAGACAGCGTCTCCAGCGCCCGCGCGGCGTGGGTGTAGGCGCGGACCTTGAACGGGTTCTCGCCTTTCAGCTCGAGAAACCGCGCAATATTTTCGAGAACCGTGATGATGTCGTCCTTGCTCATAAAAATGATGAACCACTAAATGACACTAAATGACACTAATAGCCACTCATTGACAGGCATGGCAACCGGAGGCGGGCCATCCAAAATTGTTAGTGGCTTTCAGTGGCCGTTAGTGGTTCCAAGCTTCATTCCAAATAGGTTTTCAGGCGGTTGCGCCATCCGGGGAGCCATTTTGCCTCGCCCCGTTCAGGCGGAGAATTTTTTACGCGGAGCGTCAGCATCGCGTCCGCCGAGCGCGAAAATGCGGTAAGCGCCGGGCCCGAAGATTTCATGTTCGTCAGAACCTGCAGGAGCCCCCACCCCGAGCCGCGATATCTTTCCGTGGGGTTCGTTCCCTCGCCTTTGAAATTCACGTAGTCCATCAGCGCATAGTATCCGAGCGGCTCGGCGGCCACGCGCCGGAAATTTGCCTCAACCTTCGCGCGTTCGTTCGCCGGTGCTGCCGCGAGCATTTTCGGCAGTGCCGCTTCCAGCCGCCTGGCCGCATACCGGGCCTGGAGGGAGACCGTGCCGGCCAGGAGCGCCCGCAACTCCGCGAGCTGCGGACCGTTGGCGTCGCCGAGAAATTCCGCCCGGGACTTCCACGGGCACGGCCCGAGCATCCAGTCCTTGACCGGCTGACCTTGCGCTTTCAAAAATCTTGCCAGCCCCGGGAAGCTCTCCTCGAACGGCCCTCGGCGGCCCTCTGGATACCAGATGAAATGGCCGATGCCGAGCGAGGCGAAGTCCTCGCCCGCGTTCCACGAGGTCAGGCCGGCCACCGTGCCGGCGCATTCGTTTTTCCAGATCCGCCGCCCGATCTCCGCCGCCTGCTTGTCGGAAATCTCCATGGCTGGCAAAGAGGCAGATACCAGCGCCAGCAGAGCGAAAATTTTCATCGGATGGAACCCGTTCATCTCCCCTTGTATCGCCAACCGGCCCCCCGCAGCAAATGATTTGCTCGGGCTTGAGGGCAGGGCAAACGCATTAAAATCCCTCTGGGTCTTGCTGATACAGGGGGCACAGGCGTCCCGCCTGTGAATGGCGCAGGGCGTTTTCATGCGGAGGTCAGTCTCTAAACGGGCGGGACGCCCGTTCTCCCTGGGCAGAACCTCAAAACTCGAGCGTGTTTTAATGCGTTTCCCCTGGGGTTTGCGGGTTGCAGTGGCGGCCAAATCGGCTCAGTATCTGGCCGAGTGCGAACCCTCGCGAAAGAATGGTTCCGGCGATTTGCCGCCGGGTATTTGGTGGCGTTGCCGTGTGTCACGCCGCTGCTGGTTTTTTGCGTGCGGCACGAGGTCATCGGATGCCTTTACATCCTGCACGCGCTTTTGTTCGCGCCGACATTCGTCCCCAACGGTTCGGCGTATGGGCCGGTGCTCCGTCGGTTCGTTACACAGAAAAAGGAGGTCTTTCTGACCTTGGACGACGGCCCGGATCCGGCGGTGACGCCGCGCGTGCTGGAGCTCCTCGCGACGCACGATGCGAAGGCTTGCTTTTTTGTGGTCGGAAATAAGGTGAGTGAATCTCCCGGCCTGTTGCGCGACATGGTGGCCCACGGACACGAGGTCGGCAACCACACGGCGTCGCATCGGGAACGAAGTTTCTGGGCGAACCTGTGGCGCG
>JBAWVC010000214.1:0-3700 GCA_037147455.1 Verrucomicrobiota bacterium | reverse complement strand
AAACGCAGAGCGCGGCGGAGGCCCCGTTGATCGAGAGGATGTCGGGATCGTTCTGTCCGTCCGCGCTGAGCAGGAGGGTGATGATCTGGGTGTCGTAGAGATACCCCTTCGGGAACAACGGCCGCAGCGGGCGGTCGGTCATCCGGCAGACGAGGATTTCCTTCTCGGAGGGACGGCCCTCGCGTTTGAAATACCCGCCGGGAAATTTGCCGACGGCTGCGGCCTTTTCCTTGTATTCGACGGTGAGCGGGAACCAGTCCTGCCCTTCCTTGATGGATGTGGCCGAAACGGCGGTCACGATGACGATGGTGTCGCCGCAACGGACGGTGACGGCGCCGTCGGCGAGTTTGGCGAACTTGCCGGATTCGATGGTGAGTTGGGTGTGCCCGACTTGGGCGTGGACGGTATGGGACATATGATTAGATTTTCTGGTTTCGCTGGCGGATCCCGCCGGCAAGGGAAATGCGAAAACACCCCGAAGCGTGAGCCGGGGAGTTTCGCGGTGGATTTCGCGCTACTTGCGCAGTTGGAGTTTCTCGAGGACCGTCTGGTAGCGGTCGGCTGCCGTCCGCTTCAGGTAGTCGAGGAGACGTCGCCGTGTGGCGACGAGTTTGAGCAGCCCGCGTCGGGACGAGTGGTCCTTCGCGTTGGCTTTGAGATGCCCGGTGAGCTCGTTGATTCGTTTGGTCAGCAGGGCGACCTGAACGTCCGCGCTGCCGGTGTCTTTTTCGTGGAGTCGAAGAATATCGACCTCTGCTTGTGCTGCCTTTGCCATTTTTTTCTGTTTTTTGTGTAAGTGATGGAGAATCCCATGCGCTGCTGCGGATGGCAAGGCTGAAATGCCGAAATTTTCCCGGGCATCAAGGATTCCTCAGGAAATCATCGAGGCGTAACTCCCAAAAAAACCGCGGTGGAGCCGTGCGCCCCGGCCTCGGGCGGCACGGCCGGCTTGGGTCCCGGCGCAGATGCCGCATGGCATTTCGTGCCCGGTTAAATTTTGGCGGCTGCTTCGACGAGCGCGTAGGTAAGGTATCCGCCGGAGAGGTTCTTGACTTGGAAACCGTGCTGCATGAGCAGGCGGGCCGCGTAATATCCGCGCTGGCCGACGCGGCAGTAGAGCCAGAGCTCGCGGTCGCGCGGCAGCTCGTTGAGGCGGGCGCGGAGGTCGTTGAGAGGGAGGTTGATCGCGCCGGCGATGTGCCCCTCCTCGAATTCGTCCGGATCGCGGACGTCCACGAGGAGCGCGGAACCGGGGAGGAGCTCCTTCCAATCCGCGAGCGGGTGATCGCCGCGCAGGGAATTCGCCGCGATCATGCCGGCATAGTTCACCGGATCCTTGGCGCCACCGAATTGCGGCGCGTAACAAAGCTCGGATTCCTCAAGGTCGAAGACCGTTCCGCCGAACTGGATCGCGGTGGCGATCACATCGATGCGCCTGTCCACCCCCGCCTCGCCGACCGCCTGCGCGCCGAGGATCCGGCCGTCAGATTTCCGGAAGAGGAGCTTCAGGTTGATCGGCTTTGCGCCCGGATAATAGCCCACGTGGTTCGAGGGATGGAGGTAAACTTTTTCGTAGTCGGTGATTCCGGCGCGCAGGAGGCTTTTCTCGCTCGCGCCGGTGCTGGCGACGGCGAGGTCAAAGACCCCGCAGATCGCTGTTCCCTGGACGCCGCGGAATTTCGAATCGCGACCGCAGATCCCGTCGGCCGCGATCCGCCCCTGGCGGTTCGCCGGGCCGGCCAGCGGGATCAACGTCCATTCGCCGGTGACAACATCCTTCACTTCGACCGCATCGCCGACCGCCCAGATGTTCGGGTCGCCCGTGCGCATCTGATCGTTCACGCGAATGCCGCCGCGCGCGCCGAGCTCCAGCCCGGCGGCCTTGGCCAGCGCGGTTTCCGGGCGGACCCCGATCGCGAGGATGACGATGTCGCCGGCGTGCTCCGCTCGGGATTTTGTTTTTACGGAAATCTGTCCGCCGCGCGCTTCGAAGCCCGCGACCCCGTCGCCGAGGGCGACTTTGACGCCGTGCTTTTCGAGGTGCTCCTGCACCGGGCGTGCCATCTCGGGATCGAGCGGCGGCATCACCTGGTCGAGCATTTCGACAACCGTCACGGAAAGGCCCCGATGCACGAGGTTCTCGGCCATTTCGAGGCCGATGAAGCCCCCGCCGACAATCACCGCGCTCTTCGCGGATTTTTTGTCGATCCACGCGCGGATCTGCCGGCTGTCCGGGATCGTGCGCACGACAAAAATCCCCGGAAGATCAATCCCCGGCAGGGGCGGGCGCACGGCGGCGGCCCCCGGCGAGAGGACGAGCGCGTCGTAGCTCTCGCGATAGGTGTGGCCGGATGCGCGTTCCTTCACCTCGATTTCACGGGCTTCGCGATCGATCGCGACGACTTCGTGTTCCGTGCGGACTTCGATGTTGAAGCGATCGCGGAAAAGTGCGGGGTTCGCGACGAGGAGCTTCGCCTCGTCCTTGATCACGTCCCCCACGTAGTAGGGCAGCCCGCAGTTCGCGAATGAAACGTAAGGCCCCCGGTCGAGGATCAGGATCTCAGCCGTTTCATCCAGCCTCCGGCAGCGCGCGGCGCACGAGGCGCCGCCGGCGACGCCGCCGACAATCACGATTTTTTTCCGGTTCATGGTCGTTTCCGGTTCAGGCCCCGCAGCACGTGCCCTTGGACTTTTCGCCGCCTTGGTTCCACGGCATTTTTGCGATGACCATCCGCATTGGGCAGATGCCGGTCAGCCCCGCGAAGATGAGTCCGCAGCCCGCGAATCCGGATAGCCAGATCCACGCGGGCGTATTGAGGAAATACGAGAGCAGGACGCCCGCCAGCACCATCGACCCGATGCAGATCTGGAGTTGGCGGTCGAGCGGGAGAACCTCGCGCTCCCCGCGTTCGACCGGAAACCCGGCCTCCGCCCACGCCTGGGTTCCGCCCTCGACGACAACGCAATCATCGAAACCGACGGCCGCAAATTTGTCCGCCGCCTTCTTTGCGCGGACGCCGCTGTGGCAGAGGATGTAGATCGGCGCAGAGTTCCTGGTCCTGTTGTGTTCGGCCAGCGCCGCGGCGCAGTCGAGGGTGTCGAGCGGCAGCGAGCTGGCTCCCGGCACGTGGATTCCCTCGAATTCGGCCGGCGTGCGCACGTCGATCAGGTTGAGGGCAGAGCCGCCGGAGAGCAGGGTTTTCAGTTCGTTGATGGTGATGTTTTTCATAATGGTGATTTGGTTTATTGGTTGAAAGAAATGTAGAAAATGGAAGGATGGGAGCTCTCAGTGATGTTTTTCCCGCGATGCACGGATCTCCTCGAGACAGTGAAATATCTTGGTCACGCACGGCGCCCCCAGACGGTAAAAGACCTGCTGCCCCCGCTTCTCATCGGTGACCAATCCGACGTTCCGAAGCACGGCGAGGTGGTTGGATACCGTCGAAGAGTCGCTGCCGACCATCCGCGTCAGCTCCCCCACGCACTGCTCGCCGTCCGCCAGCACGTCCACGATCAGCAACCGGCTCGAATGCCCGAGGGCTTTGAACACATCCGCGCCGCTGCGATATTCGCGGGGAGAATGGCGGGGGGCTGCAATAACCGTGTTCATATGTGGCAATATGGCAATGTATCCAATATAATGTCAAACGAATTCCTGCCGGGGATGAGTTTTGCTAATGGGCCCGCGCTTTTTGTTTAG
>JBAWVC010000213.1:0-3761 GCA_037147455.1 Verrucomicrobiota bacterium | reverse complement strand
GAGGCTTCCAGTTTGTCGAGCAGGGCTTTGTGGGATTCGATTTTTAGCATGGTTTTGCCTTGGCGAGATCGCCGTTGATCGTGATGCCGCCGTCCGCCGGGATGATCGTGCCATTGATGTAGGAGGATTCGTCCGACGCGAGAAAGAGTGCCAGCGAGGCCACGTCGGTCGCCTTCCCCCACCGGCGCAGCGGCGTCCGGAGGTTCAGGAAGGTGAAAGCGTCGAAGTCGTCGTTGTCCGGGTTCGACTCCTTGATCAGGTCGGTGGCGATCGCCGCCGGGGCGATGCAGTTGACCCGGATGCCAAAGCGGCCGAACTCCGATGCCATCGAGCGTGTGAGCGCGACGGTCGCGCCCTTGGTGGCCGTGTAAGCGTCACACTTCGGGATGCCGATGACGCCCGCGCTCGAGGCCGTATTGATGATCGAGCCGCCGCCGGAGTTTTTGATGAGCGGGATCGCGTGCCGGCAGCAATGGTAGATGCTATTGAGGTTGATCGCGAGGACCCGGCTCCAGATTTCCGGCTTGATGTCGGTGATCAGTCCGTCGTCTTTTCCCAGATAGACAGAGGCGTTGTTGTAGAGGACGTGCAGCGCCCCGGATTCCGAATGAATGCGGTCGAACGCCGCTTTGACCGACGCGTCGTCTGAGACATCGCATTTGATGAACACCGCCTGCCCGCCGGCGGATCGGATCGTCATTTCCGCATCCAGACCCGCCTTGTCGTCAAATTCCAGAATGTAAACCTTGGCACCTTCGGACGCGAAAAACTCGGCCGCCGCACGGCCGATCCCCTTGCCCGCGCCCGTGATCGCGCAAATTTTGTCTGTGAGTCTCATCGTGGGATCAGGCCTTGATCGGATAGTTTCCGAATTCGCGAACCGTCTCGAGCATGGCCGCGAAGTTTTCGGGTTTGACAGCATTCGAGATCGAGTTGCCCGAGGCGAGGATATGGCGTCCGCCCGGCGAGACCTTGCGGATGATGTCGAGGGTGGATTGGCGCACGGCATCGGTGGTGCCGCGTCCGAGCAGATCGACGTTGACGTTTCCCATCACTCCGATGTTGAGCTTGTCGCGGACCTCGTCCAGTTCCATGTAAGGAGACTCCAGCGGGCCGAACATGTCCACGCCGGTGTCGGACATGAGGGGCAGCATTTTCCAGCAGGCACCGTCGGTGTGCTTGACGACATAGCCGCCCGCGTCCTTGATCGCCCTGACGACTTTTTTGAAACCCGGCAGGAAAAATTCCTCGAAGAGGTCGGGGTTGATCATAGGGCCGACCTTGGCGCAGTAGTCGTCGCCAAGGAAGATGATGTCCGCCCCGAGGCCGACGAGTTCGCTGTAGAGGGCCGAGTGGTATTCGGCGGCGATATCAACCATCGCATGCACAAACTCCGGCTGATCGTAGAAATCATAAGCCAGCGGCTGAAGGCCGGCGCGCAGGTATTGGATCGGCGCGAAGACTTCCTCTCCGACGACGCCGATGGCCCGTTTGCCCTTGTAGAGTCCGACGAGGCGCTTGACCTCCTCGATCACCGAGGCGTCCTTGGGATTCGGCGGCGTGTAGGATTTCAGGTCGTCCATACAGCTCAGCGCCGCCGGCTCCTGGACCACGGAAATCACGTTGCCGTCATTTTTTTGGATTGCCCCCCACTTGTCGCGCCAGAGCCCTTCCTCCTTGTTGATCCAATGGATGGTCTCGGGGCGCTCGGCCATCGTCAGGCAGGTCGCCATGTCGATGTCGTAATGCTCGATAAACTCATCGGGCGTGCAACCCGGCAGGAGACCGTTCATGACCGAATAGTCGATGAACATCTCTGCGTAGGGCAGACGGTCCGGGGTTTCGCCTTTCAACACTGCTAATATCCGTTCTCTGGAATTCATTTGATGAGGTTTTTGATCGTTGCCGCGATATTTTTCGAGCCGAGCCCATATTCGTCCCGCAGCCAATCCTGCGAGCCGATCTTGGTGACGTTGACATCCGGGAGGGCGAGGCGCTTGAACCGGACATTGCCGGATCCGCTGTCCATGAGCGCCTCCGCCACGGCCGAGCCAAGCCCGCCGCAGATGTTGTGCTCTTCGACGGTGAGGATCGCGCCGGTTTCCTTCGCCGCATGCTTCACGGCCTCGACGTCCAGCGGCTTGACCGTGTGCATGCTGACCAGGCGGCAATCAATGCCTTCCTTCGCCAGCTCCTCGACCGCGAGCTTGCAATTGTAGCCGATCGTTCCGGTGAAGATGACGGTGGCATCTTTTCCCTCGCGGAGGACGTTGGCCTTTCCGATCTCGAATTTGACCGGACCGTCATAGATGTCCGGCTCCTTTTTGTAGCCACACCGGTAATAGACGGGGCCGTCGTAGGCCATCATCGCCTTTGTTGCTTCAATGGCTTCGGGGATGTCGCACGGCGCGACCACCACCATGTTCGGCAGCGCCCGCAAAATCGCGAGGTCCTCGGTCGAGTGGTGCGAGATGCCGAGCGGCCCGTAGGCCATGCCGCCGCCGATGATGACGATCTTCACGTTCGCGTTGTGGTAGCAGACGTCGTTGCGGATCTGCTCCAGGCAGCGCAGGGTCGGGAAGTTGGCGATCGAGTAGGTGATCGCGATGTTTCCCTCCATGGCCACGCCGCAGGCCACGCCGGTCATGTTCTGCTCGGCGACACCGCAGTTGATAAAGCGCTCCGGGAATGCGTTCGCAAACCCCTCGATCTCCCCGTAGCCGATGTCGGCCAGGATCATATAGACCCGGGGATCTCTCTTCGCGATCTCCAGCAGTTCCTTGTTGAATGCAGCTCTCATAAATTTAGATTCCTTTCGCGTTCAGTTCCGCCAGGGCCGCCTCGTATTCCTTCCTGCCGCCCATGCCGTAGTGGCAGTTGAAATTGTTCTCCATAAAACTGACCCCGTTGCCCTTGATCGTCCGGCAGAGGATCGCCGACGGCTTTCCTTTTTCGAGAGGCAATGCGCTGAACGCTGCCTCCAACTGCGTGACATCGTGGCCGTCCCCGACAATCTTCGCCGCCCAGCCAAAGTCGCGCAGCTTCACGTCGAAGGGCTCCAGGTCGATGACATCCTCCGAGCGCCCGAGCGCCTGAAGCCGGTTGTAATCCACAATCATCGTCAGGTTGTCCCAGCCGTGCTGGCCGGCCAGCATGATCGCTTCCCATGTGCTCCCGGCATTGCAATCGCCGTCGCTCACAATGCAAAAAATCCGGTGCGGCTGACCCGTGCGGTGCCCGACCAGCGCCATGCCCGCCGCCACCGGCAGCCCGTGGCCGAGCGACCCCGTCGAAAACTCCACCCCGTTGATGTGATGCGAAATGTGCCCCGAGAGCTTCCCGTTGTCCTGATAGTAGGTGTCCAGCCATTCCTTCGGAAAATATCCCAGCTCGGCCAGCGTCGAGAACATGGCACCCCCCCCGTGACCTTTGCTGAATACCAGCCGGTCCCGCCCGGGATTGCTCGCATCCTCGGGCGAAATGTTTCTCATGATCCGCAGATACATCACGGAGAGAATCTCCGCGCAGGACAGCATGCCTCCAATATGGCCGCTCTGACCTTTATGCACCATCTGCAGACAGTTCAGCCGGACCCTGTGCGCCAGTTCCCGGCACTTGATCGTGTCTTCTTCATTCATCTTGACCCCATTTATTCTTAACCGTCGCGCAGGAGTCAATAAAATTTCTCACTATGAGATAAAACTCACCGGCTCGCACAGGGCGGCGGGATCACCGTGCGCCGTCGGCTCAACCCCGTGCGC
>JBAWVC010000212.1:0-3768 GCA_037147455.1 Verrucomicrobiota bacterium | reverse complement strand
GAGATGCGCCCGCCATCGGGGAGAGGTTTCATCGGGCTGTCAGTTCCCGAGGAATTTCTCCCAGTCGCCCCATCGGAACGCTTCCCACGGGATCTCGCCGGGGTTGCGATCAGGGAAGTCATTCAGCCAATTCCCCTTCGCGAGGTAGTAGCTGAGATCGAGCCCGTTCGGGCGGTCCCACCAGGCGATTTCGTTTTCCGGGAGCGGGTGACCGGTCACGCGGACCGGCTCGGTTTTGAAGAAGATCGGATTGGTGAGCGCCGCATCGTAAGGCTTGGTCTCATTGACGAGACGCGCGACGGCCCAGCCTTTGCCTTCGTTCAGGTATTCGGCAGAGAATTCTGTCTGGCCCGCGACCGTCCATTCCCTGGCGACGCTGCCGTTGCGGATCACGCTTAGCCGATACGAGTGATCCCTGTTCAGCTCCGTGCACGCGATCTTGATGAGGCCGGAGTCTTCCGGGCAGGGGTCCCCCGGCCCGCACGCGCCGCATGCGATCGAGAGGCCCGGTCCGGTGGTCATCACGTTGTGCCCGGCGACGAGCGCCTTCTGAATGCCTTTTGTGCTGAAATCCTCCACGGGCGTGACGTTCTGATAAACGGCGCGCTCGAAGGCGACGCCATCGAGGCAGGCGTCGCATTCCGCCACGCCGGTCATGAAATAGCCTTTGTTGAGAAGGTTGAACCACAGCTCCTGATAATGTTTGTGGTCCGCCTCGTAACCCATCACGACTAAACATCCCGCGGCCTGGCCGGTCAAAATGTCTGGGACGAGCGTCGAGGCGATGTTCGTGATGTGCTGGCCGTCCTGCCACCACCAGCTCGTCGGGTGGGCATAGACCGGGAGCGCCCCCATCGCGACCTGGGCGCGGATCGCCTGAGCTTGGATGCGCATCGTGAACGGCGGCGGAGGAGCGTCCAGCATTCTTCTCTCTCCGCTGACTTCCCACGACGTCCAGAACGTGTCGTAATCGTGCCAGGGCGCGTGCTCGGGCTGCCAGCCCAGCCACCAGAGATGGCCGAACCGGATCTTCGGCGTCTCGCAATCGACATCGAAAATAAAATCGTCCGTCGTGTATTTCTCCCGCCATTCGTTGAAGCGTTCCGGCCGTGTCCAATACGAGGGATCGGTCTTCTGCCAGACCTTTTCGACGTGATAGAGGCGTTTGTTTTCAACGTTTTTCTCCCATTCCCGGATGAGCTCGAGATCCCAGGGCTGCCAGGGATGGCCGAAGCCAAAATAGTTCAGGCCGAGGCCCCGGAGCATTTTGCAATCCTCTTCGATCGGGCGCGCCACGAGGGAATTCCGATAGACATGGCTGTGTCCGACCCAGCGGATCGTGCGCGGTTCTGGGAGCGATGGGGCGTTATTCATTTTTGCGGGGAGTTTTTCACTCTGGCATGTCTCAAGAGTGCGGGGTTTTCAAGAGTAATCCAAGATACGCGGCGCGAGACGCATCTATATGTCGCATAAAATCAGGTTTCAATCAATATCCTTGCTTATAATAAAAATATAGATATCGGTTCTTTCTTCTTCCTTTCCACCCGCCAAAACATCAATTTCCATGAAACCCCTCCTTCTCACCGGGCTCCTGCTCACGCTGCTGCCGAACCTCCGCTCCGAAACCACTTTTCTAGACATCAAATCCCAGGCGAACACCCCGCTCGAGGACGATGGAATTGCGAACAACGGCCAGGGTGGCTGGACGGACGAGGGGATCAACGACATGTATGTTTATCCGCCGATCCCGTTCGGGAAAGTCGAGCGGAACGGCTACCAGTTTGAGATCGTGGATCCGAAGGCCAACGCCGGCAACTCGGTGATCATGCTGCGGGGTTCGGAGCGCTGCAAAGAAAAACCGGAGACGGTCGAGATTCCGGTCGGGGGGAAAGCGGCCCCGTATGTTTACTTTTTGCAAAATGCGGCCGGTGCGCCCCTGAAAACCGAAAAGGATTACCTGGTCGCCACGTATGAGGTTGTTTTCAAGGACGGCACCCGTGAGACGATCCCGATCCGGGACGGCCTTGAGATCCGCCAGTGGTTTGCGGGCGCGTGGTGGGACAACTCCGGCGCGGCGAGTTGGCCGTTCTTCATGGGGACGAATGTTTACAGCCAGAAGTGGAAAAAGCTGATCGGCGTCTGGGCGACGCAATGGAAAAATCCGTTCCCGGAAAAGCCGATCGAAAAAATCGTGCTGCGGTCGGCGGGGACCGCTGTCCCTGCGATCTTCGCCGTCACGCTTTCGGACCAGGATTTCCGGGCCGACGCGGCGAAGCTGAAGGAGCATTTCGTGCGACCGGACGGAGCTCCCGACGGATACTTTGATGCGAAGCTCAAGCTCGAAAGAAGCCGCGTGTTTGAAGCGGCCGAGAAGCTCGGGTATTTCCAAGGTATCCGCTCGGTCTATCCCATCCGCCCCGACCTGCTGGCCGTGACCGTGGACGGGGCGATCGGGGAGAGCGGTCCGGGGCTGAACAACGACCCGCTGGCGAAGCTGCAGGTCCCGGAAACGTTCTCCCTGCAATGCGGGAGCGGCCCGGGCTTTCACCCGGAAAAAGTCGGACGCCAGTCGGTCCAGCTTTGGAAGGGGAACGTGGCCAGCTTTCCGGAGGTCGTGCTCTACAGCCACACCTTTTACCTGAAACTTCCGCAGCCGCTGAAGCCCGGGGATAAATGCACGGTGACGGTGGCCGCGATCCCCGAGCGTTTCACACGCAAGATGGAGCTGGCCTTCTCCCCGGACAAGACGATCACCCCCGCGATCAAAGTCAACCAGGTGGCCTACAGCGCGCTCGCCAACGAGCGCTACGCCTACCTCGGCTGGTGGGCGGGCGATCTCGGGACAGTCGATTTTTTCGACATGAAAAAGTTCGAGGTCGTGGACGAGGCCACGGGAAAGACCGCTCTCTCCGGCGAGATTCTGCCGAGGGCGGAGGCGGATCCCACGAGCGGCGAGGGGGTTTTCGAAATGAAAATCGAGCAGCTGCCGCCAGGGAAATACCACATCCGCATCCCGGGCTTCGCGCGATCGGATTCCTTCGGCGTCGGCCTCGCGAACGGGATCAAAGACCTCTACTACCATACGATGCGCGCGTTTTTCCATCAGCGCGCGGGCGTCGAACTCAAGCCCGAAAACACCGACTTCCCGCGGTCCGCCACCCACATGGCGATTTACGAATCCGGCTTCGGCGTGGACAGCCCGTCCTATATCCCCAAGCCCGGCGAGGCGAAGCGCGAGTTTTCCGGCGGCTACCATGATGCCGGTGACGACGATGTCTTCACCACGCACCTGCGCGCGACCGCCCAGTCGCTGCTCGTTTACGAGGCGTTCCCGTCGGCGTTTCAGGACAAGGACCTGAACCTTCCCGAGAGCGGAAACAAAATCCCCGACCTCCTCGACGAGGCGGCCTGGGCGCTCTCGTTCTATCAGGAGAACCAGCGGCCGGATGGCGCGATTTATCTCGGGCGGGGCAACGACCAGGACTACATCCGGGGAATCCAGCAGAAGACCGGCAAGCGTCCGGCCTTCGGGCTCCTCGACCCGCAGAACAATTCCGCCACGGAATTCGCAGCCGTTGCCGCGCAGCTCGCGCGGCTGAACCGCCCGTTCGATGCGGCGCGCGCCGACAAGCTCACGGCCTCGGCAAAATCCGCCTACGCCTGGGCCAAGACCCACCCGGATCCCGGCCTCAAACCCGAGGAGGAACTCCGCAGCGGCAACAAGCTCTTTCTCGCCTACGCGGCCTCCGAGTTGTTCAACACGACCGG
>JBAWVC010000211.1:0-3794 GCA_037147455.1 Verrucomicrobiota bacterium | reverse complement strand
CCAGCGCTCGCAGGATCTCAAGTATGCCGGCGAGCCGACGTATCTGGAGATCGGGTCCGGGAATTCCTTCCGCGAGTTCTGCACCGTGAACAGGGGGACGCTCCCGGACACGAAAACCGTGGTCGGCAGCCACGGGAACTTCCTCGCCTATTCGCACATCGCGCACGACTGCACGGTCGGCGACCACGTGATCTTTTCAAACAACGGCACGCTCGCCGGACATGTGCTGGTCGAGGATTACGCCGTGATCGGCGGGCTCTCGGGCGTCCACCAGTTCTGCCGCATCGGGCGACATTCCATTATCGGAGGCTGCACGAAGATCGTGCAGGATGTCCCGCCCTACATGATCGCCGACGGCAATCCCGCGGAGATTCGCGGGGTCAATCAGGTCGGCTTGGAGCGGCGCGGGTTCACGGCCGACGATGTCCGCTCGTTGCGCGAATGCTACCGGTTTCTCTACCGCTCGAACCTCAACGTCAAACAGGCATGCGGGCAGATCGCGGCGGAGATCGCTTCTTCGGATGTCCGGGACCACCTGCTGGCATTCATAGAACACTCGCAACGTGGGATCGTCCGCTGATCCGCTTCCGCTTTCCCGATGCTGACGATCCGGGATTTGAGGAAGAGCCATGGGGGCAGGGTGCTTTTTGAGGAGGCCTGCCTCCAGGTCAACTACGGCGAGAAGGTCGCGCTGGTCGGCCCCAACGGAGCCGGGAAGTCCACTCTCTTTTCCCTGATCCTGAAAAGGGACGAGCCCGATGCGGGGACGGTCCAGCGGGATGAATGGACGATGCTCGGCTACCTGCCGCAGGAGGGCGAGGCGGTCGGCGAGGAAACCGCCCTGGACATCGCCACCGGCAAAGCGGGCGAAATCCCCGCCCTGGAGAAAGTGCTCGCGCGCCTCGAAAAGGCCGGGGATGTCGAGGGGGCGGAATATTTGGAGGCCCACGCCAAGCACGAGGCGCTCTGCAACCCGCACGTCGAGGCCCGCGCCCGGAAGATGCTCAAGGGGCTCGGCTACCGGGAGGAGGAGTTTCTGCGCCCGGGCAAGGAGCTGAGCGGAGGCTGGGTCATGCGCGCCCACCTCGCACGCCTCCTCGTGATGGAGCCGGACCTGCTCCTGCTCGACGAGCCGACAAACCACCTCGACCTGCTCTCGCTCCTGTGGCTCCAGCGGTATCTCCAAACGTATTCCGGAGCCGTGCTTCTCATCTCGCACGATCTCGAGTTCATGGATGCGCTCGTCGAAAAGGTCTTCGAGATCACGAACAAAAAAATCGTCTCCTACACCGGAAACTTCTCCGCGTCCCTGCGCCAGCGCGAGGCGAACTACGAGCAGCAGGCGGCCGCGTGGAAAAACCAGCAGAAGGAAATCACGGCCCTTCAGGAATTTGCGGACCGCTTCCGGTCGGTCTCCTCGAAGGCCGCCCAGGCGCAGAGCAAGCTCAAGCAGATCGAGCGGATGGACAAGATCGAGCGCCCGGAGCCGCCGCGAAGGCCGTTCCGGTTCCGGATCCCGCAGCCGCCGCGCGGCGGCCAGCAGGCGATGAAGCTGGAAGGGGTCCACATGTCCTACGGCGACCATCCGGTTTACAAAGGCCTGGACCTGCTGGTCGAGCGGGGGGAGCGGACTGCGCTCGTCGGCCCGAACGGCGCCGGGAAATCCACGCTGCTGAAAATCCTGGCCGGGGTTGTCCCGTTCCAGAAAGGCACCTGCCAGGCCGGGCACAATTCCAAGATCGGCTACTTCAGCCAGCACCGCTCGGCCACGCTCGACCCGGACAACTCGGTCATGGACGAGGTCCTCGCCAGCAACGGCACGCTCCGCGAGGAGGACGCCCGCAGCATGCTCGGGTCGTTTCTTTTCCGGAAGGATGACATCCACAAGAAGACCCGCGTTCTGAGCGGCGGAGAAAAAACCCGCCTCAACCTCATCAAGTTCCTCGTCGATCCGCCGAACCTGCTGCTCATGGACGAGCCGACGACCCACTTGGACATCCTGACCGTCGAGTCGCTCGTCCTCGCCCTCGAAGCTTACGAGGGCACGCTCCTTTTCATCTCACACGACGTCCACTTCATCCGAAAGCTGGCCAACCGGATCCTCCACATCAATGCCGGCAACGTCACCAGCTACCCGGGCGGATACGACTATTTCCTGGAAAAATCCGGCCTCCTCGGCTCCGAGCGCTTCGCTCTGACAGCGTAAGCTTTGTGCCAGAGATCGATCAGACGATTGGAGGCGCTGTTGAGGGCGGAGGAGTTTTCCGGGAGCCGGCTTGCCGCGGCATAGACGAGACGCTCGTAGTTTGCGGAAAATTTCCGGAGTTCGGGAACCTCCGGATTGCCCGGGGAGGCTGCCTCCAGCCTTGCGAGCCAAGCTAGGGGAGTTTCTCCGGGCAGTCGGGACCGGCTCCACAAGGCGGCCTGTTTTTCGAGCTTTGCGAGGCAGGCAGCCGCAATGTCCGGTCTGATTTTTCGGCGGGTCGAAATCCACCAGATCGCGACAGCGATGCCAGCGGCGGCAATCGCCCACGAGGCCGGGAGGGAATGATTTGAGAGCGCCGAGTCCAACCGGCTCGCCGTCCGTGTCGCCTGCGCGACCGCGTAAGTCGTCGCCAGCCGGAACCACGGCCAACGGTCCGGGTTTCTTTCCAATTCCAGCATCGCGGAAAGTTCGGGGGCGATGAAGGATGTCGGATCGAAGCGTGTCCAATGCCGGGCATTTTCATCCCAGGCCTCGACCCACGCATGGGCGTCGGAGTCGCGCACCGTGAGCGTCCGCAGCCAGGGGTTCCATGTTCCTCCGCGGAAACCGGTGACGACCCGCGCGGGGATTCCGCCGATGCGCAGGATGCAAGCCGACGCGGCGGCGTAGTGCCCGCAGAAACCTTTCCGGTGCCGGAATAGAAACCATCCCGCGTCGCCGGCTTCCATTTTTCCGGGGCGAAGGGTGTAGGAATATCCGCCTGCCGCCAGGAAATCCCCCAAAGATTTGAGCTTGCCGGAGAACGTTGAGCGAGAGGAAAAAAGTTTTTCAGTCAGGCCTCGCAGGCGCTGATCCTCCCGGATTTTTTCCGGGACCTCAAGGCTCCCCGAGGCGATCTCCGGCCGCGGGGGATCATCAGGCGGAGTGGATGCGCACAGAACCTCGACCTCCCCGGTTCCCAAAACGGAATAAACGGATGCCCCAATTTCCAGAACCGTCGCGGCATCGTGGAGGGATCTGACAGTAACCGGGCGATCCAAAGCGGCCAGCGTCCGGTCCGGCCCCAGACGCTGAGAATACTTCCAGGCCACGGCATCAGGAAACGCGCCCCTGCGTGCCGGGCCGGAGTTGATCCGCACTGGTTCGGCCGACCATCGGAGACCTTCGTTTTTTTCCAGAACCTGCCCCCGCCAATACAGATCGGAAAACGCGGGGACAGAGGATGACTCCGGAAACGTGGCGATAAAGGCGGTGCGCCGGGTCAGCCGGATTTCCGAGGCTTCTCCGGGGCTCAGCAGGTCGCTTCCCGCAAAGCCGACAAAAGCGATGTTCGTGCGCGAGGAGATCGCCGGGAACAGCCAGAACACCAGCGTGACGATCAACGCCACAGGAATGACCAGACGCAGCGAGCGCAGCACCGATGCCCAGAGCGCCGCATCCGCTTCCGGAGGAGCGTGGATCTGCTGCGTGACAAACATCAGCGCCGCGACATCCACGACCACGAAAACGGTGTTGACGGCCCCGCTTTCCTGGAGGGTGATCGCCGCCAGCACCCAGACGGCGCAGAGGAGAACCCAAAGACCGCGGC
>JBAWVC010000210.1:0-3817 GCA_037147455.1 Verrucomicrobiota bacterium | reverse complement strand
TCGTGTCCGAGATGCCGGAGACCTCGGCAAAATGAGGGAGGAGATGATGGGGTGCGTCTCGAAGATAGACACCTTCGCCGAGAAAAAGGCCGAGCAACTTTACCGCGATGCCTCCGCGATGCACCATGCTCTTTCCGTCCAGTTGGTTGTGATCGTTGCCGGTATTTTGCTGCTGTCCCTGTTCATCGTCTGGATCCTGCTGAAAGGGATCAACGACCCGCTCCGGCAACTGGCGGCAACGGCGTCGCAGTTGCGCCAAGGGAAGATGGCCGCGCGCAGCAGATTTGTTTCCGCCAACGAGTTCGGGGTACTCTCGGCTTCGTTCAACGCGATGGCCGATGCCATCCAGGTCGAAATGATGATCGGGCAGAACGCGGCCGAGCTCGCACACGTCATGCTTCGGGAGGACGAGGTGCATGCGTTCTGCCACGAGATGCTCAAGGCGTTGCTCCTGCATACGGGCTCGCAGGTGGGGGCGGTCTATTTGCTGAACGAAGCCAAAACCGCCTACGAGCATTTCGAGTCCATCGGACTCAGGGCCGGCGGCCGCACCGCCTTCGCCGCCGCGGAACTCGAGGGCGAGCTGGGAGCGGCCGTGGCCGCACGCCAGATTCATCGGATCACCGACATCCCGGCGGATTCGCGGTTCACCTTCGCGGCGGTGAGCGGTGAATTCACCCCCAGGGAAATCCTGACGATTCCCGTGTTCTCCGATCTCACGACGGTGGCGGTGATTTCTCTGGCCAGCGTCCGCGCCTACGACGCGCCGGCGATCCGCCTGGTCAACGACATCTGGAGCGTGCTGACCGCCCGCGTGAACGGCGTGCTGGCATTCCAGAAAATCCAGAACTTGGCGGAGCGGCTCGAGCGCCAGAACCATGAGCTCGACACGCAGAAGGAGGAGCTTTCGATCCAAACCGACGAGCTGATCCGGCAGAACACCGAGCTGGAAATCCAGAAGCGGGAACTGGACGAGGCCAACCGGTTGAAGAGCGCCTTCCTTTCGAACATGAGCCACGAGTTGCGCACGCCGCTGAACTCGGTGATCGCGCTCTCGGGCGTCCTGGGCCGCCGGCTGGCGAAGGCCATTCCCGAGCAGGAATTCGGCTACCTCGAAATCATCGAACGCAACGGCAAAGCTCTCCTCTCGCTGATCAACGATCTCCTCGACATCTCGCGCATCGAGGCGGGCGGAGAGGACATCGCCGTCAGCCACTTCTCGGTCCGCGAACTGGCCGGCGAGATCGCCGACATGGTCGGCCCGCAGGCGCGGGAAAAGAAGATCGACCTCCTGAACGCGGTGCCCGCCGACCTGCCGCTTCTCGCCTCCGATCCCGACAAGTGCCGGCATATCCTCCAGAACCTCGTCGGCAACGCGGTCAAGTTCACCGAGCGGGGACAGGTCACGATCACCGCGGAAATCAGAGATCAGAAATCAGAGATCAGAGATCAGAAATCCGGATTTCCCATTTCGCATTTCCCATTTCGCATTTCCGTAAAGGACACCGGCATCGGCATCGCCGCCGACCAACTTCCGTATATCTTCGACGAGTTCCGCCAAGCCGACGGAAGCACCTCGCGCAAATACGGCGGCACCGGCCTGGGGCTGGCCATCGCGAAGAAATACGCGCTCCTGCTCGGCGGCGACATTACGGTGGAAAGCGTCCCCGGCCAAGGCTCGACCTTTACCCTCCGCCTGCCTTTGGATCTGCCACAGGGAGAACGGGCGTCCCGCCCGTTTGAGCTGGAGGGCGATGCTCCGTCAGCGCCCAGGAATAAATCGGACGGCACGGAGGCCATCCCTCCAGCAAAGGGATCGGGAGGACGCCGGGGCCAGGATATTTTGTTGGTTGAGGACAACGAGCCCGCGATCATTCAGATGACGCATCTCCTCAAAGCCGAGGGCTACCGCGTCCGGGTGGCACGCGATGGCCAGGAGGGCCTGGCGCAGATTGGGCTGGCTCTTCCAGCCGCCATGATTCTCGACCTCATGATGCCGCATGTGGACGGCTTTCAAGTGCTCCAGGCGATCCGGGCCGAAGAGCGAACCGCGCAATTGCCCGTCCTCATCCTCACCGCAAAGCATGTGACCAAGGAGGAGTTGAACGTCCTCAAAGGAAACCATATTTACCAGTTGATCCAAAAGGGCGACATCAATAAACATGAGTTGCTGGCCGCAGTGGCCAAGATGGTCGCGCCACCACCGGAGAAGCCAGCCGCGCCGCCGCGTCGCCGCCGCCCCGCCCGCCCCGGAAAACCCGTCGTTCTGGTGGCGGAAGACAACCCTGACAACCTGCACACCGTCAAGGCCCTGATCGGCGACAACTATCAGATCATCGAAGCGGAAGATGGCCGGACGAGCGTAGAACTCGCACGGAGGCACCAGCCCGATCTCATCCTCACGGACATCGCGCTGCCCGGACTGGACGGCATCCAGGCACTCCAGGAAATCCGGCAGGACGAATCCTTGCGACACATCCCGGTGATCGCCGTCACCGCCAGCGCCATGAAGGGCGACCGCGAGGAAATTTTGGCTCACGGCTTCGACGGCTATCTCACGAAGCCATTGGATCACGACGCGCTGCGGAACCTGCTGCGGGAATTTTTGGATGAAAAACCATGAAAATACTGGCGATTGACGACAACCCCGACAACCTGACGGTGTTGCGGGCGATTGTGTTGGATCGGCTTCCAGAGGCCGGATTCCTGGCTGCCCCGGACGGCCCCAAAGGCCTTCAGATGGCGGAGGCCGAAGACCCGGACGTGATCCTGCTCGACATCCTCATGCCGGGCATGGACGGGTATGAGGTTTGCCGGAATCTGAAGGAAGACGCCCGCCTGCAAACGATTCCGGTGCTCTTCCTGACCGCCCAGAACGACCGGGACAGTCACGTCAAGGCTTTGGAAGCCGGGGCGGAGGGTTTTCTCTCCAAGCCCTTCGACGAGATCGAACTGACCGTCCAGATTCGGGTCATGGCCAAAATCAAGGCCGCCGCGATCCGTCAACGGGATGAAGCCGCGCGGCTGGGCGGCCTGGTGGCGGAACGCACGCGGGAACTTCAAAAAAGCCAGACCGCCACGCTCAACCTGCTGGAAGATTTGCGGGCGGAAAACGCGGCGCGGGAAGCGAGCGAATTCCGTATGCGTGCGATCACCGACTCCGCGCAGGATGCGATTTTGATGATGGGCCCGGAAGGTCTGATCTCCTATTGGAATCCCGCCGCCGAGCGCATTTTCGGCTACACGGCGGACGAAGCCATCGGCCAAAACCTGCACGCGCTCATCGTGCCCGCACGATATCACGCGGCGCATCAGGCCGCTTTCCCGGCATTTTTGAAAACCGGGCAGGGTGCAGCGATCGGGAAGACGGTCGAGATGGAGGCGCTGCGAAAAGACGGGAAGGAGATCTCTGTCCAGATATCACTTTCTTCCATACAGGTCGCCGGGGACTGGCATTCCGTGGGCATTCTCCGCGATGTCACCGAGCATCGGATGGAGGAGGAGGAACTGAAAAGTCTGCGGGCGGCGGTCGAGCAAAGCGCGAACACCATCGTCATCACCGATCCCTGCGGGAGCATCGAGTATGTGAATCCCGCCTTTGAAAAGGGTTCAGGCTACACGGCCGCCGAAGCGATTGGTCAAAACCCCCGCGTCCTCAAATCCGGGAAGCAGGCCCCGGCATTTTACCGCAGTCTCTGGGAAACCATCATCGCCGGACAAACCTGGCGCGGCGAGTTTCACAACAGGCGCAAGGACGGCTCGCTCTATTGGGAATCGGCGACCATCTCACCCGTCTTCAACACCAGCGGAAAAATCG
>JBAWVC010000209.1:0-3861 GCA_037147455.1 Verrucomicrobiota bacterium | reverse complement strand
ATTTACAAAAGCGAACCGCGCGGTCCGCACGAATGGGGGTTCTGGAAAAACGGGGGGATGAACTGGAATTCGCAGTGCGCGTATTGCCACACGACCGGGTTCGAAAAAAACTATGATCCCGCGACCGATTCCTTTGCCTCGACATGGAAGGCGATGGGCATTTCCTGCGAGCAGTGCCACGGGCCGCTGGACGGCCACGCCGCGAAGCCGAAGGTTCCGGTGCGGCTGAACCCGCGGCCGGACATGGAGAACTGCGCGGCCTGCCACTCGCGCCGCGAGGAGCTGACAGGGAAATTTCACGCGGGCGATAATTTCGACGAACACTTCCGTGTGGCGTTGCCAGACCTGACCGATCTCTACTATCCGGACGGGCAGGTCCGGGACGAGGATTTCGAATATGGATCGTTCCTCACGAGCAAGATGGGCAAAGCGGGGATCAGTTGCCTAGATTGCCACAACCCGCATTCGGGAAAGCTCAAGCTCCCGGCCGGGAACAACGCGCTGTGCCTTTCCTGCCATGCGCCGCCTGGCCAGCGCGGGGCGACCCCGATCCCTGATCCCGCGGCGCACAGCCATCACAAGCCGGACAGCACCGGCAACCGGTGTGTCGAGTGCCACATGCCGCAGACGACCTACATGGCCCGCGATCCGCGCCGCGACCACGGGTTCACGGTTCCGGACCCGCAGCTCACGAAGGAACTCGGCATCCCGAATTCCTGCAACCGCTGCCACGCCGACAAATTCACGGACTGGGCGATCACCTGGATGCAGGAATGGTATAAAATGCAGCGCCCTTCGCGCGACCGGACCCGGCTCATCGCTCGCGCCCGCTCCGGCGATCCGGCCGTCTCGCAGCCGATCATGGAATTCTTCAAATCCGAGCCGAACCCCGCCTGGCGGGCCTCGCTCGTTCTGATGCTCGAAGGTCGCGAGCAGGATCCGGCGGTTCAGGAATTTCTTGCCGCATCCGCCTCCGACCCGAGCCCGCTCGTGAGGGATGCCGCCGTCCGCACCCTCGCGCAGGCGAGGCCGGATGTCCTACAAAAGTCCCTGTCAGATCCGTCGCTTGGCGTTCGCATCAGCGCCGCCTGGCACCTTCTCATGAACCGCCAGACAGTCCCCGACGGTTCAAGAAAGGAAATCGGGACATGGCTTTCCAACATCAGCGACGGGGCCGGAGGCGCGTTCCAGCAGGCCCGGCTTGCAGCCATCGAAAAACGTCTTCCGGATTTGGAGCGGTGGACAAATCTCGCCGTCGCCCGCGATCCCTCGTCGGGGATGTTCCAGCAGGCCGCCCAGCTCATGTATCAAGCCGACCGTCTGCCGCAGGCAAAGGCGTTCTTCGACAGGTCGCTCGCGGCCGACCCGAAAAATACCGATACCGCCTACTCGCTGGCCCTCCTCGAGGCGGAACTCGGCAACGCCGCGCGTTCGCTCGTTCTCCTCCGCACGACCGTTGCACTCGCCCCGGATTTCGGGCGCGCCTGGTATAACCTCGGCCTCGCGGAAGCCGCCTACGGCGACCTGCCCGCATCCGCCAAAGCGCTTGAGAAAGCGGAGTCTCTCCTGCCGCGAAGCTCGAACCCGGCCTTCGCGCTGGCCACGGTCCAGTTGCGGATGAAAGACCCGGCAAAAGCTGCGGAATCCGCCCGGCGCGCCCTCGCCATCGCCCCCGGCCACCCGGGTGCCCGAGGTTTGCTCCGGCAATTGCGAGGGACAAAATGAAGCCAAATCCGCAATTCTCCCCTTGACCAAAGCCGTGCAAATCCGAGCATGGGGGATGGACTTTTCCGACAGGGCGCTATTCATCAACCGGGAGCTGAGCTGGCTGGAGTTTAACCAGCGGGTTTTGGACCAGGCCTTTGACGCGACGAACCCGATTCTCGAACGCCTGAAGTTCCTTTGCATCGTCAGCTCGAACCTTGACGAGTTTTTCGAGGTCCGGGTCGCCGGCCTCAAGCAGCAGAGGCAGACGCAGTCGTCGGAGGCGGGGCCGGACGGCCTCTCGGCGGGCGAGACGCTGGCTCGCGTCAGCGAGCGCACGCGCAAGATGGTCGATGACCAATACCTTTGCTGGAGGGAGCAGATCATGCCGGAGCTCGAAGAGCAGCGCGTCCGGTTCCACGCCTACCCGGATGTCCCGGAGCACGAGCAAAAACACTTCGCGCAGTTTTTTGAAAAGACCGTCTATCCGGTGCTCACCCCGATCGCGGTGGATCCGTCGCACCCGTTTCCCCAGCTCCTGAACAAAAGCCTGAACGTCATCGTGGAGCTCGAGGGCGACGGGCTGGAGACGGACATCGCCGTCGTCCAGGCCCCGAGGATTCTCCCACGCGTCGTGCCGTTCTCCGATAACAAGAACGGCGACGATTACGTCTTCCTTGGCAACATCATCCAGGAGCACGTCGGCTCGCTTTTCCGGGGTGTCACCGTGAAGGGAGCCCACCTCTTCCGGGTCACCCGCAACAGCAACCTCTACTTCGACGAGGAGGAGGCCCACAACCTCCTGCACGCCATCGAGGAGGAGCTCCGCAAAGTCAAACGCGGGGCCGCCGTGCGCCTCGAAGTCCAGGACGACTGCCCGGACCGCGTCGTCGGCCGCCTGCTCGAGATCTTCAACCTGGAGGAGGAGGACGTCTTCCGGATCAACGGCCCGCTGAATTTTGCCCGCCTCATGCCGCTGGCCCTGCAGATCGACCGCCCGGAGCTTCGCTACAAGCGGTTTTCGCCGTGCACGGTCGTCTCGCTCGACACCGAGAGCGACATCTTTTTTCACATCCGCCGGGGCGACATCCTCCTCCACCATCCCTACGACAATTTCCAGACCGTGGTCGATCTCCTCGCGCAGGCGGCGGAGGATCCCGCCGTCCTCGCCATCAAGCAGACGCTCTACCGCACGAGTTCGGATTCCCCGATCGTCCAGTCGCTCATCGAGGCCGCGCGGCACGGGAAGCAGGTCACGGCGATCATCGAGCTCAAGGCGCGGTTCGACGAGGCCGCCAACATCAAATGGGCGCGCATGATGCGCGAGGCCGGCGTCGATGTCGTCTACGGGGTCGCTGGGCTCAAAACCCACGCCAAGGCGATGCTGATCATCCGCAGCGAGGGCGATGGCATCCGGCGCTACGCCCACCTCGGGACCGGGAACTACCATCCCTCGACGGCAAAAATTTACACCGACCTCAGCCTGCTTACGTGCCGGGAGGACATCACCACCGACCTGGCGGAGGCGTTCAACTGCCTCACCGGCGTTTCGAAATTCCCCGGCCTGCACCAGCTCCTCGTCGCCCCGTGGACGCTCTACCCAGCGTTCCAGCAGATGATCGAAAGCGAAATCGAACACGCCAGGGCGGGCCGCCCCTCGGGCATCTACGCGAAGGTCAATTCGCTGGTGGAGGAGGGGATCATCGAATCCCTCTACCGCGCCTCCGCCGCCGGCGTCCCGGTCCGCCTCCTCGTCCGCGGCATGTGCGCGATCCGGGTCGGCGTTCCGGGCGTCAGCGAAAATATCGAGGTCCGCAGCATCGTCGGACGCTTCCTCGAACACAGCCGGATCTTCCGCTTCGAAAATGGCGGCGCCCGGAAAGTTTTCCTCGGCAGCGCGGATTGGATGCCCCGGAACCTCTTCCGCCGTGTCGAAACCGTTTTCCCGATCGTCCAGGAACGCATGGTCGAACACGTGGAGGAAATCCTCGAGTGGTTCTGGAAGGACAACGTCAAGGCCAAGGTCATGCAGTCGGACGGCAGCTACATTCCCCGGATAACCGAGGGCGAACCCCCGTTCGATGCCCAGGCCGAATTCCTGGCCGAGGCCCAGATCCGCCGGAAACGCCGGACCATGGAGGTCCCGGAGTCCGCACT
>JBAWVC010000208.1:0-3883 GCA_037147455.1 Verrucomicrobiota bacterium | reverse complement strand
TCGGAAACGAAAAAATTTCCCGTTTTACTTTTTCAGGATTCCGCCTTTGATGCAGAGTTCGTCTGTTCATCATGTTCAACTGGATCCTCAAGAAAATCATCGGTTCGAAGAACCAGCGGGAAATCCGCCGGCTGCAGCCGATTGTCCGCCGCATCAACGAGTTCGAGCCCGGGCTGCAGAATCTGACGGACGAGGGCTTCCGGGCCAAGACCGCAGAGTGGAAGGACCGGCTCTCGAAAATCGAGGACCCTGAGGCCCTGGCCGCCGAGCTGGACGCGCTTCTTCCCGAGGCGTTTGCCGTGGTGAAATCCGCGGCGAAGCACCTCGTCGGCCGCGGGATCACGGTCTGCGACCAACCGCTCACGTGGAACATGGTCCACTTCGATGTGCAGCTCATCGGCGGCATGATTTTGCACCGCGGCCGGATCGCCGAAATGGCGACGGGCGAGGGCAAGACCCTGGTGGCCACGCTCGCTGTCTATCTCAACGCCCTCAGCGGGCGCGGGGTCCATGTGGTGACCGTGAACGACTACCTCGCCAAGCGCGACGCCGAGTGGATGGGCCAGCTTTACACCTTCCTCGGGCTCACCGTGGGCGTGATCCAAAACGACCAGACGCCGGAATACCGCCGCGCCCAGTATCAGTGCGACATCACCTACGGCACGAACAGCGAGTTCGGCTTCGACTACCTGCGCGACAACGGCATGGCCACCAGCCGGGAACAGCAGGTCCAGCGCGGGCACTTTTTCGCGATCGTGGACGAAGTGGACTCGATCCTCATCGACGAGGCTAGGACGCCGCTCATCATCAGCGGCCCCGCGACCGTCTCGACCCACCAATACGACCGCTTTAAGCCGCTCATCGAGCAGCTCGTCCGCAAGCAGACGATGCTCTGCAACCGGCTCGCCAGCGAGGCCAAGGAGCAGCTCGAAGCCGGCAGGCGCGAGGAAGCCGGCCGCACGATGTTCAAGCTGAAACTCGGCCAGCCCCGCAACAAGGCCCTCCTCCGCATGATGGAAGACCCCGAGATGCGCAAGGTCATGGACAAAGCCGAGCTCGAGTTTTACAAGGATACCGACGGCAAAGCGGCGCTCGTCGAGCTTAAGGAGGAGCTGTTTTTCACCATTGAGGAGCGCCAGCACGACGCCGACCTCACCGAGATGGGGCGGAACTACCTCAACCCGGACGACCCGAATGCCTTCGTGCTCCCCGATCTCCTCACCGAGTTCGCCGACATCGAAAACGACCCGGCGCTTGACGCCGCAGGCAAAGCGCAGGCCAAGGGAACCCGCCAGCAACATTGCGACGCACAGGCGGAACGCATCCACAATATCGCCCAGCTCCTCAAGGCCTACTGCCTCTACGAAAAGGACGTCGAGTATGTCGTCGAGGACAACAAGGTGATGATCGTGGATACCTTTACCGGCCGCAAAATGCCGGGGCGCCGCTGGAGCGACGGCCTGCACCAGGCGGTCGAGGCGAAGGAAGGGGTCCAGATCGACCGCGAGACCCAGACGCTCGCCACGATCACGATCCAGAACTACTTCCGCCTCTACGAAAAGCTCGCCGGCATGACCGGCACCGCCGAGACCGAGGTCAACGAGTTCCACGACATCTACCAGCTCGACGTCAACGTCATCCCCACGAACCAGAAGGTCGCGCGCACCGACGAGAACGACCGGATTTTCAAAACCCGCCGCGAAAAATACCATGCCGCCATCGAGGCGATCCGCGAATCCCACGGGCGCGGGCAGCCGGTGCTCGTCGGCACGGCGAGCGTCGAGTCGAGCGAGCTGCTCAGCCGGATGCTCAAGCTCCAAAAAATCCCGCACACCGTCCTGAACGCGAAATACCACATGCAGGAGGCCGAGATCGTCGCGCGCGCAGGGCTCCGCGGGGCGGTCACGATCTCCACCAACATGGCCGGACGCGGCACGGACATCAAACTCGGCGAGGGCGTCAGCGCGCTCGGCGGGCTCTACGTGGTCGGGACCGAGCGCCACGAGTCCCGGCGCATCGACCGGCAGCTCCGCGGGCGCTGCGCGCGACAGGGCGATCCCGGCCGCTCGCGGTTCTACGTGAGCTTCGAGGACGACCTCATGCGGAATTTCGGCGCGAGCGACCGCATGACAAAAATCATGGAGACGTTCGGCCTCAAGGAGGGCGAGGAGCTCGAACATCCGTGGCTGAACAAGAGCGTCGAGACCGCCCAGAAGCGGGTCGAGCAGCGGAACTACCTGATGCGCCGCCGCACGCTCGAGTTCGACGACGTGATGAACCAGCAGCGCGAGGTCATCTACGGCTACCGCAACGAGGTCATGGATTCCGAGAACACCCGCGGCCTCATCCACGAGGTGATCACCGAGGCGGTTCCAAAAAAAGTGGCGGAGTATCTGGAAGTCGTCGAGGGCGAGGAGCCGGACGCCAGCGGCCTCCTCCAGTGGATCAACTCGACGTTCCCGCTCGGCCTCACCCGCGAGAAGGCGGCGCTGGATACGCGCACCGTCGAGGAGAACGGCCAGTTCCTCATGCAGACGATCCGCGATGCCTACGACCGCAAGGCCACGCTGGAAAACCCCGACGCCCTGCGCGGTCTCGAGCGCTACATCATCCTCAACGCCGTTGACCGGCTCTGGCAGGAACACCTCTACGCGATGGACGGGCTCCGCGAGGCGGTTTACCTCCGCGCCTTCGGGCAGAAGGACCCGCTCGTCGAATACAAAAACGACGCCTACGGGATGTTCCTCGAGCTGATGGACAGCATCAAGGCCGAGATCCTCAACAACCTCTTCCGCAGCACCACGAACCTCCAGGCGTTCGAGCAGCTTCTCGCCAGCCTCCCGCAGAACCTCCTCCGCGCCGACCCGGCTGCCAGGGCGCGGACGGCCTCACCCGCAAGCGGCCTGCTCGAGCAGGCGATGTCGGAGGACGGCCCGCCCGCCCCGAAACTCGAACTCCCGATCAAACGCGAGCTCCCGAAGGTCGGCCGCAACGACCCCTGCCCGTGCGGCAGCGGAAAAAAATTCAAATCCTGCTGCGGCCGCTCAGCCTGAACGGAGAGATCACATCCTCAGCGCCAGCAATGCCGCGCCAAGCGCGCCGGTCTGGAGCGGTTGAGGGGCAAGGCAAACCGGATGTCCCAAGGCGGTTTCGAGCGCCTGCGCCATGCCGGGCACGAGGGCAACTCCGCCGGTAAAGCAGATCGGGGCGGCCAGATTTCTTCCCGCCATCGCGCTCACGCGGCGGCTGATGGCGGCCTGCACTCCGGCCACGATGTCTGCGGGATGGCTGCCGCCGGCAAGAAGCCCCACGATCTCGGTCTCGGCAAACACCGCGCACATGCTGCTGATAGGCGTGGGGTTCCTGCTTTCCTGGACAAGCGATCCGAGTTCGTCGAGTTGGACCCCCAGGCGGGTGGCGACCACTTCCAGAAAACGCCCGGTGCCGGCCGCGCAGCGGTCGTTCATGTCGAAATCCCGCACGGTTCCCTTGTCATCGAGCCGGATGATTTTGTTATCCTGCCCGCCGATTTCGATGATGGTCCGTGCGGATGGGACAACGTGGGCGACCCCCGTGGCGTGGCAGGTGATTTCCGTGATCCTGGCATCCGCAAAGTCGATGAGGTTGCGGCCGTATCCGGTGGCGACGGTTCGGGCGATTTGAGGCCAGCCGATCCCGAGTTCGCTGAGCAGCCGGTCCACCAACTCCCGTGCCAGCCGCCGCTGCTCGACCCCCTGGTCCACAGCACCGGAATTCACGACGGACGATTTTTCGCCGTCCCAAAGGACCGCTTTGATGGTGCGCGAGCCGGCGTCGATTCCTGCGGTTATCATAAAGTTCTCCTGCCGATAACGGTTTCCACGAGCGCAAGCAAACGCGAACG
>JBAWVC010000207.1:0-3887 GCA_037147455.1 Verrucomicrobiota bacterium | reverse complement strand
CTTGGAACGCCTTGCCCGTCAATCTCTGTCGTGGCATGAATTGACTGGGGTGATACAATCCCCGCAACGTCATGAAACTCACAGGCTGCTTGATGAAAGGCGCGGCGGCACGCGCGCGAAAATCGACAACCATTCCCCGGCTGGCGGGCCCGCTGATTCTCTGCGGGCTGCTGGCTGGCTGCAAACCGGCGCCGGATACGGCCCCGCCCCAGCCGCCGAAGGAGCCGGCGCCGGCCGCTGTCCCGACGAGCGTGGTTTCGATCCCGGAGGAATTTCTGTCGCCGACCCCCACCCCCAAGCCGTCGGTCCAGCCGAGGGTGGTCTTCGCGACTTCCGATTTTCAAGTGACCACGCAGCACGGCATCCAGGGCATCCGCGCGGGAGAGGCGGTGGATTTCCTCCGCGAGGAAGGAGGGGATTTTGTGGTCCGCTTCCGCGGCCTGGAATTTCGAAAAAACCGATCCTACTTTGCAGCGACCTCTGTGGGGGCCGCCCGTCCGGAACCCGCGCCGTTTGCCGGCGAGAATGCCCCGGCGGCCGGTCACGCGTCCGCTGAGCCCGCGACGCCGGCAGATGCGCGCTTGAGCGGCCCAATTCCCGGGGACGACCCCGCGCAGTTAGCCGGACAAAAAAAGGTCGGCGAGCTGACCGACTCGATCCGGGGATTGAACGACCAGATCCGATCCGCGCAGGAGGAGTTGGACCGGGCATCCACCCGGACATCCGAATCTGAAAAACCCACAGCGGCGGAAACCGCAAAAGCAGCCCGCACGATCCAGCGGCTGAAGGAAAAGCGCGACGAGATCAGCGGTCAACTGACCGAGATGGGGAAACCTTGAGCCTAAATCCAGAAGAAGAGACTCACGCAAAGGACGCAATGGAAGGAACTAATGAAAAATATAGCACTCACCATCAGGGTGACGCGTTTTGTATCCAATCCTTTGCGTATCTTTCTGCCTTGGCGTGCTTTGCGCCCTTTGCGTGAAATCCAACTGCTTTTTCTAGGTTGAGTCAGGTCGCCGCCCGCGGGTGGGCGGATTCGTAGGCGCGCTTCAGTCGCTCGACAGTGACGTGGGTGTAGATCTGCGTGGTCGAGAGGCTGGCGTGGCCGAGGAGGGTTTGGACGCTGCGGAGGTCGGCGCCATTGTCGAGGAGGTGTGTGGCGAAGCTGTGGCGGAGCTTGTGAGGGGAGAGGTTGGAGGGGAGCCCTGCCTGGACGAGGCGGGAGCGGATCATGTGCCAGATCGTCCTCGTGGAAAGGCGGGCGCGGGACTTATTGATGAAGAGCGGGCCACTATGGACGCGCGCGGCCTGCCGGTATTTCGAGATCGCCTCGAGCGCGGGACCGCCGACCGGGCAGACCCGTTCCTTCGCCCCCTTTCCGGTGACGCGCGCCGTCTCGCCAATGACATCAACGTCCGAAACATCGAGCCCACCCAGCTCCGAGAGCCGCATGCCGGTCGAGTAGAACAGCTCGATGATCGCCGTGTCGCGCGCGGCCATCCACGCGGGGGCCTGCTTGGATTTTTCCTGCGCGGCCGGCGTCTCGATCAGCGACTCCACCTGTTTCGTGGTCATGAACCTCGGGAGTTGCTTTTCCGCCTTCGGGAGCAGGACTTCTCGCAGGACATTTTTTTCGACAAAATTCCGCCGGAGGAGGAACGCGTGAAACGCGCGCATCGCGGAGAGCCGGAGGCGCACGCTGGCGCGGGCCATGTCGCGTTTCATCATGTCCAGCATCCACCCGCGGTAGTCGGCGGCGGATGCCGCCTTCCAAGAGACGGCGGGCCGGAATCTCCGGAATGCCTCGACCGCGGTCCGGTAGGTGGTCACCGTCCGGGGCGAGGCATTTTGCTCGGCCTCAAGAAACGTGTAAAACGCCTCCGCCAACCGGTCGGACGGAAGCCCGAGGTTGTTCTTTTTCTTTTTCAGACAGTGGCGCCCATCGGGAGCGGCAGCGGTGGCTGGGCGGTGTGCCCGACGTCCCCGGTGCGGGCCGTGGCCCGTTCGAACCGGAGCGTGGCCGAGCGGGTCTCGACCCCGTCGGGAGAAGTCGCGGTGATCGGAATCGAGTAGTTTCCATCGGGAAACACGAAGTGGAACCGGAACGATCCGTCCGGGCCCAGCTCGACCGGCTTGCCATCGATCGTGACTTTCGCCTGCGGGTGCGTGCCTCCGTAGAAGATCACCTCGGCGTTGACGTGCATGAAGAATTCCCGCTTCGCCAACCCGAACGAGCCAACATTTTCCGACCCGCCCCAACCGCTGGTCTCGGCATGGCTCCAGCTCGACATCGCGGCCTGGGACCAACTGCTCAGTGCCGCCTGCGACCAGCTCGAGAGCGCCGCGCCGGACCACGAGGATGTCGCCGCCTGCAACCAGCTCGAAAGCGCCGCCGAGTTCCATGAGGACTCGCCGGATTTCGCCAGCCAGCTCGACAACGCCGCCGCGCCCCAGCTGGTTTCGCCGGCAGATGAAGACGACCGAACCGCTGCGGCCCAGCTCGAGAGAGCCGCCGGTGACCAGGACGAAGTCCCGGCCAGGGACGAAAAGGCGCTGAAAAGGCTGCTGCCGGCAGGCAGCGCCGGAATCCCCGCCAGAAGCTCGCTGGCTCCCCCGGAACTCAGCCGCTCCTGAAGGTGTTTTCGGATGCGCGAACTCGATTCCTCAGAGCTCAGCACGGAGGTCGAAAGCTCGTCCAGAAGTGGCTTCCCGAGCAGGGCCTCGAGGACAACTCTTTCATCGGGGCTGATCGTCCCGCCAGCGCCATGAGCAACCGAGAGCAGCTTGCCGTCGCGCTGCAGTCTGCCGAGGGCTTGAAGCAGGGTCTCCCCACCCTGGATCGTGGTCTGGATATTCTCCATGAGCTTCTGGAAGCTCATGTGCAGGGGGACGGTCGCGTAATCGAATTCTTCTGACTCAGAGACCTTGTCCTTCGGAGTCCTGACGGTGGCCGACCGAGCGATCGCGTGCCATTCGCTGCCGCGGAAATATCCGATCTCGACCGTATATTTCGCCCCGGCCTTGCTGACCGGGATATACCAGTTCCGGGTTTCGAACGGGACCTCGATCTCGCTTTCCATCTGGTCCCCTTCCCCCGTGACGCGTAGAAAAGTTTTTCCGCCCGGATGCAGGGAAATATCGATATCCCAGTAGGTGAACAGCCAGTGCGGTTCCTGGGCGACCAGAAAAATGGAATCCGTCCCATACGAGCGCGGAAGCTCGCCGAGGTTCTCCATCACCGGCAGCACCGCCTTATTTACCTTGGGTGCTTTGGATCCTTTGGATGGCTTGGCGGGCGCGGTTGATTTCTTGACGGACGAAGCGGGTTTCTTCGCGGTTTCCTTTCTCCCCCCCTTACCGGCAGTGGCTTTTTTCATAACAAAAGCAGGTTAGTAGCAACAAGGGTGCCAATCAAAGCATGAATTGTGCGGCCAGGCTCTCAGCTCTTGCCCGCTCGTTTGCGTGCATTGGCGTCGAGGATCTTTTTCCGGAGGCGGAGGGATTTCGGCGTCACCTCGACGTATTCGTCGGGAGAGATGTATTCGAGCGAGCGCTCGAGGCTCATGACGAGCGGCGGGGCGAGGGAGATCCCTTTGCCGTCGCCCTGGCTGCGCATGTTGGTGAGCTTTTTCGCCTTGCACGGGTTGACCGGCATGTCGTCCGGCCGCGCGTTTTCTCCGACGATCATCCCCTCGTAAATTTCCTCCTGGGGCCCGATGAACAGGCGCCCGCGTTGCTGGATGGTATCGAGCGCGTAGGCCATGCTGATCCCGCCCTCCATCGAGACGAGGACCCCGTTGTTGCGGCTCGGAATTTCGCCTTTGTGGGAGCCGTATTCCTTGAAGAGGTGGCTGGCGATGCCGTGGCCTTTGGTGACGTTGACG
>JBAWVC010000206.1:0-3893 GCA_037147455.1 Verrucomicrobiota bacterium | reverse complement strand
TCAGAGATGCACTCCCGGCACAGTTGATTCTGGAATTATAGTGGCTCTCCGGAAGCCGTTTTGATTATCGTTCAGGCAAAGCCTCACAATCGGCTGCTGTCCGACCTGCCCCGCAGGCTCATGGCCTCCATGATACGATTCCTGTTCACATCCGAGCCCGACCAATGAAAATCCTCCAAACCCTCCTTTCGCCCTCGTGCTCCTGGCGCGATCTTGCGGGCGATCTTGCCTCCGGCGCTGCGGATTTGGTTTTGGCTTTCGGCCTGCGCCCCACCTTGGAGCAGCCAGGAATTCTTGACGCGATCCGGCTGCGTTTTCCCGGCGCGCACCACCTCCTCGTATCCACGGCAGGGAATCTGGCCGATACACAGATCGAGGACGAGGCGGTCGTCTGCACGGCTCTGCGGCTCGAGAAATCCGAACTGCGCTGCGTCGCGGACCGCTACGCGCCCGGCGCGGACCTGCGGGCGCTTTGCGAAAATCTCGTGGAACAACTCCGCGCTCCGGGGCTCCGCCACGTCCTGGTTTTTTCCGATGGCAGCTTCGTGAACGGCACGGTGCTGAGCGAAACATTCAATGCCTGCCTTCCCCCGGGCGTCACCCTCAGCGGCGGCCTTGCGGGCGACGGCAATGACTTTGAACGCACGGCCGTCGGGCTGGATGAGGTGCCTGCCCCGGGCGGCATCGCCGCTGTCGGCCTTTACGGGGATTCGCTGCGCATCGGCCTTGGCAACGCCGGCGGATGGTCCAGCTTCGGCCCCGTGCGCGTCGTCACCGGCTCCGCCGGAAATGTTCTCCACACGCTCGACAATCGCCCAGGCCTCGAAGTTTACAAAAACTACCTCGGCGACGAAGCGGCTGCGCTGCCGGCCGCCGCCCTCCGGTTTCCGCTTTGCGTGACTACGCCTGGCCAGCCCAACGCGGTTGTCCGCACGATCCTTTCCATCGACGAGCAGGCCGGGTCGATGACCTTTGCCGGAGACATTCCGCTCGGTGCCACCGTCCGGTTCATGCGCGCATCGTATGAGGACCTGATCACCGGCGCGGAGGAAGCAGCCCATCAAGCCGCCCAGCAGGCCGCGCTGGTTCTCTGCGTGAGCTGCGTCGGCCGCCGGATCGTGTTGGGGCAGCGGACCGAGGAGGAGCTCGAGGGGGTGCGCGCCTCGTTTGGGCCAGGGCCCGTCATCGCCGGCTTCTACTCCTACGGCGAGCTTGCCCCTTCCGGCCAGGCCAAGGCGTGCCAGTTCCACAACCAGACGATGACCGTCACGAGCATCGCCGAAGTGGATTCCGGAACGGGTTGCCCATGATCTTCCACCCTCTGCTCGCCCGCCAACTGCGCAGGGCTTTTGGCAGCCCGGAGGCCTCCCCGCCGGAGCTGCGCCAGCTCTTCGAACAAATCGACGCCGCCTACCGGCAGTTCGACCAGGACCGCCGGATCACCGACCGCGCCATGGATCTCAGCTCGAGCGAACTCACCGAGGCGTATGCCCGGCTTCTCACCCAAAACCAGCGCAACGGGAAACTTCTCGAGCGTCTGAGCAAGACGGTCAGCCTCCTGGGAACATCTGCCCACGGCCATTCCGGCGATAATCTTCTCCATATTGCCGAGGAGATCGAGCGGCTTGTGGCCGAACGCCAGGCGACCGAAATCGCGCTCCGCGAGGCGAAGGAAGCCGCCGATGCAGCCAACCAGGCGAAGAGCGAGTTTCTCGCCAACATGAGCCACGAAATCCGCACGCCTCTCAACGCGGTGGTCGGCATGACGAGCATCCTTCTTGACAAGGAACTTCCGCCCGTCCAGCGGGAATACGTGGAGATCATCCGCCGGAGCGGGGATGCTCTCATGGACATCATCAACGACATCCTCGACTTTTCGAAGATCGAGGCGGGCCAGATGGATCTCGAGCTGATCCCCTGCGATCTCCGCAATTCCGTCGAACAGGTGATTGATCTTTTCTCCGCACGCGTGCGTGAGACCGGCCTCGACCTTGGCGTCTCCTTTGCTCCCGACGTGCCCGCCCGCGTCGTCACCGACCCCACCCGCCTGCGCCAGATCCTCATCAATCTTGTCGGCAATGCGATCAAGTTTACTTCGGAAGGCCGCGTTGGAATCTCTGTCACGGCGCGGCCCGAAGGCGATGCGATGAAGATCGAATTTTCGATCGAGGACACCGGGATCGGGATCCCGCCGGAGCGGTTGGCCCTCCTCTTCAAAGCCTTCAGCCAGGTGGACAGTTCGAACACGCGCAAATACGGCGGCTCCGGGCTCGGGCTCGCGATCACGCACCATCTGGTTGGGCTTCTTGGCGGCACCATCCGGGTGGCCAGCCAACCCGGGGTCGGCAGCACATTCCGTTTTGAAATCATCGCAACCCCGGTCAAACCGGAAATCATCGCCGTTTCTCCGGAAACGGGCGCCGCACAGTCCCCCGGGCCCGCCGATCCGGATTTCGCCCGCCGCCACCCTCTGCGTATTCTGGTGGCCGAGGATGTCGCCGTGAACCGGAAGGTCATCGACCTCTACCTCGGCCGTCTCGGCTACCGTTGCAAGCTGGTTGGCGACGGCCAGGAGGCGATCCAGGCGGTCGAGGCCGAACCCTTTGATGTCATTTTCATGGATATGCAGATGCCGGGTGTCGACGGGCTCACGGCGACCCGCCGGATCCGTGGGCAGCCGGGCTGCGAACACCACCCCTACATCATCGCCCTCACCGCGAACGTGTTCCTCGAACACCGGGCCGATGCCACGCAGAGCGGCATGCAGGACTACATTGCCAAACCATTCCGCTCAGAAACTTTGGCCGGGGCTCTCCGCAATGCCCACGCCTGGCTGCTCGAAAATCCCGCGCCGCCAAAATGATCTCCATCACCCTCGAAAATCTCGTCAAAAAATTCGGGGCCGCCGTCGCGCTGGACGACGTCTGTCTCCGGATCCAGCCGGGCGAGCTGTTCTTTCTTCTGGGGCCGAGCGGATGCGGGAAGACGACCCTCCTGCGGTGCGTCGCCGGATTTTACGCTCCGGAATCCGGCCGGATTCTTTTCGACCAGGAGGACGTGACAAAGCTTCCGCCCCACAAGCGGAACACGGGGATGATGTTCCAGAGCTACGCCCTGTGGCCGCATCTGACGGTGGCCAGGAATGTCGCGTTCGGTTTGGAGGAGCGCAAAATCCCGGCGGCCGAAACCAAAAGGCGCGTCGCCGAGGCGCTGGAGTCGGTCCAGATGTCGCCCTACGCGGACCGCAGGATCGCGCAGCTCTCCGGCGGCCAGCAGCAGCGGGTCGCGCTGGCACGGGCATTGGTGATCCGACCGCGCTGCCTGCTGCTCGACGAACCGCTCTCGAACCTCGACGCCAAGCTCCGCCTCGAGATGCGCGCCGAGATCCGGCGGGTCTGCAAGGAGTTCGGGCTCACCGCGATCTACGTGACCCACGACCAGAAGGAGGCGCTCTCGATCTCGGACAGGATGGCGATCCTCGACGGAGGCCGCATCGCGCAGGTCGGAACCCCGGAGGATGTTTACCGGAAACCCCGGACAAAAACCGTCGCGGATTTCATCGGCGAAACCAATTTTCTCCCGGGGAAAATCCACTCGACTTCGCCGGGGTGCGCGGTTGTGGAAACCTCCGGTGCCGGGCTTTTCAAAGGCCTCGTGGGGGATCCGAACTGGCTGCCGGAAGCCGGCGAGGATGTGACGGTATCGGTCCGTCCGGAAAGCTGGGTTCTCTGCGAGGAGCCCGAACCGGCGAACTGCCTGCGCGGCCGCATCGGGGAGTCGATCTACCTCGGCGAGGTCGCCCAATACCAGTTCTTCACCGACGGCACCAAACTGAAAATCTTCGAGCTGAACCCCCGGCTTTCCGCCCGGACATCGGCCCGCGACCTCTTCGC
>JBAWVC010000205.1:0-3898 GCA_037147455.1 Verrucomicrobiota bacterium | reverse complement strand
GGCCAGTATCACAGCGTGTTCAAGGGGCGCGGGATGAATTTCGAGGAGGTGCGGGAGTATGCGGCGGGCGACGAGATCCGCTCGATCGACTGGAACGTCACCGCACGGATGAACACGCCCTACGTGAAGAAGTTCACCGAGGAGCGCGAGCTCACGGTGATGCTGGTGGTGGACGTGAGCGCGTCGGGGACATTCGGGAGCGTCGAGCTGAGCAAGCGCGAGCTGGCGGCCGAGGTGGCCTCGATCCTGGCGTTCAGCGCGATCAACAACAACGACAAGGTCGGGCTCCTGCTCTTCAGCGACGACGTCGAGCTTTTCATCCCTCCAAAAAAGGGCCGCCTGCATACGCTGCGGCTGATCCGGGAGATGCTCTATTTTGAGCCCAAGGGGAGGGGAACGAACATGGCGGGCGCCCTGGACTACCTCAACCGCGTGATCAACCGCCGCGCGGTGCTCTTCCTGATCTCCGACTTTATCGCCCCGGATTTTTCAAAAGCCCTCACCGTTTCCAGCCGCCGGCACGATGTGGTGGCGATGCCGGTGAGCGACCCCGGCGAGTCCGGGCTCCCGGACGTGGGGATCATCACGCTGGAGGACGCCGAGACCGGTCAGCAGATCGATATCAACACCGGAAGCAAATCCGTTCGCCGCGGGCTGGCGGATCTCGACGAACTGCGGCGCAAGTCGCTCGAACATCTCTTCCGCGCCCGGAGGGTGGACATCGTGCCGCTCTCGACCACCGAGGACTACCTTCTGCCGCTGCGCGCGTTTTTCGAACAGCGCGAGCGCAGGCTTGCCGCATGAATCCCGCCGCTCCAGCACCAACGCCCGTTCCCATCCACGACATCGTCGGGCCGGTCTGGTTTTTTCCCTGGCCGGCATGGGTCGTCGCGTGCGTGGCGCTCGGGGCCGTCCTGATCGTGGCAGGTCTCATGTGGGGACTTCGCGCGATGTTCAACAGGAAGACACCGCCGACGGCGAAGGAGCTGGCGCTTGCGGCATTGGAGAAGCTGCGGAGCATGGTGGCAGGAGCCGACCCCTACGCTTTCGGGATCACGGTTTCCGATGCGATCAGAAACTATATCCACGACCAGCACGGGCTTCTGTCCACGACCCAGACGTCGCTGGAATTTCTGGAAGGCATCCGCGACAACCACGTCTTCACCGATAACGAGAAGGCCGGCCTCGCGGTCTTTCTGGAGAAAACCGATCTTTTGAAATATGCGCGGGCCGAAGCCGGCGAGTCCGAAATGATCGGGCTGCTGGAGACCGCGGGCCGGCTTGTTCGCGCCGAGGTGCAACCGGAGAAATCCACGGGGGCGAAGCCATGACGCTTTTCGGTGTGACCATCGCCCATCCATGGGTGCTCCTCCTGCTGCTCCTTGTTCCGCCGATCGCGTTCCTGCGCGGGCGTTTCGGCGGGACGGCCGGGGTGACCTTTTCCAGCACCGCGTCCCTGCTGCGTCTCGGGATGCGCCGGCGTTCGCGCGCCGGGGCCTTTTTGGCGGCGCTTTCGTATCTGGCGCTGGCTTCTTTTATCGTGGCTCTTGCCCGTCCCCAGCTCGGGAGCGAAATCACGCGCGTCCAGGCGAGCGGCGTTGACATCATGCTCCTTCTCGACGTGTCCCGCTCGATGCTGTCCGAAGATTTTTCCATCGGGTCGAGCCGGGCGAGCCGGATCGAGGTCGTCAAGAAGGTGACCGAGCAGTTCATCCGCAAGCGCCCCAACGACCGCATGGGGATCATCGCATTTGCGGGTCGCCCGTATCTTGTCAGCCCGCTCACGCTCGACCACGATTGGCTGATCCAGAATTTGGATCGCACCCGGATCGGCCTCGTCGAGGACGGCACGGCGATCGGTTCGGCCATCGCGTCGGGGGCCAACCGGCTCAAGGACAAGGAGGCGAAAACCAAGCTCATCGTCCTGCTCACCGACGGCGACAACAACGCGGGCAAGGTCATGCCCCTGACCGCAGCCGAGGCGGCGAAAGCGCTGGGAATCCGCATCTACACGATCGGTGCCGGCACGAAGGGCGAAGCCCCGTTCCCGTTCACCGATCCGTTCGGGCGCACGGTCTATAGAAACGTGCCGGTCGATTTCAAGGAGGACACCATCCGGGATATCGCCAAGATCGCCAACGGGATCGCCTACCGGGCGACCGATACCAAATCGCTCGAAAAGATCTTCGGCGAGATCGACAAGCTGGAGAAGTCGAAGGTCGAGGTCGAAAAAATCGCCCAGTATCGCGACCTGTTCCCGTGGTTCCTGATAGCCGGCCTCGCGTGCCTCGGAGCCGAAATCCTGCTTTCACAGACATTATGGAGACGCTTGCCCTGACATTCGGATCCCCGCATTGGCTCTGGGGGTTGCTGCTGCTGCCGGTGTTCGCCGCGCTGTATGTGTGGTCGCATCTTCGCGGGCGCGCCCTCATTTCCAAAGTGGTGGCGCCCCGCCTCCGCGACCAGCTTGCCGGCTCCGTGAGCGTGGTCCGCAGGGTCATCCGGGGGATTCTCATCGTGCTCACTCTGGGCCTGGTGATGGTCGCCCTCGCGCAGCCGCGATACGGGTTCACCCAGCAGGAGGTCAAGCAGCGCGGCCGCGATATCATTGTCGCCGTGGACACCTCGAAGAGCATGCTCGCGACAGACATCGCGCCGAACCGGCTCGCACGCGCAAAACTTCTCACGCAGGATCTCATCCGCCTGCTCAAAGGCGACCGGGTCGGGCTGATCGCATTTGCAGGCTCCTCATTTCTTCAGGCGCCTCTCACCCTCGACTACTCCGCAGTGATCAATGCGCTTGACGAGCTAGACACGAATGTCATCCCGAAAGGCGGAACCAATATCGCGTCGGCCATTGCAACCGCCGAAGAGGCCTTCGGGAAGGCGGAGGGCCAGACCCGCGCGCTGGTCATCCTCACCGATGGCGAGGAGCTCGACGCCGATGGAATAGCTGCTGCGAAAAAGGCGGCTGAGCACGGGATCCGGATCTTCACCGTCGGCATCGGCTCTTCCGAGGGATCGCTCATTCCCTTCCGTTCCGATGACGGGCGACAGGACTTCGTGCGCGATGTCTCCGGCAAGCCCGTGCAGACGCGACTCGACGAAAACCGTCTGACGGAGATCGCGAAAACGACCGGTGGGTTCTTCGTCCCGATCGGCCCGGATGCAGCGCGGGACATATTTCAGAAGGGAATCGAGCCAATGGATCTTGCGGAAACCGGGCTGTTCTCCGCGCGGCAGCCGCTGGAACGCTACCAGTGGCCGCTGGGGTTTGCCGTGGGGTTCCTGATTTTCTGGTTGCTGCTGGGAGAAAGGAAGAGGGTTCGTCCGCTTCGCAAGGTTGCGGCGGCGCTTGCTGCGCTCGCCTTGAGCCCCGGGCTCCAGGCGGCATCCACGGGCCTGCAGGATTACCAGTCGGGAAATTTCGACAAGGCCCGCAAGGTGTTCGAGCAGCAGCTCAAGGG
Source organism: Verrucomicrobiota bacterium (assembly GCA_037147455.1). Taxonomy (GTDB): domain Bacteria; phylum Verrucomicrobiota; class Verrucomicrobiia; order Chthoniobacterales; family Terrimicrobiaceae; genus QYQL01. The sequence continues at coordinate 431 of JBAWVC010000205.1, read as the reverse complement.
GTCCCCCGATTCGCGCGAGGTGCAGTTCAACGCAGGGGCTTCCGCGTATAAGCTCGGCGATTTTGAACAGGCGATCTCCCACTTCACGAGCGCCCTGCTGTCGGAGAACAACAAGCTGCGCGAAGACGCTGCCTACAACCTCGGAAATTCCCTCGTCCGCCGCGGCGAGGCCGCCACCGACAAAACCGCTAAAAAAGCCGACTGGAAAAACGCCATCGAACAATACACCGAGGCGCTCAACCTCGACTTAAAGAACAAGCAGGCCCAGGAAAATCGCGACATCGTGAAAAAGCTCCTCGAGGAACTCGAAAAACAGGAGAAGCAGCAGGACAAAAAGCAGGACCAGAAGGATCAAAAAAAAGACCAGAACAAGGATCAAAAAGATCAGCAGGACAAACAGGATCAGCAGAACAAGGACCAAAAAGATCAGC
>JBAWVC010000204.1:0-3938 GCA_037147455.1 Verrucomicrobiota bacterium | reverse complement strand
GGATGATGTGCCCCGGGTGGATGAGGTCGAACGTGCCGTGGCACTGCACGATGCGCCGCCCTTCCCTGCGCAGCGCCTCGAAGCGTCCGGAAGCTTCTTCAAAGCCCAGAACTTTGTGATCAATCGGTGATGTCATATTCACGTTTTCTCGGGAAGGGGCGGAAGGGGTTTAGTCTAAAAACTACAGCGGAGTCGCGAGGATCCGGACGGCGGAATCTTCCTGGCGCTTGGTGCTGTAGATCCGGGCGGGGGCCGGATCCTTCACCTCGTAACCTTTGAGCAGGAACTCGGGATAAAACTGGTCGCTCGCGGGCTCGTAGACAAGCCCGCCCGAGAAGCTGCCGGTCAGGCGGTATTCGTAGTTGTTGTCCGTCCCGAGCTTTCCGGCTTCGCGGTCGGGCGCGAGCTTGGTCTGCTCGTTCAGCATGACGAGCCTGGCGGTTTTCCAGGGCTTGCCCGGTTCCCGGACCCACCCCCACATTTTGTAGTCCTGCTTATACATCCGGCGGCCGACGAAATAGTCCCCCGGCGGCTCGTTCGCGATGGCGGCGTTCATGGCGGCGATCGGCCCGGCATCGACGTCGATCGTCTCGCAGCCGGTGAATGTGGCGGCCAGCAACACGGCCGCAAACAGCGCCGGCATGGCGAATGGCGAATGGCGAATTCCTAATTTCATAAAATCAGATTCCCGCGCGTTGGATGTAGGGCCTGAGCCAGGCGGCGAGGGCGTCTTCGGATTCGATCTGGACCTCGCTGGCGATCGGGAAGAGATACCAGTTTTCCGTGTGCGAGACCGACTCTCCCGGTGCCAGCGCGGCCAGAGGGCTGAGGGATTCGATCTCGAGCATCTCGTCGTTCGTGAACGTCTCGAAGTTGCACCCGCCATCGGGGTAAACCGCGCCGGTAACGTGATCGAAGGTTTTGAGGAAGAGCGAATCTCCGATGACGTAGGCGACCCACTTATCCCGGTGCGCCAGCCCGAGTTTTGTTGGCGGAAACCCTTCGCTCTGCCGGAGGGTGAAGAAGTCCCGGCCCAGGTGCCAGCGCGGGTCCGCGAGGTCGGTGTAGGGCCAGAGGACGATGCCGCGGTTGGGGAGAAGGTCGCGGGGGTGCTCGCCGAGAGTCGGTTGCGGAATGATTTCCATGCCGCCCGGCTTCATGACGCTGAGCGCCCAGGAGGCGATCTGGATCGGCTCGTCGCCGTCGTTCCTCGCCGTGTGGCGGACGGTCACATGGGAATCGTTGTCCGCCAGCGTGACGCCGAGGGTTTTCATGATCCGGCCGGACTGGGTCTGGAGCGAGTCGATCACGATCTCGTCGGTGAAATCCTCGATCCGGTAATCCACGGGGTGGTTGTCGTGATGGTAGGTAATGACCTCGTCCTCGGGGGCGATCCAAAGCCGGTGTCCACCCCGGATTTTCCACTCGGTCTCCCCGGAAGACCCGAGCTGGTCGTCGTAGTTTTTAAAAACATTTTCGCCGCCAGGCCGTTTGTAGCTCAGGATCCGGGGGCCGACATCGAGCGTGACGATGACCTCCGCGTGATCGTTGGCCAGGTAGAGATTGCGGTTCCAGCCCGCGTGGGGGATGACTTCTTTTTTCATAGAATGGGATCACCGCAACCTCGGGGTGAATGCGGGGATACTCCACAAAACCTCGGGCGGTTTCCAGCGTTTTCGGAATGGCCGAGGTCTTCCACCCCGGAGGAGTGCGCAGCTTCGCAGCGCACGAGAACGGGCGTCCCGCCCGTTTAGAGACTGACTACCGCATGAAAACGCCCTGCGCCATTCACAGGCGGGACGCCTGTGCCCCTGTATCAGCAAGACCCAGCGAGACTTTAATGCGTTTGCCCTGGCGTTTTCGGAATGGCACCTATTTCGCAAGCGAGGCCTGGGGTTCAGTTCGCCGGAGGGGTCGGCGGAGTCACAACAAGCGGCTCGCTCGGAGAAGCGGCCGCGGAGGGCGATGGCGACGGGGCAGGCGTTGAGGTCGGCGTGGGAACCGGTGTTGGGGTCGGTGTTGGCGTTGGCCAGGGTTTGACGAGGTTCGGCCAGGTGTGGACCGGGCATTTCAGCCCGCCCAGTTCGTTGGCGAGCTGTTCGCATGTGGCCTTCCAGGCTTCGAGTTCGGGCGGCGTGTGCGGCGATGCGGCCGTCCCCGGAAAGACCAGGTAGGTCACCTTGAGGTTGGTCACGGCCCCCGCCAGGGGAGACGAACGGGCGTTGACCTCCCGGCAGATCAGGAGGGACGCCTCGCCGAGCTTGAGCGACGGCCCCGCGTCGCCGACGACTGCGGGGTAGGCTTTGCCGCCGAAGAGCACGAGCGCAAAATCCCCGATGGATGGAGAATACGGATCGTCTTTCTCCCGCATCATAAATCCGGGCAGCACGATGAAAGGGTCGGTTTCCGCGACAAGAAAACTCCATTTTTTTAGATCGAAGACCCGGCGCCTCGCCACGTCCATCGCGTCTTCGATCTCTTTCTTCCTCGCGGCCGTGGCCGCTCCGGCGGCGAGTTCGGATTTGAGCGAGGCGAGCCGGGTCTGCTCGACCGCCAGAAACGGGTTTTCCCTCTCGCTCAACTTCGGCCAGCGGTAGCTCGTCTGGGGAAGAAAAAACTGCGCGGAGCCATCGACCGCGATGTTGCGGTCCCCGTCCGAGCCATCCACGTTGACATCCATGTCGCCCACGGCCAGGAGCGCGCGCCTTCCGGTGGCCGGGTTCCGCAGGGTCAGGATCGTCTCGCAATCGTAGAGGTTGTCTCGGGAAAGAACGGCGTCGAGCCGCCCGAGCTCGCGCTCGATCTGCGCGAGTTTCAAAGCATACAATTTCTCGAAGAACGGCGAGACGCTCGAGTCCGCGAGGAGCCGGTCGAAATCGTTGAACGTCCCCGGCAGCAGGGGGTCATTTTTCAGAAAGTCCCTGGCGGATGTGCCCGGGGTGGGGAGCCGGGCGCTGACCGTGACCCTGACCTCGTAGGCGCTGAGGTCCCGCCTGTTCTGCGAGGCGAGCTCCGGCCCTTTTGCCGAAACCAATTTGGACTGGAGGGCGAGCCCGTTGAAAAGCCTGGCCGTCGGGAGCGGCTTCCTCGGAATCGTGGGCACGGGCGTCGGAGTGGAAACAGGCACCGGGGTGCCCGGCGCATCCGGGGTCTGTCCGCCGGACGACGTCGACGGCTTGGGCGAGCAATACGGCTCGGAGAACGCCCAGGCGATCCGGCAGTTCATGGACAGTTGGAAGCGCAATTACTCGCGGGCGGCGTTCATCGACACCGGCATCGGAAACACCCACCACGCGCGCATCGCGCAGGCCATGGCCCAAGAGAACGGGTGGGCCTACGAGGCGCTGCGCGGTTCGCCTGATGTGTTGGCGGCGGTGCTTACGCCGACGCCCGATCCGCGGGTGTGCGATGTGCCGCCGGGAATGGTGACCGCATTCGACGCCGTGTCGCGATCGCTCACTGCGCGCACGCCGGCCGGGGCGGCCGGGACGCGTCCAAAACCGGCGGCGGCGCTGCCGACCAGGATCACCCGCACGCCGCGCACCGGCTACGGACTTGGCATCGACGCGGGCGGAACCTACACCGACGCGGCGGTTTTCGACTGGGCCGAACGACGGGTGGTGGCCAAGGCCAAGGCGCCGACGACCCACTGGGACTATGCGATCGGCATCGGCGGGGCGCTGGACCTGCTGCCGCCGGAGCTGTTGCGGCAGGTGAACGAGGTGGCGGTCTCGACCACCTTGGCGACCAACGCCATTGTCGAGGGGCGCGGCCAGCGGGTCGGTCTGCTGCTGATGCCGCCCGCGGGCGACGACGGCCTGGAGCGGATCAGCCACCGGCCGATGCGGGTGGTTCCGGGACAAATGGCGATCGATGGCACGGAGCTGGCGCCGACCGACCTCGATGCGGCGGCGCGCGTGGCGCGGGAGCTGGTCGCG
>JBAWVC010000203.1:0-3969 GCA_037147455.1 Verrucomicrobiota bacterium | reverse complement strand
CCGCAGCCAAGGCCCGTCGCCGCCACGCCGCAACCGACGCCCGTCGCCGCCACTCCGCAGCCAAGGCCGGTCGCCGCCACGCCGCAACCGACGCCCGTTGCCGCAACCCCGCAGCCTGCAGCAGCACCGGTTGCCTCCTCCACACCGGCCAAAAAACCGGCCGTCGCGGCGGGCCCTCGCCCAGCACCGGCACCCGGACTTGGATCGGAGGTTGAGCTTCCTCCCGACGATCTGGTCGGTCAAACGATCGCAAATTACCATGTGGAGGCACGGATTGGAAAAGGCCCGATGGGCCCGATCTACCGCGCCCGCCAGACGAACATTGAAAGGCTGGTCCGATTCTACGTCCTGGACCCCTCGCTGGCTTCGGACCAGAGCGCGATCCAGCGCTTCCTTTCGAATGCCAGCGCCAAAGCCAAAGCCACGAACCCGATCATCATGGCCGTCTATGAGGCCGGAGACAGCGGCGGCGTGTGTTTTTACTCCTGCGAATACATCCCCTGCCGTTCGGTCGGCCAGATCCGCGAATCGGGCGGCACCCTCGATGAAGCCACCGCGCTTTCGGTCCTCAAGGCGGCCGGCGAAGCCCTGGACTATTTTGCCCGCGAAAAAATCGCGCACGATCTTCCCACAGAAAACGCCCTGCTGATCGGCCCCGCGAACCGCGTGAGGGTCGCGAACGTCGCGTCGAACCAGCCAGTGCTGGCGATGGAACTCCATGCGGAAATGCGGCGGGTCGGCGAGATCGTGCTCGGCGTCCTCCCCCCTTCCGGCACCCCGAAATCCCGCGAGCTGGCCGCGCAGCTTGCCGACCCGGCGGCCCAGCCTCCTTCCTGGGCGGCCTTCCTCCAAACGCTCAGCACCCACCAGCCGAAAGCCCAGATCGCCGACGCCTACAAGCTCGACGCCCAGGAGCGCGCCGCCATCCGCATCGTCGAGGAATCCAAAAAGCGCCAGAAGCGCGGGATGATCATCAATTCTCTTGTTTCCCTCGCCCTCCTCGCGGCCGCCCTCCTTGCCATCAAATATGCGCTCGGGCGCTCCGGAAGCGCCACCGTCCGCAGCCTCGAAGAGACGGTTGAGATCCCGGCCGGCGAGTTCGTTTACCAGGACGGCACAAAGGAAACCCTGCCGGCATTCTCCATCGACAAGTATGAGGTGACGATCGGCCAATACGCGCAGTTCCTCGATTTCCTCGAAAAGAACCCGGACAAGGCCGCGCAGTTCGACCATCCGAACCAGACGAAGGGGAAATCCCATGTTCCGGTGGAATGGGCGGACAAAAAGGAGCTCAATCCGCCGTTCCCAGGGTATTATCATCGCGCCCAGCAGTGGGGAAAATACAAAGAGGCCGCACTCGACGTGAACTCCCCGGTCTTCGGCGTGGACTGGTTCGACGCATACGCCTACGCCAAGTGGAAAGACCGCCGGCTGCCCACGGAAAAGGAATGGGAAAAGGCCGCGCGCGGAACCGACGGACGAAAGTTCTCCTGGGGCAACAACGAGGACTCCTCCCGCGCCAACACCGGGGCGGACATCAATGTCGACCCCAGAAAAGGCGGCGACAAGGACGGCTTCAAACGCTGGAACCCCGTGGACGCAAAAAGCGGTGACAAGAGCCCGTTCGGGATGGTCGGCGCCTCGGGAAATGTCTCGGAGTGGACGTCGTCGACCGATACCAACCCGGAAGCGGGCGGCAAGGTCATGGTCATCCGCGGAGGAAATTGGCAAAACCCCGATCCCTCCGTGGTCCGGCGCATCCTCAAATTTATGGACCTCCAGCAGTCGGAGACCCTCGGGTTCCGCACCGCCTCCGACACCGCGCCCGGAAAAAAATGAGGCTCCCGTTTTTCCTCGCCGCCATCCTCCTGGCGGGCCTCACCGCGAACGCCCAAGTGCAGGTGGACATCTCGATGAAGAGAAATCTCTACATCGCCTACGAGCCGATTCTTGCCACCGTCACGATCACCAACCTTTCGGGCAACGAGCTCACCCTTGCGGACAGCGGGCACAACAAGTGGTTCGGGTTGCAGCTCGAGACTCTCGACGGACGGCCCCTCCCCCCGGTCAATGGGGAATACACCAACGCGCCGGTCGAGCTCGGCCCCCAGCAGAAAATTTCCCGCACCGTCAACCTGGCCCCGCTGTTCCCAGTCAGTGAATTCGGCGGGTATCGCCTCAAGGCCAATGTCTATTCCCAGGCAAACAACCGGTTCTTCGCTTCCCCGTCACTGAATTTTGAAGTCACCGACGGGCAGGTGTTGTGGCAGAAAGCCGTCGGCGTGCCGGACGGTTCGCCCGGAGCCAGCACCACTCGCATCATCACGCTGCTCTCCCACCGCCTTTCGCAGAGCACCCAGCTCTACATCCGCATCGAGGACAAGCAGGCGGGCATCGTTTACTGCACGCACCAGCTCGGACGGTTCCTCACCTTCGGAAACCCGAACGTCCTTCTCGACACGCAGAACAGGATCCACATTCTCCAGAACGCCGCGCCGAAATCCTTCGTTTATTCCAAGATCGGCCTCAACGGAGAGGTCATGGAACGCAAGGCCTACAACGAGTTTTCCTCGCGCCCCGAACTCCGCAGGGGCAGCGATGGCAGCGTTCTGATCGTCGGCGGAAAGGCCTATGATCCGGGTGCCACGACGTCGGAAAAATCGCTCCCCTCGATGCACGACCGCCCCGTCCCGCTCCCGGGACCCAAGCCGAAGTCCACCCCCACCCCGGAAGACAGGCCGCCGGACCATCTCCTCACTCACTAGGCATGATTCTCTGAGAGGCAGCGATGAGCGAGGACTATTCAGCGGATGATCTGATCGGAGGCGGAAAGGTTTTTTTGAATCTGAATCCCCCCGCCCGGCTCGGCGTCTTCGGTGATCCTGTGGCGCATTCGAAATCGCCCGTTTTCCACAATGCCGCGCTCCAGGCCGCCGGCCTCGACATGAGCTACGTCCGCATCCACGTGCCTGCGGAGAAAGCGCAGGCGGCATTCCGGGCTCTCCCGAAAGCGGGATTTCTCGGGACCAACGTGACGATCCCGCACAAGGCGGCTGCGCTGGCCGCCGTGGACGAAGCCGACGATTACGCACGCCGGTCCGGCAGCGTGAACACCGTCCTTGTCGAAGGGGACCGCCTGCTGGGGTTCAATACCGACGGGCCGGGGCTTGTCCGGGCGATCCATGAGGAGTTTTCTGTGGACCTTCGGGATCTGCGCGTCGTCCTGCTCGGGGCCGGGGGCGGGGCCGGGCGCGCCATCGCCGTCCAGTGCGCGATGGAATCCTGCGAGCGGCTGGTTCTGGTGAACCGGACGCTCGAAAAAGCGCAGGCGCTCGCCGCCGAGCTGGCGTCTTCCTTCCGGACCGACCGGCTTGTGGGACCGGTGGACCGGATCCAGGCGATCCCGTTCGATGAGGCGGCGCTTCGGCTGCAGCTCGCCCACGCGGATCTGGTCATCAACGCCACGTCGGTCGGCATGCGGCGCACCGATCCGCCATTGATTCCCTCGGCGCTGATCACCCCGAACCTCATGTTTTACGACACGGTTTACGCCTCGGGAAAATCGCGCCTGCTGGAAGACGCCGCCGCCGCGGGAGCCCGTTGCGCGAACGGCCTGAGCATGCTGCTCCACCAGGGAGCGCTTTCGTTCGAGATTTGGTTCAACCGTCCCGCGCCGCTGGAAGTCATGCGGCAGGCGCTCGCTTCACTCCCATGATTATCTCCATCGCCAGCACGCAATTCGTCTTCCTCGCCCTGGGCATGCTCGCCCTGAACGTCCTCCTCAAAGCCGGCGGATACGCGCCCAACGTGGCGGGGTCGTTTCCGCCGCTGGCGCTGACGCTCGCCCACCAGGGCCTGTGGCTGTTCTGCGTGCCGATCGCCTGGATCGCCTTCGCCACGGCCTGCTCAAAGTTCAAAAATGCGGTGCTCAACGACAAGCTCGCCCGCGGGACCGGCGCCGCGCTCGCC
>JBAWVC010000202.1:0-3989 GCA_037147455.1 Verrucomicrobiota bacterium | reverse complement strand
AAATGTCCCACTTTGAGTGCTACAAATCGTCCCACTTTGAGTGCTACGCGACACATTTTCCGGAAGGCGATGTCATCTGCCTCTGGTCGCCCGGCAATCTTGTTGAACGGTCTAAAAACATCGCGCTCGCTCGCAGTTGCTTATCGCGGCAGCCTCTCCATTATTTTTAGACAATCCGTTCCGGACTTCCCCACATGCGCAAAATCCTCCTCGTCGCCTTGGTTCTGCTGTTTCCGCGTTTTGGCAACGCGGAAGTGATCCTCCAGTATTTCGAGACCCGGTGGGACGAGATCTACCAGCGGCTTCCGGAGATCGCCGAGACCGGCTACGAGTCGATGTGGACGCCGCCGCCGGGCAAGTCGCCGATCGCCGGCAACTACCCGTTCGCCTACGGGGGGAACGTGGGATACAACTCGTTCGACCGGTTTGATATCGGCGACATGCCCCAGCGCGGCGACTGGGAGACCCGGTATGGCTCGAGGACTTCGCTCCGCAACCTCGTGGACAACGCCCACCAGACGGACATCAAAATCTACCCGGATATCGTTTTCAACCACACCGGCAACGGCCCGGATTACCGGACGTATCCGGGCATGGTCCCGCAGGATTTCCACGTGTGGGCGGACGCCGGTCAACCGGGTGGGTTCAAGCGCGCCCCGCGCATGTCCGTCTGGACCCCGGATAACGGTTACGGCGGCTGCCTGAACCAGGAACTCGTCAGCCTGATGGATATCGAGCTGGAGTTCGACAACCGGTTTCAGAACAATTCCCCGAACTACGCGGCCGACCCGACGCCCTTCATCCGCCACGCGGGCGATTCCGACAAATATCCCTATTACAACCTGACCGGGACCCCGGCGGAAAACTCCCGGGAGTTTAACGTCCGCTGGATCAACTGGCTCGGCTACGCGATGGACTACGATGGGGTTCGCCTCGACGCGCCGAAGCACGTGGTCAAGGAGTTCTTCGGCCTCCCGAATCAGGACTCGGCCACGAAAAACAAGAGCTTCCTCTACAACATCCAGAGGAACTTCAAAGAACGCCGCATCGGCCGCACTCAGAACACCGACGTGAGCGACATCACGTTCGCCGATCTTTATAAGAACGATCTGCGCCGGAGCGACGCGATGATCTTCTCGGAGTTCTTCATCGGCTCGGTCGGAGAGGTGGACTACTGGCGGAACCCCGCAGACCGCAACTGGGGGATCCAGACCCGCTACCTCGATTTCCCGCGCAAGTCGCAGATGATGATCGACGCGTTCACCAACGGGAACCTGGGTGCCCTGTCCGGATTCGCGGGCTTCAGCCCCGAGGAGGGGGTCATGTTCGCTCACAGCCACGACGAGAACCCGCCGAACAAACTCGAACTCGCCTATGCCTATATCCTCACCCGTGTGGGCGTCCCGGTCGTGTTTTTCTCCGGCAACAACCTCAAGGCATCCGAAATCGGCCGCCAGCAGGGGAAGAACACCTGGATGAACAAGGGCTACGACTACGCGCTCGGCGATTCGGTCAACGGATACCAGACGGGCGCGATCCCGAACCTCGTCTATATCCACAACCAGTTCTGCCGCGGCAAAGAATACACCCGCTGGAGCGAAGGGGATTACTTCGCTTTCGAGAGATACGACGACCTGAACGGCAACGCCTCCCCGGATTCGGGCGAAGGCCTTGTCATTGTCGCGCTCAACGATTCGGGCTCCGACCAGACCCGCTGGGGCATCCAGACATCGTTTTCTGCCGGCACGCCGCTCAAGGACTACACGGGCCACAACCCGGACACCGTTTATGTCGGCAGCGACGGCAAGGTCAACATCCGCGTTCCCGGCAACTTCGGCCAGGGCTGGGTCTGCTATGCCCCCTACAATGCGGGTGGGCCCGCAAGCGGAGCGCCGATCCAGTTCAGCGGGACCGGGGGGAGCGCGATGCCGTGGGTCATTCCCGGCGGACGCGATGCCGCCAGCAAGCCGCGCACGATCACCCGGCTCACGGGCGACGCGGCGACGATTGATGTGTATTTCAGCCAGCCCGCTCTGGGAGGCGAACTCGTGGACAACGTCCTCCTCAAATGGGGCCGGGGTCGGAACTTGAACGCGGGCGCGACAGATTTCACGGACAACAGCATCGTCACCGGCGGCTTCGAGCAGACCACCAAAATCGCGAACGGCCACTACCAGCTCGTCGCCGATCTCACGAACGTCCCCGAAGGGCTCCACACGATCAAGGCCCGCGTCTTCAACGGGCGCTCCGGAAAACCCGCGCTCTTCCAGACGTTCGCGACCACCGTTTACGTGGACCGCCACGGGCCGGACCTCGCCATCGAAAACCTCAACGACGGCGAAACCATCCAGGGCGCCCGCGTCATCACGGTCAATAACCCGGACCGCACGCTTTACAACCTGACCTACCAGATCGACGGCGGCGCCTCGCAGCAGGCCGATATGGTTATCAAGGGCAAATGGAGGATCGCGCTCGACAGCCTCTCCGCGGGGGCGCACAGCATCGCGCTCAACGCGAACGAGGCGGACTTCGGTGCGACGCGCGCGGTCATCAACAGCTCGTCGCTCACGCGAAACTTCACGGTGGATGCCGTGGGAACGTCCATCGCGATCAACCACGCTTCGGGCACCGCGATCACCGAACCGTTTTTCAAGACCGTCGTCACCGTCCCGGCTGGGCAGGGGATCACAGCCTCGGACATCAAGCTTTACTGGAACGGCTACGAGCAGCTTGCGCTCACAGAAAACCCGGCGGGCAGCGGGAGCTTCGAGTCCACGTTCACCGGCCGCTACATGCAGGGCGGCGTCCAGAAGCTCTTCACCGGCGCGTTTGTCAACGGACCGAATTTCTTCGAGGCCGTGGTGACCAGGAACGGGCAGGAAAACCGCGCGGCACGGAAGGTCTATTTCAACCTGTTCGGCCAGAACTTGCACGACTCGGACGGCGACGGCATCCCCGACGAGATCGAGATGTCGGGCTTCCTCAACGGCACGAACCCCGGCCCCGATCAGGCATGGCCCGGCGACGGCAGCCTGGATCTCATCCCGAACTACGGGGAAACATGGTCGCGGCTCAACCCGATGAACGCCGAGACCTACTACAATGGGACGTGGGACGGCGATATCGATTCCGACGGCGACGGGGTTTCCAACCTCCAGGAGGTCATCCGCGGCTACCGCCTCACCGCCAATCCCTACCGCTACAATATTTACGACAAGACCAGCGTCCCGCCCGCTTCAACGCCCTCTGCGGCTTCCGCATCGCTCGGCACGGTCAGCGGCGTGAAGACGGTCACGGTCACCTACAGCCCGAACGATGGCCCCCTCACCGGAGTCACTCCGATCCGCGTGAAGGTCGTCCCCACCGGCGGCGGATCCACGCAGTATTTGACGATGGCGGCCGCGAACAGCAACAGCTTCAGCGCCGGCTACGCGGTGCCATCCGGCGTCACTTCCGTCGCCTACAGCTTTGAAAATTCCGGCGGCTCGGTGACCGACACCACGGGCAGCTGGTCGATCGCAACTCCGCTTGTTGCATCGAGCGCTTCGGCCACCCTCGGCGCGTCGGGCTCGAACAAAACGCTCACCGTCCTTTACACCCCGAACGAAGGCGCTCTCGCCGGGCAGTCGAATCTCCGCGTCACCCTCATGCCGACCGGCGCCGGGGCAAACGCAACGTTCACGATGTCCGATCTCGGCAACGGCACGTTCAGCTACACCTACACGGTTCCGACAGGTGCCACCTCTGTCTCCTATACCTTCAGCAACTCGAACGGCAGCACCACCGACACCACCGGCTCGGCCGGCTGGACCGCCTCGACGTCGGCCGGGTTCCAGATGGACGGGCTCTTCGACAGCCAGAACTTTGTCATCTGCGACACGGGCATGCGCATCTACGCGGCCGTCCGTGGAAACAAGCTCTACACGGCCACCTGGTCGCCCAAGGGCGGCAGCAACGACCACGTGATCTACATCACCGACAAGTTCGGA
>JBAWVC010000201.1:0-4093 GCA_037147455.1 Verrucomicrobiota bacterium | reverse complement strand
CCGGTCGCGCAGCCGAGGTTGACGAGGCGGCCTTCGGCGAGCATGTAGATGCTCTTTTTGCCGCCGGGCAGGAAGTAGCGGTCGTATTGCGGCTTGATCGTGACGCGGCGGACGCCCTTGTGCTTATTGAGCCGGTCCACCTGGATCTCGTTGTCGAAGTGTCCGATATTGCAGACGATCGCCTGGTCCTTCATGGCGAGCATGTGTTCGAGCGTGATGATGTCCTTGTTGCCGGTGGTGGTGACGTAGATGTCGCCGACCCCGAGCGTGCTTTGGATCGTGTTGACCTCGAAGCCTTCCATCGCTGCCTGCAGGGCGTTGATCGGATCGATCTCGGTCACGACGACGCGTGCGCCGTAGGCGCGCAGGGAATGCGCGCTGCCCTTGCCGACGTCGCCGTATCCGCAGACGACGGCGACCTTGCCGGCGATCATCACGTCGGTCGCACGCTTGAGCCCGTCGGCCAGCGATTCGCGGCAGCCGTATAGGTTGTCGAATTTTGATTTCGTGACCGAGTCGTTGACGTTGATCGCCGGGACGAGGAGCTTGCCCTGTTCGGCGATCTGGTAGAGGCGATGGACGCCGGTCGTCGTTTCTTCCGAGACGCCCTTCCAGGCCTTGGCGACCTTGGTCCAGAATCCCGGGCGTTCCTTGGCGACCCGGCACAGCAAGGCCTTGATGACCGAGACCTCGTGGTTGTCGCTCGGCTGGTAGGCCCACTTATCGCCTTTTTCGAGCTCGTAGCCTTTGTGGATGAGCAGCGTCACATCGCCGCCGTCATCGACGACGAGCTGCGGTCCGAGCTGGCCGGGGAACGTCACGGCTTTGAGCGTGAGCTCCCAGTATTCTTCGAGGCTCTCGCCCTTCCACGCAAAGACCGGGGTTCCGGTCGCTGCGATCGCGGCTGCGGCGTGGTCCTGCGTAGAAAAAATGTTGCAGCTCGCCCAGCGGACGGTGGCCCCGAGCGAAACAAGCGTCTCGATGAGCACCGCCGTCTGGATCGTCATGTGGAGCGAACCCGTGATCCGGACGCCTTTCAGCGGCTGTTGCTTCCCGTATTTTTTCCTCAGCGACACCAAGCCCGGCATCTCGTGCTCGGCCACGCTGATCTCCTTGCGGCCCCATCCGGCGAGCCCGATGTCGGAAACGATATAATCTTTTCCGGCCGGCGTGGCGGCGGAATATTTGGCGAGGTTGGCGGTGGCGGAGGCGACCTCGGCGAGGACGGCGGCAGCGGAGCGGGATTTTTTCATAAGAGTTTTCAGTGTTCGGTTTTCAGTGTTCAGATTTTGTGATGGAAGCTATGTGGATTTATGTGCGCTTGGTTTGCGGTCTTCGATGGATTGCCAGAGGCCGCGGAGCATGGCGGAGATTTCTTTGGATTCGGATATCAGGCTGAACACTGAACACTGAACACTGAACCACTTATTTGATGGCCTTTTTGAGTGCCGCGACTTTGTCGGTACGTTCCCAGGTAATATACGGGTCGTCCTTGCCGAAGTGTCCGTAGTTCGTGGTGCGCGAGTAGATCGGGCGGAGGAGGTTCAATTGCTTCACGATGTCGGCCGGCTTGAAGCTGAACACCGAGGTCACGGCCCGCTCGATTTTTTGTTCGTCCACCTTGCTGGTCCCGAACGTGTCGATGTGGATGCTCACGGGATTCGGATGCCCGATCGCGTAGGCGAATTGAACTTCGCAGCGGTCAGCGAGCCCGGCGGCCACGACATTCTTTGCGACGTAGCGACCCATGTAGGCGGCGCTGCGGTCCACTTTCGAGGGGTCCTTTCCGGAGAAGGCCCCGCCGCCGTGGCGGCCCATTCCGCCGTAGGTGTCCACGATGATCTTGCGCCCGGTGAGCCCGGAGTCGCCCTGAGGTCCCCCGACGACGAAACGTCCGGTCGGATTGATCAGGAATTCGGTCGTCGCATCCAGAAAATCCTTCGGGATCACCTTGCGGATGACGTTGGCGATGAGAAACCGGCGGATCTCCTCGTTCTTCACGTCGTCGGTGTGCTGGGTCGAAATCACGACGTTCGTCACGCGGACAGGTTTGCCATCCTGGTAAAGGACTGACACCTGGCTCTTCGCGTCCGGGCGTAGCCACCTGACCTTGCCGCTCTTGCGGATGCGGGTGAGCTCGCGGCCGAGGCGGTGGGCGAACATGATCGGGGCGGGCATCAGCTCCGGGGTCTCGTTGCAGGCGTAGCCGAACATGAGGCCCTGATCTCCCGCGCCCTGCTCTTCAGTGCCCTTGCCGGTTGCGGCCTTCGCGTCCACGCCCTGAGCGATGTCCGGGCTCTGGCTGGTGAGGAGGTTGTTGATGAAGACGCGGTCGGCGTGAAAGACGTCGTCGTCGTTCACGTATCCGATCTCGCGGATCGCCGTCCGGATGATCTTGCCGACGTTGAGGGCGGAATCCAGCGAGGCCCCTCTCAGGCGCGGAACCGTGATCTCGCCGCCCACGACGACGATGTTGCTTTTGACAAACGTTTCGCAGGCCACCCGGCTCGTGCGGTCGAGGCTCAGGCAGGCGTCGAGGATCGCGTCGGAAATCGTGTCGCAAACTTTGTCGGGATGGCCTTCGCCAACGGATTCGGATGAAAAGATATAACGGGACATAGGGTGTGTTTGTGTTGAGGTTGATCTTTACGTATTGAGATATTGCAATATATTCATGGATGCAATGGCGTCAACAATAAATTTTCTGAGGGTGCTGTCCGACCCGACGAGGCTGCGGCTGATGCTGCTCCTCGTCGAGGAGGAGCTGACCGTGGCGGAGCTGCAGGAGATTCTCGGGATGGCGCAGTCGCGGATTTCGGCCAGCCTCGGGCAGCTGAAGCGCGAGGGGCTCGCCGCCGACCGCCGGGTCGGGAAAAACATTTTTTATTCCGCGAGGGGGGCGTCTGCCGGCGCGGTCGGGGCGGTGTTGAAATCCGCGCGTGCCGATTTGCCGGAGGCGTCGCGCGACCTGGCGGCGCTGGCGCTGGCGATGCGCAAGCGCAAGGACCGCGCGGCGGAATACTTCAACCGGCTGGCCGGGAGATTCGGCAGGATCTACGTGCCCGGGCGCTCGTGGGAGGCGCTCGCCCACGCCCTGCTCGGACTGCTGCCTCCGATGGTGATCGCTGATCTGGGCGCGGGTGAGGGCACGCTCGCGCAGCTCATGGCGAGGACGGCGAAGAAGGTGATCGCTGTGGACCATTCCGAAAAGATGGTCGAGTTCGGCGCGGCGCTGGCCCGCGAGCACGGGTTCAAAAACCTCGAATACCGGGTCGGCGATGTGGAGAAGCCGCCTGTCGAGGCCAGTTCGGTTGACCTCGTGCTTTTCAGCCAGGTCCTCCACCATGTGCCGAACCCTCCGCGCGCGCTGGCCGCGGCCCACCGGATTTTAAAGACCGGCGGACGACTGGTCATCCTCGACCTCGCGAGCCACAGCTACGAGCAGGCGCGCGAGCAATACGCGCATGTCTGGCTCGGGTTTGCAGAAATTGAACTCCACCAGATGCTGAAAAAGACTGGTTTTAAAAACATCAATTCCTCCGTCGTCTCACGCGAGACGGAGGCGCCGCATTTTCAGACAATCCTGGTCACCGCGGAAAAATCCTCCTGACAGGTTTCTACGGCTGGATGGTCGCATTGACGCGGTAGAAGACTTTTCCGGCGGGGACCGGGACCGTGAATTCGCGGCGCTGGTATTGGGACGGGAGAAGGATGCCGGTCTGGTCGCTACTCGGGATGACGTTGACCGTGTTGTCAACGGCGAACCCCGTCACGAGGTTGATCGTGCTCTGGACCTGATAGGTGACGCCCGGCGGGTTCGTGTTCCGGGCGACGAAGCTGATCGTCATGTTGCCCCCGCTGGATTGCGAATTCAGAAGGCGCGGGGTCATGGCGGTCGGGTTGCCGTCAAATGCGAACTCCATGCTGTTGTTGAAGCCGTCGCTGTCGGGGTCCGCCGTGCCAAGGGTGGCATTGCCGGTGAGCGATGGATAGCTGGCGAGCCATGTGGCGTAGGCCGCTTGCGAGGCAGAGGTGACGTTCCCGCTGACGGTGAGGTTTTGGGTCGTCGCGTTGGCGCTGGAGAGCAGGATCA
>JBAWVC010000200.1:0-4147 GCA_037147455.1 Verrucomicrobiota bacterium | reverse complement strand
TTGATTTATCTCAAAAAAAGGCGTGGCGGTTTTGAAAAAGTTCGTGTAGGTCGAACGGCAGACATGCTTTCGGGAACAAAAAGAATTCTCTTTTGCGCCGGTTGCCGGCTCGC
This sequence comes from Verrucomicrobiota bacterium, assembly GCA_037147455.1. Classification (GTDB taxonomy): domain Bacteria; phylum Verrucomicrobiota; class Verrucomicrobiia; order Chthoniobacterales; family Terrimicrobiaceae; genus QYQL01. The sequence goes on along the minus strand of JBAWVC010000200.1, from coordinate 4,034 downwards.
GCGGGCAGCGGCCCTGCTGGTTCCGGCGGTCCTCGCGTGCCTGCCGGCGCAGGCGCAGGATGGCGGGCAGATGCGGCCGGTGTCGGACATGTTCCAGCCGCTGTCGCGTCCGGCGGAGATGATCCACACGTCCTCCGTGCTGGTGCTGGCGATCACGGCCGGGATCTTTGTCGTGGTCACCGCGCTCCTGATTTATGTCGTGTGGAAATTCCGTCGGAAGGGTCCGGAGGATGACCTCAAGGAGCCGCCGCAGGTCTATGGCAGCACGCACATCGAACTCGCCTGGACGGTTGTCCCGATCATCATCACCGTTGTCCTGATCCTTGTCACGAGCCGGACGATCGGGGAAATCCAGAACAGGAAGATGCCCGCGAACGCGGTCCAAGTCCGGCTCGTCGGCCACCAGTGGTGGTGGGAGGTCGAGTATCCGAAGGACGGGATCGTCACTGCGAATGAGATCCATGTGCCGGTGAGCCGGCGCAGCGGTCCCGGCGAACGGCCGACCGAGCTGATCCTGGAATCTGCGGATGTGATCCACAGCTTCTGGGTTCCGCAGCTCGCCGGGAAGACGGATCTGATTCCGAACAGGCGGAACCACGCGTGGATCGAGCCGTTTGCCACGGGGACATTTTTCGGGAGCTGCGCGGCGTTCTGCGGCACCCAGCACGCGAACATGCTCCTGCGCGTGGTGGTGCATGAGCCGGAGGATTATGATCGCTGGGTGAAAGCGATGCAGCAGCCTCCGGCGCCGCCGCAGCCCGGGCTTGCCAGCCAGGGCCACGATGCGTTTTTTAAACGCTCCTGCGTCAACTGCCACAAGATCGACGGGACGTCGGCGGAGGGCGTCTTTGGCCCGAACCTCACGAAGCTCATGACCCGGCAGACGATCGGCGCCGGCGTCGCCCCCCTCACGCCCGAGACCCTGCGGGCGTGGGTGCGCGATCCGCAGAGCATCAAGGCCGGCTGCCTCATGCCCGACATGCAGCTCCCTGACAGCGAAGTGGACGCGATTACCGCCTACCTTCTCACGTTAAAATGAATACGCCCGACGACAACTTTCAGATTCCGCCTCCCGAGCGCATCGGCACGGAGCGGGGGTCGCTCACCCGGATCATCCAGCAAATGGTGTTTACGGTGGACCACAAAATCCTCGGCCTGATGTATATCGCGTCCGGGCTCCTGTTCTTCGTGGTGTCCGGGCTCATGGCGGTCGTGATCCGCATCCAGCTCGCGGGCCCGCGCCTTCACGTCGTGGATCCGGACACGTTCAACCGGCTTTTCACCATGCACGGCACGGCGATGGTCTTTCTGGTCGGCATGCCGATCATTTTCGGGTTCGCGAATTATCTTGTGCCGCTGATGATCGGCGCGCGCGACATGGCGTTCCCGAGGATGAACGCGTTCGGGTTCTGGGTCTTCTTTTTCAGCGGGCTGCTCCTGTATTTCAGCTATCTTGGAGCGCCCGGCCTGTATGCGGCCGGCTCGGCGCCGGACATCGGGTGGTTCGCCTACTCGCCGCTCACGGCGAAGGCGTTCTCGCGCGGGCACAGCACCGACTACTGGACGCTCTCGCTCCTGCTGGGAGGCATCGGCAGCATCGCGACCTCGATCAACATCATCGTGACCATTGCCTGCATGCGGTGCAAGGGGATGATCCTTGGCCGGATGCCGCTCTTCGTGTGGCTGTTCCTCGTGGTGGCGTTCCTGGTCATCATCGCCATGCCTCCGCTCTCGGCATGCCAGATCATGCTGGTCCTCGACCGGTATTGCGGGGCGCATTTCTTCGACACCCAGGCCGGGGGATCGGCCGTGCTGTGGCAGCACTTCTTCTGGATCTTCGGGCACCCGGAAGTTTACATTCTGATCCTTCCGGGATTCGCGATCACCTCCGAGGTGATCCCGGTCTTTTCGCGCAAGCCGATCTTCGGGTATCCGGTGATGGTGGCCGCGAGCGTGATGATCGCCTTCATCAGCCTCGGGGTCTGGGCGCACCACATGTTCACGGTGGGGATGTCTTCGATCGGCAACACGTTCTTCGCGATCTCGACCCTCCTCGTGGCGATCCCGACCGGGATCAAGATCTTCAACTGGCTCGGCACGATGTATGGCGGGAAGCTGCGATTCGAGCTGCCGATGCTTTTCAGCATCGGGTTTCTTTTCCAGTTTCTGGTCGCGGGCCTCACGGGAGTGATGCTGGCGATCGCCCCGTTCGACTGGCAGCTCAACAACTCGTATTTCGTGGTCGCGCACTTCCACTACGTGCTCATCGGCGGCCTCCTCTACACGATCTTCGCCGGGATCTACTACTGGTATCCGAAGGCCTTTGGAAAAATGCCGGATTTCAAGCTCGGGATCTGGCATTTCGTCCTCTTCACGGTCGGGTTTCAGCTCACGTTTCTTCCCCAGCATGTCTCCGGATTTCTCGGCATGCCGCGCCGCATCTACACCTACGATGCCGGGCGGGGATGGGAACTCTGGAACCTGATCTCGAGTATCGGCGTGATCTTTCAGGTGGCCGGCATTCTTTTCTTCGTCCTCAACCTGGTCTACTCCTACGTCAAAGGCAAAAAGGCCGGGGACGATCCGTGGGATGCCTGGTCGCTCGAATGGTCGACGACATCGCCGCCGCCGAGCTACAACTTCGAAACCATCCCCGAGGTCCGCAGCCGCCGCCCGCTCTGGGATCTGAAACACCCGGATGACCCGGATTGGAAATACGAATGACATGACAGCCGCACCCGCCCAATCCCTGGAATGGAAAATGCCATCGACCCGCAAGGTCGCGGTGATTTCGCTGATCCTCACCGAGTCGGCGCTGTTCACGATTTTTCTCGTCGCCTACCTGTTCTACATGGGGAAGAGCCTGAACGGGCCGTTCCCCTCGGAAGTCCTCACGTTCCCGATCTTCGCCACCGTCGCGCTCCTCTCCAGCAGCGTGACGATCGTCTTTTCGGAGATGGCTTTGCACCGCGGCAACAAGGGAGCCTTTCACTTCTGGTGGGCGGTCACGATTGCGCTCGGCGCCTACTTCCTCTGGTTCACCGGAACGGAATGGCAGCACCTCATCTTCACAGACCACCTCACGCTGGCGACGAATGTTTTCGGCACCACGTTCTACTCGCTCGTCGGCCTCCACGCGAGCCACGTGATCATCGGGCTGTTTCTGCTGACCCTCATCCTCGTCCTCAGCCTCCTCGGCAAGATCCCCGCCGACCACACCGAGCACATCGAGATGATCTCGTGGTATTGGCATTTCGTGGACGCGATCTGGATCGTCGTCGTCACCACCGTTTACATCATCAGCGTCCGCTACTGACATGTCCGAAGACCCCAACAAAATCGAACTTCCCGCGCCGACCTGCTGGCCGATCGTCGCCGCCTTCGGCCTGTGCCTGGTTTTCGCCGGGCTGGTCACCAGCCTGATCGTCTCCGCTGTGGGATTCCTCACCGGGCTGATCGGTGCCATCGGCTGGTTTCGCGATGTTTTTCCGCATCCGAAGCACGAATACGTGGAGCTTGTGCCGGAGTCCGAGAGGGCCGCTGCCGTCAAGCGCTCCGATCGCCGTGTCGAGCACTTGAACTTCGGCGAGGGCGGGCACCGGCTCCGCCTCCCGGTGGCCGTGCATCCGTATCTCTCGGGTGTCAAAGGCGGATTGGCCGGCGGCTTCGTGATGGCTGTCCTGGCGTGCGCGTGGGGGTTTTTCAAATACCAGAGCATCTGGTATCCGATCAACCTTCTCGCCGCGGCCGGCGTTCCCAGCCTCGCGATCGCCGGAGTTCAAACGCTCGTTCATTTCAGCGCGCTCGGTCTGCTGGTCGGCACCGTGACGCATTTGACCATGTCCGTCCTCATCGGCCTTCTCTATGTCGTCCTCCTCCCGATCCTTCCAGCCCGCTTCGAATGGTTCTGGGGCGGGATCATCACCCCCGTCATCTGGACCGCGCTTGTGGTGGTCTCGATGCGGCTCGTGAACCCGCTCCTCGCGGATCATGTGGACTGGCCGTGGTTCGTTTTTTGCCAGATCGCGTTCGGT
>JBAWVC010000199.1:0-4163 GCA_037147455.1 Verrucomicrobiota bacterium | reverse complement strand
GGACTCGCCATTCATGTTCAGGATGGGAGCCCCGCCCTGGCCGCGCTGCACCGGCAGATTCGCGCGGAAATGGGTCGTGGAAAAATACTGCCCGAGATACTTGCGGTCCAGGCCCGCGACAATTCCGAAGCTCGGGCAGGCCTCCATGTCCTCCGGATACCCGATCATCATCACGGGGGTGGCGATCCCGACTTTTTTGGAATCCCCCACGGGAATGAACGGCGTGCTGGCATCCACTTTCAAAATGGCGATGCCGCTGCGCTCGTCCGCCACGAGGACCCTGGCGGGAAGCTCTTTCCCCTGAAAAATGACAACCACGTCCTGCGCCTTCAGCACGATGCCGGCATGGGTGTAGATCGTGCCGGCGGGATCGGAAAAAAACCCGCTCCCGAACCGGATGCCGAGCGGATCGGTGGCCCGGACCTTGACAACCGCCTCCCGCTTCTCGTCAAAGATTTTATGGACCTGCGAGGACAGTTTTTCGGCGATCGACTCCTCGGCATTCAGGGGCGGAATCAAACCGAAACCGACAAGGGCAGCTGCCGCCAAAAAAATTGCCGGAAAACCGCTGCGGGAACTAAAAACTGCGGGAAGAAGCATAACTCACCGGGCGGGTCGGAAGCACGTAGTGCACGGAAGGAGAACCGGTGGAGGTCAGCGTGACGGGCACGGACTCGCCAATTGTCACAGGACGCGACGGGGTGAGGCTGAGAGTCGAACGGTTCGCAGCCAGTGTTCCGTTCGAAACCGAGGGGCCCGGACGGACGATGATCGTCGCCGAGGCGGCGAGGGCGAGCACGGCTATGGCGGCATACGCCATGCGGGGAACCTGGAATGTGGGTGCCAGCGAAACAAGCCTGTCCCAGGCAATCTCCCAGAGAGGACGACGGATCAGCTCCGCGCGCTGCCGGGCTTGGAACTCCAGGAGAAAATCCTCGAAGTAGCCAGGTCGCGGTTTTTCGTAGCGTTTCAGCCTCAAAAGTTTGGAGATTTGTTCTTCGGGTGACATGGTCGGTGGATTAGTTGGTAATAAACTCCTGCAGGTAATTTTGCAACTGTCTGTGTGCGTAAAACAGCCTTGAGCGCACCGTGCCTTCTGAGACTTTCAAGATCTTCGCAATCTCCGCATGCGGCATCCCTTGAACGTCGAACATCGTCACGACTGCTCTATGTTCCTCTGACAGCTTCATCATGGCTTCGTTCAATCTTTTTTGAAGCTCCCCCAGATTCGCCTGGTGCCGGGGGTCGTAATCGCTGGTGGCCTCGATGAATTCCGGGTCGTTGGCGATCCCGTTGTCCACGTCGTCGAGGCTCATCGTCATCCGGCGGTTCCGCTTTTTGAGGAAATTGATCGCCATGTTGACCGAGATCGAGTGCATCCAGGTGTAAAAGCTCGATTTCCCCTGAAAGCCCTTGATCGAGCGGTAGGCCTTGGCAAAAATCTCCTGGAGCAGGTCGTTGGCGTCCTCGTGGTTGGACGTCATGTTATAGACGAGGCCGTAGAGACGGGGGCTGAACCTCACCACGAGCTGGTCAAACGCCCGCGCGTCGCCCGCTTGTGTGCGGGCCACGAGCTCCTCGTCGGGCGTTTCGGGTGTTTCCATGCAAAGGCGAACGGGCGCTTATAACAGGGCCGTTCCGGTTTGCAGAGAAAAAACCGGAGATTTCCACGTTTTGCGGGAGAACCCCTTACCGGCTCCGGGGCTTGGGCGGCGGAGGCGCGGGCTCCTGTGGGGTGAACCGCGGAATGATTTTCGGCCGCCAGGCCGGCTCGCCGACTGTTCCCGTGGAAATATACTCCAGAAGCTTGCTGACCGGGTAGAAGACGATCCCCGGAATGCCCTTGGCGTTGAGCCTCATGCTCATGTCGAGCCGGCTCGTCATAAAATGGATGTCGCCCGAGCCGAACATGCTGAACCCCGCCCCCTCGATCACCAGGTTTTTGGTGTTGATGATCTCGTTCGCGACCGTGAAGTCGGCGGTCGCGAGGCGCGCGCTCTGGTATCCCACGCCGGGGAGAACCGTGGCCAGGATTTCGGAGAACGGCCCGAGGATCGGAATGGCGAAGACGTTGCCGTCTTCGACGCGGATGCTCCCCGCACCGCGCATGAGTTTTTCCTCGTTCATCCGGGCCCGGAATTTAAAGTTGCCGCTGATCACGCCCTTGGAGCTCTCGTAGCCGAAATAGAGCTTGGTGAGGCGCGCGAAATTGACGCGGGCGATTTTCACGTCCGAGGTGAAGGTCGGGTCTTTGGGGTCGATCGAGACGACCGCCTTGAGCGCGACCTCCCCTTCCATGAGCGCGGCCTTGCGGATATCGGCGGTAACTTGCGAGCCCACGACATTCACCACCCCGGAAGTCCTGCCGAAATGCAGCGTCCGGCGGAGCAGGTCGTAATCGAGCCCCTCGGCGGATTCGACGCGGATCACGAGGTTGTTTTTCGTGGGGTCCTTGAGATGGACCTTGCCCTCGACGGTGGCCGAAGGCGGAACCCGGAAACGGTAGGGCCTCACCGATTCCGCAATTTTGGGATCGATCCACATCAGGACGTCGGCGGGAACGAGTGTCGAGCGGATGCCGTTGAGCCTCGACTCCTGCTGGCCGACATCGTAGGCGAATGTGCCGCTGCCTCGCCCGGTCCCGATCTTCACCAAAAAATCGCGGTAGGTCACGCAACGGTCGCCGATTTCAAAATCCGATTCGGCGCCGTCCATCCAGCTTCCCCGCATGGCCGAGCGCCCGAGCTTGAGGTGGCCCTTTCCGCGGATGCTGGCAAAATCGGGCTTCGTCCCATGAAGCGCGACCGTGATGTCCGGAAGGTCGTCGAATTCCATCTTGGAGAGGAACTCGCGCGTGTTCGCGTCAAAGAGCCCCAGGATCGAAGTCGGCGTGATGGAATTCCTGGCGGTGAGCCGGAAATCCCCCGGGCCCGCCCAGAGCTTTCCGGTCAATGTCCCGCGCCCGGCGGAGACCTTCACGTCGCGGGCATACAGGACTCCGTCCTTCCAGGCGAAGTGGCATCCGGCATCGCGGAATTCCGCGCCCTTGAACGCGAGAGCCGGAGCGAACGCCATGCCGGTGACCCGGACCTCCGGCTTGCCGGATCCGGCCTCGACAACGATCCGCGCCTCCACCTGGGGAGGCTTCGAAAAAACCAGGCCCCTCAAGGCTTCGTTCTTGCCGGCGAAGATCCGCAGAAACGGCCCCGGATCGAGGGTCGAGAGCACGGCCCCATCCAGCGTGCCGTCGCGTTTGGACCAATCGACGGAAGCTTCGAGCGAGCCCCGGGCATCCCGCAGATACAGGCGAGAGATCCTCAGGTTGCTCTCCGCGTATTGGCCGTGAACTTCGGCCGCCTGGAGCCCCCAGCCTTTCCCGACAACTTTACCAGAATGGAGGAGGAAGTTGTCAACCCGGAGCGAATCCGGCTTGGCGAAATCCGCCTCCAGCGTCGCATGAAGCGTCGGGGGTCCGTCGGGGAATCCGATCGCCGCAATCTCGCCGAGGGCCTTCTCGATGAACTCCGGAGTTGCGCCGCCGCCATTCGCGGACTGCGCGGGCTTGAGGTTCAACGAGGACGGGTTCAGAAAATGCCCGGACAGTTCGACCCGGATCCCCTCGACAACGCCCTCGCACCGGCTCAGGCGAAGCTGGTCGCCAAGAAAAATGACCTCGGCGTAAACCCCCTGGGCGTCGATCCGCTGAGCGGACACCGAACTCCCGACCGGAATCGAGACGCCGGCATTCTGCAGCGAGAGCCTGTCAACGATGACGCGGCCGCGCACGAGTTCGCTCAGATTGAGTGAGAGCGCGATGCTGCTGACCCTGGCGATGAGGTGCCCGCCCTGGTCGCGGTCCCGAATCGCGATGTCCCGCGCGAGCAACCCCGCGAAAGGATCGAGCGCCAGCCTTCCGATCGAGACCTCAATGGCGTTGGTGCCGAGCGCGCGCGCCAGGGCTTCCTTCGCGCCGAACCCGACCCCCGCGTTGCGCAAATACAGCGCTGCCCCGGGTATCCCGACAAAAACCAGCACCAGCACGAGGCGCATGGCATTCTTCCACAGAAAATGAATCGCGGGATGGACTTTCATCGCTCCCGCCATTTCAACCACAGAGATCCCCGGGAGCACAGCGCAGAATCTCCAGAACATAGAAAATATCC